>DATNED010000172.1:0-21050 GCA_035553115.1 Terriglobales bacterium | reverse complement strand
GCGCCGGGGGAGGCGCATCCGGCACTTGGGTTGGCCCATTCGGCGCAGTCGCCGGCAATTTTCCAGCCTTCTTCAATTGCGCGATCAATTTCTGCCGCGCTTCTTCGTTCCGCTGCGCCGTCTTCCGCAACTCCGCCGCCGGGGCCGGCACATCACGGTGGACCTCCGCCGCCAGCATCTGTTCGCGGTTTTGCAGGTCCACCTCGTTGGGCGTCAGCACCAAGCCCCGCGTCGGCGCCAAGGCCGCGATCCTGGCGTTGGGATCGTTGTCGTTGCTTCCGGTTACGCTTTGCGGCGTGGCGCTTTCCGGCGTATCGGCGCCCTGCGACTTCGCTTTCGTCACATTCTGAAATGCCAGCGGCTTGGGCGGAACCGCAGTTGCCGTCACATTCGTCCCCGTGGCGGCTGCGGGCGGATCCGCTGCCGCGGCGCCGGCGCTTCCGGTTCCGGTCAGCGTCGCCGCCACTTGCGCGGGCGGAATCGCGCCCGAGGCCAACATCGTCTTGCGGATCAATGCGTCGAGTCCCGGAAGCGGCTCGGGGGCCTGCGCGGGTGGTTGCGAGAGCGAAGGATCTCCCACTTTGTCGGCCCGCGCCAATTCCTCCGCAGGCTTTCCGCTGAGCATCGAACTCAATCCAAACACACTCGCCAACCCGTGCGCTTGCGGCACCGTCTGATGTCCGGCGATCTCCTGGCGATTGAAAGCAATCGCCTCTTGCGTCGGCTTCGGCACCGGCGCATGCAGCGCAGCCAGCTGCGCCGATGCAACCTTGGCCAAGGGGCTGACCGGGAAGCGTTCAATCAAACGTGCAAAATCCGCCACCGCCTTGGCGTGATCCGCGTCGGCGTTGGCCTGATCCAACGCCTTGGTCTCGGGGTTGGGCTCCAGTCCAGCCGCATCGGTGAATAGCTTCGAGGTGCGCTCATACGAAGTCGCGAGCTGATCCAGCGCCACGTCGCCCTGGCTGTACAGCGGGTATTTCGTCAGCATCTCCTCCAGCCGGCTTTGCGCCGCCCGGTAATCCGGGTCTTCGCCCTGCTGCGCACGCGACAGGTAGAAGTCGCCGATCCGGTATTCGCGCTCCGCCAGCACCTCCTGCGTGTTCCGCAGCATCTGCAATGCTTGCGGTCGCAGCGGGCTGTCGGGGTAGTTCAGCAGGAACGTCCGCAATTCCGCCTGCGCTCGATCCGCCTGGGTCGGGTCGCGATCCGGTTTTTGGATTTGCTTGTAGTGGATGTCAGCGATCTTGAGCTGCGCCTCGGATGCCTCTTTCATGGCCGGGAAAAAGGTGATGAAATCTCGGTACTGCGCCTCCGCCTGCGCCATTCCCTCCGAGCCGCCCTCACGGTACCATGAGTCCGCGATCGCCATCTTCGCGCGCGCCAAATACTCCGAATCCGGGTAGGTAGTCAGCAATGTTTCCAAATTGAGGCGCGCGACCGTGAACTTGTTCTTATCCAGGTCCGCCATCGCGATGTCGAACAGGACCTTGTCCGGCTGGGCCGACTGGACCGCCGCCAAAGGATTCGTATTCGCATGGTGCTGGACCAAGCAGCCGGCATTTCCGACAGCAAGCAGCGATCCCAGAACGAGAATAGGCGAAAGGCGAGCCCGAGCCGAGGGGGGCATAATTCTATGGCGATTCTATCACGTGCGGAACCGGCGTGTAGGGCTTCGGGGGCGGGGAATCTCCCCGGGCATGGGAGCGGCTGAAGAGCCAGATCAGCACCAACGCCAGCAGTGCGCCGCAGGTGTCAATGCCTACATCCCGCACGCTCGGACCGCGGGACGCAATGAAACTCTGGTGGTACTCGTCCGTCGCCGCATAAGCCGCCGAAAAGAGCAGACTGCGGGTAGCGCCCGCGAATTGAAAACCCGAGCGTCCCATGCGGAATCCACGGTAGGTGAACGCGGCCAGAAAAAAATACACGGTGACGTGCGCGCACTTGCGGAAATCGGGGTTGAGCAAATGCCGCAGATGCGGCGAGTTCTTCCCCACGAGGCTCAGCAACCAGCCCAGCACCTCGTCGCTGTGGCGGCCAGAGCTGGAATCCTGGGATAACGCGAAAATGATCGCGCACATCGCCACCACCGGCAGCCATGCCCGCAAGAACCGAAGCATCATTTCAATTCTAGCAAGCGGCGGCTACGATGCCGCGGCAGCATGCGGCAGCGGAATCAGCCGCCCGATGCGCCGCACCGCCGCTCCAACTCCGCGGAGCTTGTCTTCGAGCTTCTCGTAGCCGCGGTCGAGATGATAAATGCGGTCAATGATGGTTTCGCCGTCGGCAGCAAGCGCCGCCAGGACAAGGGAAGCGCTCGCCCGCAAGTCGCTCGCCAGCACTGCCGCTCCCGCCAAGGGCGCGCGCCCGCGCACCACCGCCCGGTTCCCCTCGATTCGGATATTCGCCCCCATGCGGCTCAATTCCAACGCGTGCATGAACCGGTTCTCGAAGATGGTCTCGGTGACGACGGCGGTGCCTTCGGCCTGCGTCATCAGCGCCATGTATTGCGCCTGCAAGTCGGTCGGGAAGCCTGGATGCTCGGCGGTGGTCACGTCCACCGCCTGCAACCTGGCGCCGGCCTCCACCTTCAGAGTATGTTCTCCGCATTGGATCTTCGCCCCGGCTTCCTCCAAGCGCTGAATCAACGCCTGCAGATATTCCGGCTGGCAATGCGTCAGGGTGATCTCGCCGCCTGTAATCAACGCCGCGATCACAAACGTTCCGGTCTCAATACGGTCCGCAATGATGCTGTGGTTGGCGGCCCCCAGCTGGTCCACACCCTGCACGCGAATGGTTGGAGTCCCCGCACCTTCGATGCGCGCTCCCATCTTGACCAGCAGCGCCGCCAGGTCCACCACTTCCGGCTCGAGCGCGCAGTTGGACAGCACCGTCTCGCCGCGCGCCAGCACCGCGGCCATGAGAACGTCTTCGGTTCCGGTCACCGTGATCCTGTCAAAAGCGTAATGATTCCCCTGCAGCCGTTTCGCCTCCGCGATCACGTATCCGTGCTCCTGGCGAAGAGTTGCGCCCAGCTTCTCGAGCCCTTTCAGGTGCAAATCAATCGGCCGCGCCCCGATCGCGCAACCTCCCGGCAGCGAAACCCGCGCGCTCCCGGTTCGCGCAAGCAACGGCCCCAGCACCAGCGTCGAGGCCCGCATCGTCTTGACCAGCTCGTAATCGGCTTGCGGGTGGCTCAAACTCCGCGCCCGCAGGGAAATCCTGTGATGCCCCCCGCTTCCCTCGCTCTCTACCCCCATCGCCTCGAGCAGCTTGCGCGTGGTTTGAATGTCGCGCACGTCGGGTAGATTCCGCAGCACAATTTCTTCTTCCGTCAGCAGGCTCGCCGCCATGGTCGGCAGCGCCGCGTTTTTCGCGCCGCTGATGCGAATCGTGCCCGAGATCGGCTGCCCGCCGCGAATAACTAGCTTGTCCATAGGATTCCGGCTTATTTATGCCTGCCCTTGGTCTTTCAGTGTACCTGCTGCCCTGCCAAAAACGTCGCCCTAAGTGCGCCTGCCCGCGTCCATACCGTAATGTCGGCGGCGGATCCCACCGCCATTTGCGGCGGTTGGACTCGCAGCAGCGTCGCCGGGTTGCGAGTTGCCATGGTCAAGGCTTCCGCCACGCCGAGTCGGGCGAAGTTCATCACGTTTTGCACCGCACCATCCAACGTAAGCACGCTGCCTGCCAAACTTCCGTTTGATTCGCACCGCCCCTGCATTACCCGAACCTGGATTGGTCCAAGCTGGAACATTCCGTCCCCGCACCCCGCCGCGCTGATGCCATCGCTCGCCAGGATCGCCTTCCCCTCGGGTTTCAGGCGGCAAAATGCGCCCACCAGGCGGGGATGGACATGAACCCCGTCCGCAATGATCTCCGCCCAAAGTCCCGGTTCGGTCAGCGCCAAGCCCAGCAGCCCCGGGTGGCGTTGCTGCAGCGGGGCCATGGCATTGAAGGTGTGGGTGACATGCCGCGCTCCGGCGGCCACCCCCGCCAGCGCCTGTTCCAAAGTGGAGTCGCTGTGTCCCAAACTGATGCCGATCCCCCGTGCCGTCGCTTCGCGAATGAATTCCAGCGCATGGGGCAATTCTGGAGCGATCGTAATCAGCCGGATCTGCCCATGCGCCGCCTCGCAAAGCTGATCAAGCTTCTCAAGGCTAGGCTCAAGCAGATACTCCGGCGGATGCGCTCCTCTCCGTTTCGGGTTCAAGAAGGGCCCTTCCAAGTGCAGTTCCAGCCCGGCTTGCGCCAGCCTGGCCACGACTTCCAGCGTCTGCTCCCAACCCGCGGTCATGGTGGTGGCCAAATAGCGCGTCACTCCATGTCGCGCCAAGTGGGCGCGAATGGCTGCCAATCCGGCGCTGTCGGCCGACATGAAATCCTGGCCGGCCCCGCCATGCACATGAACGTCCAACAACCCCGGGGCCAACAGCGCATCGCCGAATTCCATCAGCCGCGCCTTGTGCGGCACCTCCAGCGCCTCCCGCGATCCGATCGCGCGCACGCGCGCATCCTCAATTAGCACCACGGCACCGGCGATCTCGAGCCCATCGAGCAGCATGCTCTCTGCCGTCAGCGCCAGCATCATGCGCCCGCCTTCACTAATTCCACCGCTCGTTCCACGTTTCCCTTGGCCGCGGCCAGCAATTGCCGCGCGCGGTGCCGTCCGCTTGCGCCGCGCAAGCCACCGAGAGAGGCAACAATGCGTTCCGCCCGATCGCGCAGCTTCGCGTTCGTAGGCTGCAGGTGCAGCATCAAATTTCCGTACCCGCGCCCGGTTCGGATCATTAGGGCATTCGAGATCAAATTCAAAATCATCTTCTGCGCGGTCCCGGCTTTGAGCCGCGTGGACCCGGTGATGGCCTCCGCGCCCGTCTGCGCTTCAATCGCCATTTCAGCGGCTTGGGCCAACGGCGAGCCGGCGGTGTTGGCCACCGCGATGGTCAGGCAGCCGCGCCGGCCCGCATGGACCAAGGCCGCAACCGTGTAGGGCGCACGTCCGCCCGCCGAGAGCCCGATCACGGTGTCGCTGGGCCGCAGCCGCAGCCGATCGAGATCCCGCACCGCCTCCCGGGCCCGATCCTCGGCGCCCTCGACCGAGCGGGTCAGCGCCCGTTTTCCGCCCGCGATCACCCCGATCACGCGGGCCGGCGAAAGTCCGAAGGTGGGCGGAATCTCGGACGCATCCAGCACGCCAAGACGACCGCTGGTGCCCGCGCCGATGTAAATCAGCCGCCCTCCGGCGCGGAACCGCGGCGTCATCCTGTCCACTGCCGCAGCGACCTGCGGCAGGCAGCGCCGCACCGCTGCGGCGACGGTCGCATCTTCGCGCTGCAGTATGCGCAGCGTGGCCAGCGTGCCGCCGCGTCCGAGCATCGCCGTGCGCGGATTCGCCGCTTCCGTGTCCGCCAACGCTCGTTTTGCTGATTTCATTCGGTAGTGCCCGACCAGTTTCGCCGCATTGACTCGACTCCGCGGTTCCGACTATAACCAAAATAGCAACCTACTCTGGTCGCCGGGGGCCCCCGCTTGCGATTTTTTCTTTTCAGCCTGATGACTGCTTCGCTTCTGGCCACTCCGGCGCCTCCGCCGGGCTCTCCTCCGGTACCGGCCAAAGGGCTTAACTGGTCCAGGATTGACGCCATCGTCCAGCGCTCGATCGAAGCCGGTGAAATGCCGGGCGCGGTTGTCTTAATCGGCCACGACGGCAAGATCGCCTACCGCAAGGCCTTCGGGGATCGCACCGTCCTCCCCCGCCGCGAGAAGATGACCACCGACACGATTTTCGATCTCGCCTCGCTCACCAAGGTCGTCGCCACCGCACCCTCGGTGGTGCAATTGCTCGAGCAGGGCCGCTTTCGCCTGAACGATCCGGTGGCCAAGTACCTCCCCGAATTCGCGCAAAACGGCAAAGATCAGATCACCATCCGCGAGCTCCTGACCCACTACTCCGGCCTGCCCCCCGATATTCCGCAGCGCCCCTCATGGTCCGGCTACACCACCGGAATCGAAAAGGCCTTCGCCATCGTCCCCACTCATCCGCCCGGTTCCCACTTCGAGTACAGCGACATCAATTACGTCGTCCTTGCCGAGCTCGTGCGCAAGCTCAGCGGCCAGCGCATCGACCAATATGCCCTGCAGCACGTCTGGAGGCCGCTGGGCATGAACCACACCCGGTATCTGCCGCCCGCCAGTTGGGTGCCGAAAATCGCGCCCACCGAGCACGACGACACCGGCCGCTACGAACGCGGCGTGGTCAACGATCCCACGGCCGAGTCCATGGGCGGTGTCACCGGCGACGCGGGCGTTTTCAGCAACGCCGATGATCTCGCCAAGTACGCGCAAACGATGCTCAATGGCGGCCGCGGCGACAATGGCACCCGTGTCCTCACAGACCTGAGCGTGGCAAAAATGACCACGCCGCAGTCGCCCTTCAACCTGCCCGACGTGCGCGGCCTGGGCTGGGACCTGGATACGCCCTTCTCCAGCAATCGCGGCGGCTTCCTTCCCATCGGCTCCTACGGCCATTCCGGCTTCACCGGCACCTCGCTCTGGATTGACCCGTCCTCGAACACCTACATCATCATCCTTTCGAACGCCATCCATCCCAAGCAGCGCCCGCCATTGAAATCGATCCTGGCAATGCGCAGCGAAGTTGCCACCACCACCGCCGCCATCCTCAGCCTCGACGACCCCAGCGAATGGGGCCGTGTCGAGGGCGGGCTGGAGCGCATCACCGGCTACAACGACGCCAGCGCAGGCGCCCATCGCACGCTCTACCGCAACGGCGAAGTGCTCACCGGCCTCGATGTCCTCTCCGGCCGCCACTTCGATTTGCTGCAAGGCAAAGAGGTCGGCCTGGTCACCAATCCCACCGGCCTCGACCGGGACGGCCATCGCAACATTGACGACATGCGCGCCGCAGGAATTAATGTCTCCGCCGCCTTCAGCCCCGAGCACGGCTGGTCGGGCAACCTCGACGCCAACGTCTCCGACACCCGCGATGCCGCCACCGGCGTGCCGGTCTACAGCGCCTACGAATCGTCGGATCCCGCGCAATCGCTTCCGGCCGCGGGCCTCGACAAGATCAATGTCCTGGTCTACGACATCCAAGACGTTGGCGTCCGTTTCTACACGTTCGAGACCACGCTGGCGTATACACTGCAGACCGCCAAGCGGCGCGGCATCCCGGTCATCGTCCTGGACCGCCCGAATCCCATTGATGGAATCCATGTCGAAGGCCCTCCGCTCGCGCCCGAGGAGAAAAGTTTCGTCGGCTATTTCCCCGGCATGCCAGTGCGGAACGGCATGACGGTCGGCGAGCTCGCGCGGCTCTTCAATCAATCCATCCACGCCGATTTGCTGGTGGTGCCGATGCGCGGCTGGTCCCGCGGCGACTTCTACGATGAGACCGGCCTTCTATGGGTCAACCCTTCGCCCAATATGCGCAACCTGGACGAGGCTGTCCTCTATCCGGGAGTGGGCATGATCGAGTACACCAACGTCAGCGTCGGCCGCGGCACCGACACCCCCTTCGAGCTTGTCGGCGCGCCATGGATCCACGCATCGGAGTTCGCCGCTGCGCTCAACGCGCGCCGGCTCCCTGGCGTGCGCTTCATGCCGATTGCCTTCACTCCCGACGCCAGCCCTTACGCCCATCAGCGCTGCGAGGGCGTGAGCTTGATCGTCACCAATCGCGAACTGCTCGATTCCCCCGAGCTCGGCATCGAGTTGGCCAGCGCCTTGGCGCGCATGTATCCCGACAATTGGGAAAGCGCCCGCATGCATAGCCTTGCCGGTTCCGAGGCCTTGGTGGATGCCATCCGCGGCGGAGAAGACCCGCGCCGCATCGAGGCCGATTGGCAGCAGAGCCTAAAGACCTTCGAGGCGCTCCGCGATTCCGCTCTCCTTTACCACTAGGGGCACCTAAAATAGAGTATTGATCGGGCGGTTCCATTCCCTCCCAAGAGTTGGCGCGGGCCCTGCGCTCGTCGTGCTGGCGCTCGGCCTCGGGTTGTTCGGGCAGCTCCCCGCCGCCACACCCCCGCATTCGGTGCCTCAAACCGCGCCGGCGATTGTCCAGGACCTGCCCGCCTACGAGGGCCAAACCGTGGCTGCGGTTGAGATCGCAGGCCGTCCGGGGCTCGACCCTGTTCCTCTCCTCGCGCAGCTTCCGCAAAAAGCCCAGCAGCCATTTTCGCGAGCGCTCGTAGACCAATCCATCGCAGTTCTCAAGCGGCAACTCGCCTCCAAGAATCTCCAGGCAGTGACCCTGGTCGTTCGCCCGGAGCCGGACGGGTTGCGGGTGCAGTTCGTGCTCGAGCCTGCGCTCTACGTCGGCGTGTACGAATTTCCGGGCGCCCTGCAATACTCCTACACACGGCTGCTCGAAGCCGCGCACTACGTCAACCAGCAGCCCTACTCCGCACACGACATTGCCGATGCCGCCGAGGGCGTGCAGTCGTATTTGCAGCAGGAAGGCTACTTCCTCGCCGCCGTCGTTCCCCGCCTGCTCCTGGACGAGCCCCATGGCCTGGTCAACATACGCTTCGAGGTTACGATGGGTCCGCGCGCGCGCTTCGGCTCAGTCCAGTTCCGAGGCGCGACCGCCGCTCAATCGGCCCATCTCCAGGACGTGATCACGTCGTGGCTGGCCCGCTTGCGCCGCACCGCCGTGCTTGCCGGCAAGCCTTACTCGCTTCACACCCTTCAAAACGCCGCTGCCTACCTGCAGGGCGATCTCAACTCCGATGGCTACCTGGGCGCCCAGGTCAAGCTTGCCGGCGCGAAGTACGATCGCATCGCCAATCGCGCGGACGTCACGTTCGCCGTGGATGCCGGCCCCGCCGTGCAACTGACCGTCGAGGGCGCGCACCTCTGGCCCTGGACTCGGCACAATCTCCTTCCCATCTATGTCGAGAGCCGCGTGGATCCCGAGCTGGTACAGGAAGGCCAAGAAAACCTGGCCAATTACTTCGCTTCCAAGGGCTACTTCGGCGCCGTCGTTACTGCAACCGTGACCTCGACCGCACCCTCGGGCGCGCAGACGCGCAACAGCTCCAGCCTCTCTGCCGCGAGCGCAGCCGTTCCGCCCCCGCCTCCGCCGGTGCCGGCCACGCCGCCAACCTCCCAGACGATTGCGTATTCGATTGCGAAGGGTCCGCGCAACGACGTAGAGCAGATCCAATTCCACGGCAACCAATTCTTCTCGCGCGAAGATCTCTTGCCGCAGGTGGCGCTTTCGCTGGAAGGCGTCTTCAGCCATGGGAGCTTCAGCCAGGCGCTGCTCCGAACCAGCGTGGATAACATCACCAGCCTGTATCAAGCCTCCGGCTACAGCAGCGTCCAGGTCACCCCGGTTGTCACCCATCCCGGCGGCAATCTCGCCGTCACCTTCAACATCGTCGAGGGCCCGCAGGACTTTGTCAGCACGCTCCAATTCGAAGGCAATACCCTGGATCCCGGCATTCTCGCCCCCGGGGGCCTCATGCTTGGACCGGGAACCCCGTTCGCCCAGGATCTGATCAATCAAGACCGCGCCCATCTCCTCGCCTACTACCTGTCGCACGGCTATTTGAACGCCACGTTCCGCGCCACCGCCGAGCGCGCGCCGGGCCAAACCCATCTGGTCGCGGTGATCTATCAAATCAACGAGGGTCCCCGGGTCTCCACCGCCCGGGTCGTGACCACCGGCCGCGAGCGCACGCAGCAGCGTTTTGTGGATCTCGCCACCTCCGATCTCAAGCCCGACACGCGTCTCACCGCCACCGACATGCTGACGGCCGAAAGCCGCCTCTACGAACCCGGCATCTTCGATTGGGCCGAGGTCTCGCCCCGCCGCCCCATCACCACGCAAGACCAAGCCGATGTCGTGGTCAAGGTTCACGAAGCCCGCCTCAACGAGCTCACCTATGGCTTCGGCTTCGATCTCATCAACCGCGGCGGCAGCATCCCCTCGGGCACGGTTGTGCTGCCCGGCTTGCCCATCGTCGGCCTGCCTTCCTCCTTCAAGACCAGCCAAGCGACGTTCTACGGTCCCAGCGCCAACCTTCAGTACACGCGCCTGAACCTGCTCGGCAAGGCCGAAACCTTCAGCGCCGGCCTTTTTGCCGGCCGTCTCGACCAGCACGGCTCGCTGACCTACACCGATCCGGATTTGTTGTGGTCCAAGTTCAGCGGCAACCTTGTCGTCTCCGCCGAACACGATTCGCAAAACCCCATCTTCACGTCGAAGATTGGTCAAATCGGCTATCAGCTCGAACGGCCGCTCAACCCGGATCAAACCACCAATCTGTTTCTGCGCTACAGCTTCAGCGAAACCGCACTCTCGCGCCTGCTGATCCCCGCGCTGGTGCCAACCCGCGACCAGCACGTCCGCCTTTCCACCCTTTCGGCCAGTTTCGTGCGCGACACGCGCGACAATCCCCTGGATGCGCATCGCGGCCTGCTCGAAAGCTACGAACTCGACCTGAGCGCTCCCGCGATCGGCGCCAGCGCCGATTTCGGCAAATTCCTCACCCAAACCGCCTACTACAAGCAGATTCCCGACAACATCATCTGGGCGAACAGCCTGCGGCTCGGATTGACGCGGGCATTTGGCGGCAGCTTCGTGCCCCTGAGCCAGGAATTCTTCTCCGGCGGCGGCAGCACGCTGCGCGGCTTCCCGCTGGACGGCGCCGGCCCGCAGAATACGATTCCGGCCTGCGGCAATCCAGCCGACCCGACCACCTGTTCGCTGATCCGGGTGCCGGTGGGCGGCAACGAGTTGCTGATTGTCAACTCCGAATTGCGCATTCCCACCCCTAAGGTGTACAAGAACCTGGGGATTGCGTTGTTCTACGATGGCGGAAACGTTTTCAGCCGCATCGGCTTCACCAACCTCCACGCCGGCTTCAGCAACACTATCGGTCTGGGGCTGCGATATCAAACGGCGGTGGGTCCGATCCGCATTGACCTGGGCCACAATCTGAACGCGTTGAGCGGAATTACATCCACCCAGCTGTTCATTACCCTGGGGCAGGCATTCTGATGCGCTCGACAGCAGTCAAACGCACGATCGGAATCGCGGCTGCCGCCGTGGCCATCGCGATTGTCGCGGGATGGTTCGTGCTTCGTTCCGCCGCGTTTCATGGCTTCCTGCTGCGCAAGGCCCAGCAGGAGGCCTCCGCGGCCCTGGGCAACAACGTTCGCATCGGCGCACTTGCGCTGCACGTGCATGGCTTCACGCCCAGCGTGGATGTCTCCAATGTCACCATCGACGGCGCGGCACCGTTCCAGGATGTCCCGCTGCTGAAGCTCCCGCGCGCCCACATCGAGATCACGATTGCTTCCTTGCTCCATCGCCGCTGGTTCCTCAGCGATCTCGAGTTGGATCATCCCGACGTTCAAATCCTCCTCGATGCGCAGGGTCGCTCCAATCTTCCCAAAGGCCATGCGGGCGCCGGCGGCACCAGCATTTGGGACCTCGGCATCCGCCACGCCGTCATCAGCAGCGGCCACATCCGCTTCCAAGACAAAGCCGTTCCCCTGGATGCCGATCTTGACGGCGTTCACTTCGAGGCGCGCTATTCCGCCGCGGTGCGGCAATACGCCGGCAGCTTCGGATACGAATCCGGCACGCTGCGGCTCGATTCCTATGAACCCATCCCGCATGCGCTGGCGGTCCAATTCGCCGCCACGCCCCGCGGCCTCGAGGCTCCGCGAATTCAACTTACCAGCCGGCCGAGCCGTCTGGATGCCAGCCTGAGCCTGCAAGATTGGTCTCATCCGCGCATCAGCGGGCACTTCCAAGTGACCCTCGATGCCACCCAGGCCCGCGGCATTACCCACATCGCGGAGCTGCCTTCGGGCCAGATGGTTGCATCAGGCGGATATCAGTTCGCAATTCCGTCCGGGAAGCGGTGGCTGGAGGGTTTGTCGGTCAGCGGAAGTTTCTCGAGCGGTGATCTGCAAGTTCCCGCCGGCTCCGTCCACGTGCCGGTTGGTTCACTTCGGGGAAAATTTCAGCTCGCAAACGATGCACTGTCCATTTCCCCGCTGCAGGGAAACGCCCTGGACGGCAGTTTTTCCGCACGCTTCAACTGGAGGGAGCTTGGAGCTCCCGGTTCTGCCGCCAGCTTCACCGCGCAGTTGGACCGCGCCCTATTGCAGAACCTGGTGCGATTCACCGGAGGCTCGGCGGCCACGCTGGGCAGCCTCGGCGTCAACGGAACCGTCACTGCGGCAATTTCAGGAGGCTGGGTGGGCAACCCCAAATCCGCCGTAGTCACGTCCACGACCTCGATTCAAGCCGACCTCGGATCAACGCCGATTGCGGGCAGCGCCAAGCTCCAATTTCATCCAGGGTCCGGTGCGCTGACCATTCTTCAGAGTGAGTTCCGCACTCCGCACTCCACGCTATCCGCCTCCGGAATTGCGGGCCGCGACGCCAACTTGCACGTATCCGCTTCCACGGCGGACCTGGGCGAGATCGAAGCCATCGGCGACCATATGGCTGCGGCGCTCGGCCGCAGGCCTCCGGCGCTGGAGCTGGGCGGCGCCGGCACTTTGTCGGCGGACATCTCCGGCACTCTGGGCCAGCCGCAAGTCGCCGCCGCCATTGCGCTCACGGATTTCGCCATCCGCGGCAGCAACTGGCGCTCCGCGCGGGCCTCGATCCACGCCAATTCGAGCGCGCTATCGCTTACCGATCTCACCCTGCTGACCGGCGCATCGGGGCAAATCACCGGCAGCCTTCGCTTCGGCCTGCAGCACTGGGCACCCAGCTCGATCGGTCCGCTTGCCGCGCAAATCAGCGTCACCGGCCTGTCGTTGTCGCCCTTCGAGTCGCTGGTCGGCCGGCAATTTCCCGCCGCCGGCATCCTGCACGCCTCGATCAACGTTAACGGAACCCTAACCCACCCCGTGGGGCAGGGAACCGTTGCCCTCGCGCCCGGCGAATTCAGAGTTGGCGGCATGGTCGAACCCTTTCAAAGCATGACGCTCTCCTTTCAAGGCACCGAGGCGGAATTGAACGCCGCGCTCGCAGTTCAATTGGCGGCGGGCGCGGTCCATGTTCAGGGCAACATTGTGCCCTCGTCGGGCAGCTATGACGGCACCCTGACCGCCAGTGGCCTCCAACTCGATCAGCTGCGCAGTCTCTCCGCCCGCAAGATCCCGCTTCAGGGCGTCCTCGCGCTCACGGGCAGCGGGAGCGGTACGCTGCGGCAACCTGCATTCCACCTCACCATCAGTTCCGCCGATCTCGAGGTTGCGTCGCAACCTATTCGCAACATCCAAATGCAGGTGGATCTGGCCCAGCAAACCGTCACGGTCGCCGCCACCGCAACCACGCTTGGCACCGGGCTCAAGGCCAACGCCAGGATCGGCCTCAGCGACGGCTGGCCGATCACGGCCAGCCTCGACTCGACTGCGATTCCGTTGGCGCCCCTGCTGGTTGCCTATGCGCCCGGCTTGGCGCAGCAGTTGCAGGGACAGACTGCGATCCACGCCACCGCCAGCGGACGGCTGCGCTCGTTGGATCAGCTTCAAGCCCAAATCGAGCTACCCAGTTTGCACGCGGCGTTCACGCCGAACCCCGCCCAATCCCCCGCGAACGTTGTGCAACTGGCGGCCACGACTCCGATCCATTTGAACCTCGCCCGGGGCGTCGTGACCATCGCGCCCGCCCACCTCGAGGGCACCGAGACCAGCCTCGATCTTGGTGGCTCGGTCCCGCTCGACGGCGGCGGCGCAATGAACCTCCATCTCAATGGATCCGTGAATGTGGCCTTGGCCGAAGCCTTCGTGCCCGGACTCTCCGCGGGCGGCGACGGCCAGCTCGCCCTGGCAGTGACCGGCCGGCTCTCCAGCCCCGTTTTCGGCGGCACCATCGCGCTCAAAAACGTCAGTGCCACCCCGCGTGGATTCCCGGTCGGACTGCAGAATGGCCATGGCACGCTTAAGTTCAGCTCCGACCGGGTCGATATCGAGAGCTTCGAGGGCAGCCTCGGCGGCGGCACGCTGGTGGCGACCGGCGGCGTGGCGCTGCAGCCGGGGGCGCGTCTGGATTTGGCCATCGCCATTCGCCAAGCCCGCCTTCGCCTGCCCGCCACCGTTCGCGAGACATTCAGCGCCGATCTCACGTTCACCGGCACGCCCGAAGCCGCGCTCCTGGGCGGGCGAGTGCGGGTCGAGGAGGTCTCGGTCACCTCGGATTTCGACTTCGCGAAATTCCTCGCTCAAGTCGCCTCCGGCACCACCACCGTCACCGCGCCCGGGAATTTCGCCCGTAATCTCAGCCTGAACGTGAACGTCTCGACCCCCAACCAAATCAACACCATCAGCCGCGACTTCAGCCTCCAAGCCAACGCCAACCTTACGGTTCGCGGCACCGCCGACCAACCGGTTGTCCTCGGGCGCGTGAACCTGAACAGCGGCGACCTGATCTTCCGCGGCGACCGCTTCGTCATCCAAAGCGGCACGCTCGATTTTGCCAACCCTGCAAGGACCAACCCAGTTGTCGATTTCACCGCCGACACCTCCATCCAGCAATACGATATCCACCTCCACTTCCAGGGCCAGGCCGACAATCTCAAGACCACCTACACTTCGGACCCGGCCTTGCCGCCTGCGGACATCATCAATTTGCTCGCTTTCGGCGAAACCACGGAAGCCTCCGCCGCCAATCCTGCTCCCGGGAACCTGGGGGCGGAGAACCTGCTGGCCAGCGCAGTCACCAGCCAGATCACCGATCGCGTGCAGCGCATTGCCGGCATCTCGCAGCTTTCGGTAGACCCTGTCCTCGGCGGCGGCCAGCAGGGCGCAGGCGCGCGCATCACGATCCAGCAGCGCGTCACCGGCAATCTATTCATCACCGTCTCCACCGACGTCAGCGGCACGCAGCGCAACGTCATCGAGATCCAATACAAACTTTCCCCGCGGGTCTCGCTCAGCGCCGTCCGCGACCAGAACGGCGGAATCGGGGTCTCGACAAAATTCAAGAAAATCTGGTGAGTGGGCCAGCCCTTTATAATGGGTCATGCGCCTTGGCGGAATCTTTGCCGCATTGACAACGCCCTTCGACGATCGCGGCGATCTGGCGCTCGATCGCTTCGAGCAAAACCTCATTCGCTACAGCGCCACCTCGCTGGCAGGCTGCCTCATCCTGGGCTCGAGCGGCGAAGCCATTTACCTCGACCGCGAAGAGAAATTGGAAATCCTTCGCCTCGCCGTCCGCGTCGGCAAAGCGAAGGGGAAGCTCCTGCTTGCCGGCACCGCCGAGGAGTCCCTGCGCGGCACGCTCGACATGACCGCCCGCGCCGCCGACCTCGGCTACCACGCTGCCGTTGTCCGCACCCCGCATTATTACAAGAAGGCGATGACGCCAGGCGCCCTGGCGGCTTATTACCGCGCCGTCGCCGATCAATCCTCGATTCCAGTCCTGCTCTACAACATTCCCCCGCTCACCGGCGTGGATCTTGCGCTCGATACCATCGTGGACCTGGCCGCCCATCCCAACATCGCCGGCCTCAAGGAGTCGAGCGGCAATATGGAAAAGCTCACGCGCCTGGCGGCGCTCCGCCCTGAATTTCCGGTCCTGGTCGGCGGGGCCGCGACGATCTACCCGTCGCTGTGCGCCGGCGCCGCCGGCGCCATCCTGGCCTTGGCTGCGGCCGCGCCCGAGGCCTGCTGCGAAGTAGAAGCGGCATTCCGGCGCGGCGATCACGACCTGGCGCTGGCCGCGCAGCGCGCGCTCCTGCCTGCCTGCAAGGCCTTCGAGCCGCTCGCCATCCCAGGCTTGAAAGCCGCGGTGGATGCGGGCGGGTACTTGGGCGGCCCGCCGCGGCTGCCGCTCCAGCCCGTCAGCCCATCGCAGCGGCAGGCCATCAGCGACGCTGTCTCCAGCTTGCGCCCGGCTTGCAGCGCAGCATGAGCACGGTTTCCGTCAGCCAGCGCCGCATTCCCGGCATTTCGCGCCTCTTCAGCGAATATCTCTACGACTTCGGCAAGGTTGCCCGCTTCTACCCCGCCGGCGCCCCGTTCGATTGCGACCGTCTCACCCGCGCCGCCCAGGCGCTCCGTTTTCCCCAGGTTCGCCGCAAGGCGCTGGTTCGAATGCTCGCCCGCCAGAATGAGCATTGGGGGCCGGAGGGCAAGTCTCCGCTTGCCACGAATGGGCTGATTGAGCGCCTGGGCGAGCCGGACACCGTAGCCATTGTCACCGGCCAGCAGGTGGGCCTGTTTGGCGGCCCGCTGCTCGGATTCCTCAAGGCCATGTCCGCGGTGCTCGTGGCCGAGCGCCTGCGCCAGCGCGGCGTCTCCGCCGTGCCCATTTTCTGGATGGCGACCCCGGACCATGATCTTGCCGAGGTGAATCAGGCTTGGGCGCTCGATGCCGCCTCTTCGGTGCAGTGCTTCAAAGCCGACGTTCATTCCGAAGCGCCGGCACCGGTCGGACGCATGAGGCTTCCCGAATCCATCGTGGCGGTAGAGGAGGCTTGGGACCAGGCGATCACCGCCGCCCCAGGCCCGGAGCCGGCGGCGCTCCGATCCGCCTACGCGCCCGGCGCAACGTTTGCCGACGCCTACGCGCAGATGTTTGCCCGCTGGTTTGCTCCCTGGGGCCTGATTCTTTTTGATCCGATGCAGGCGCCGGAGGCAGCCGAGCCGTGGCGTCCCCTGTACCAAGCGGCGGCGGGCCGCCATGCGGAATTGGGTGCGCTCTTACGGCAACGCGGCGAGGATCTCGAAAACGGCGGATACCACATTCAAGTGGCGCAATCGGCCAACGCCAGCATGCTCTTCCTCCATCGCGACGGCGCCCGCATCGGCCTGCGACGGCAGAATGACGCCTGGTTGATCGGCGACGAACCCCTCAGCGACGCTGAACTGAACTCCTGGCTCGGCGATCACCCCTCGGACGTATCCGCCTCCGCGCTTCTGCGCCCCGTGCTGCAAGACGCTTTGTTTCCCACTGTTGCCCAAGTCGCCGGCCCCGCAGAAACCGCTTATCTTGCTCAATCCGCGGTTCTGTATCAAGCGCTGGGGGTACGACAGCCGGTGGCCTGGCCGCGCGCCAGCGCAACCTTGCTGGATGCCAAAGCGCGCCGCTTGCTTGAGAAAAATGGCTTGAGCTTCGATGAAGCCTGGCACACCTCCGCCGCCGAGCTGCTCGCCCGCAAAGCGCTTCCGCCGGGCGCAGAGCGCCGCGCCCGGGATCTTCATGCGGCATTTGACCGGGAATTCGAGGCCCTCGCCGGCGAGCTCGAAACCCTCGACCCCACGCTCGTGGATGCCGCCCAGGGCGCGGTCCAAAAAATCCGCCATCAGCTCGAACAGCTGGAGGCGCGCGTTGCCCGCAGCCTGGCTCGCCGCAGCGGGGAAATCGTTTCGCAGGCCCAGCACCTCGACGCGCTGCTGCATCCCAACGGCTCGCTGCAAGAGCGCGTGCTGGCCACGGCCGCCTTCGCCGCGCGCTACCCCGGCCTTTGCGGCCAGCTCCACGACGCCCTCGACGTTACCAGCCCCGAGCACCACGCGCTCGAGCTGTGAGGCCGCAGCGGGGCGGGGCGATACGGGGCATCTGGCGTTGTCCTCGGTCGGGCGCGAATCCTCACCCGTGCTGCGCACAGGCGTCGAACCACGCTGCGGTTCGCGCCCTCCCTGCGTCCTAGCCATCCACCCCGTCTTGCCCCTTCCCGAGAGTCGCTCCCCGGCAGGGGCCGCACTGCGGGCGCTATTGGGCGTTCTTGACGTACTTATTGAACCAGGTGTCCATCTCCCAAACCACATCCTCGATGGTTTCCTGGGCCAAATATCCATGCGCTTCGTACGGCAGGTACACGAAGCGCACGGTGCCGCCGTTGCCCTGAATTGCCGCATACATGCGCTCGCTCTGAATCGGGAAGGTTCCGCTGTTGTCGTCCGCCATGCCGTGAATCAGCAAGATCGGCGCCTTGATCTTGTTCGCGAAACCGAACGGAGACATGTCGTAATACAGAGACGGATCGTCCCAGTAGCTGCGCTCCTCGTTCTGAAATCCAAACGGCGTCAGGGTGCGGTTGTACGCCCCGCTTTGCGCATTGCCGGCCTTGAACAAATTCGAGTGCGCCATCAAGTTCGCCACCATGAACGCTCCGTAGCTGTGGCCGGCTACACCCACGCGGTTCGGGTCAATGAAACCCAGCCGCGCCGCTTCGTTCACGCCCGCAGTCGCGTCCTCGACAAGCTGCTGCACATAGGTGTCGTTCGCATGCCGCACGTCGCCGTCCTTGCTCAGGATGGGCATGGTCATGTTGTCGAGGACCACGTAGCCGTCCAGGGCCAAATACAATTGCGAATACCCGGTCATGACCGTGAAGCGGTCGGTCGAGCCCGACACCTCGCTGGCCGCGCTTGCGGCCCCGAACTCCGCCGGATAGGCCCAGACAATCGCCGGATACCGCACTCCCTCCCGGTAATCCGGAGGCAAGTACACCATGGTCGAGAGCTCCAACCCGTCTGACGGCCGCTTGTAGCGAATCAACTGCTTCCGGATGCGTCGCACCTCCGGCACCGGATCCGCATACTGGGTCAACGCCCGGCCCGGGCCGGTCTCGCCCGCTGAGCGGAGATAGTAGTTCGGCGGATCGGTGTTGCTTTCCGAGGAGACCAATAGCCGGGAGGCGTCCGGCGTCAGCAAGTCCGCGACGGTTTCGTACCGCCCCGCCGGGCTCTGGAACAGCCGCTGGGATTGCAGTGTCTGCGTGTTGAAACGATCCAAGAAGGGATGGTCGCCGCTGTCGGAAGCTCCCGTGCCGCGCAAATAAATCGAAGCGCCGTCTTCCAGGAAGATGCTCGCCCCGCCCCGACCGCCGCCCGCCTCAACCCGACCGCGCAGCGCCTTGCCGAAGGCCGCGACCGGTGTGCCCGGATCGTGGTACCGATCCTGCGGCGCCACCGTCCAAACCAGTTTCCTGGTCTCTGGGTGCTTGGGATCGAAGAAGAACGTCCGCGTGCCGGTGCGCCGGTCGTTGTCGCGCAACATCGCCAAGTCGCCCGCCGAGCCCCAGGCAATCCCGGCGAAGCGGTGTTCGGTCTTAAGGTACTCGACGCCTTCACCCTGATACGGCGGCCCAAGCATCATCACCCGATCCCGGTACGGCGCCGGCCGGTTCGGGTCGCCTCCGTCCAGGGCAACCTCATACATGACCGTGGCCGGCTCCATCGCCGCCCACGCCCAGCCCCGTGGTCCCGGATCAATCAGGCCCCTGCGCCGCGTGCCGCCCAAGGGTTGGTCCAGCAACTGCCGCTCGCGCCTGCCTGCCATGCTCCAAACCTCATAGCTGCGCGGAAACTGCGAATCGGGCACCAGGTACGAATACGGCCGGTGAATGCGCGCGACCAGCAAATGCTGCCCGTCGGGCGAAGGCGCATCCTCGGCGAAAATCCCCGGCCTGCCGATGGGCGCCGCAGCATCCGTGGCCAAATTCACGCGCGCCAATTGCGAGCTCGCGTAGTAGTCGAACAAATCCTCATCGTGCGGATTCTTGAGCAGATCCTCGTAGGTCGGTGCCGGAACCGAGTGCCCTTGGCTTTCCGAAACGGTGGGCCCGGTCGGCACCGCGCTATCTTTGGGCGCCGCGCCTCGCCCCGCCGGCACGAGCTTGCACAATAGATCATTGCCGCCGGGGAGGAACTGGCAGGGCGCTCCCAGCACCGAGTTGAGGCGCACCCCGGCAACTTGGCGCACCGTGGCGGTAGCCACACTGCCTTCCCACAGTTGAATCCCATGCGGGGTCACGTTGGTGAAGATGAAGCTGCGCCCGCTCGGAGACCAGATTGGCGCTGTCGCGTGGGTGATGGCCGGCGGGAAGGCGATCGCTCGAACGGCGCCGTCCGCGATGTGCTCGATGCGGAAATCCTTCACCCGGGGCGCAGCATGCAGCCCATTCGTGGCCGGATCAATCCGAATTCCCGCAATGCGCAGCATTGGCTGCGCTAGATCCGCGATGTCGGGGTTGGGCACGGCATCCATCAGCAGCAGATAGTCCCGGGTCGGGCTGACCGACGCGCGCGGCGGCCGCGGAGCTTCCATCACCTTGAGAATGGCGGCCGTCGGCTGCTGGTATCGCACCACCGCCTGGCCAGCCAGGCTGGCGGAGATGGCGGCAAGCGCAAGAAGCATCGAGGATGATCGGGTCATGGGCGCGAACTCCTTCGCCCGGCATTGTATCAGCCTCGCTCCCCCCCGGTCCCAATGAGTTCGTTCAGAATGATGCGTGACACTCGAGGGTAGAGTGAACGCATGCAAACCCAATGGGTCCCCGAGGCGCGCCAGCTGGCGCGCCTCGGGGAGAAACGCGAACTGAGCCGGGCGGACGTCCCGCTGCCCGGAGGAGCCGAGGCGGTGTATGAAGCAGGCGGGCTCACGGCCTTTAGCCACGCGGACCAATTGGGCAGCGCGCCGCTGGCCTCGACGACGAACAACACGGTGTGGAGCGCGGTGGGCTACGCGCCGTACGGGGAGCCCTTCTCCTCGACCGGCAGCGACCGCAGCTTGGCGCTGCGTTGCTTTCTCACTCGCCGATTGCGTCGGGCCTCGCCGCTGTGGCGCTCGGTCTTGTTGCGCCTGCACTGGTTTTCGCGTGGTCGGCGCCGCAGTTGTTGAGTTCGGCGGGCATCTCCGCGGGAGACGCGAGAGCTGTCGGTCGGATCGTGGCGTTCAATGCCAGCGGCACCGGTGCTCGGCGCGCTTGCGTCGTACCTCGGAGTCGCCGTAACGGGCAGAATTATGGAGGGCTGGCCTGCAGTCGCACTTGGAATCGGGCTGGGGTACTTGGCCGGAGCGGCAGCCGTCTGCGCCGCGGCTGCGGCATTCGCGACACTCCTGCTGGAACGACCGGCGGGAAGGATTTAGGCCCGCCCGCCCGCACGGGCCCACTGGTGCGCTCGGCGCGCTTACTTGCCGCCGCCGCCGGGCTTCTTGGGGTCCGGCTTGGCCGACGTGCTGCCCGGCTTGGCCGCCGTTGCCGTTGCCGCCCCCGACTTCGAGCCCTTGGGCACGAAGCTCAGCGTGCTGCCGT
>DATNED010000171.1:0-19149 GCA_035553115.1 Terriglobales bacterium | reverse complement strand
CCGCCGCCGCGCCCGGCGTTGGCCGGAGGCGAGGGCAGGCCGTACTGGCTGTAGCCGTCCACGATGCCGGGATAGATCGTCATACCGGTCGCATCCACCACCTGGGCACCGCTCGGCACCGCCGCGTCGCTGCCCACCGCGGTGATGACTCCGTCGCACACCACCACGTTGGCGCCGCTCAGCGTGCCGCCGCTGACGGTGATGACATTGGCATGCGTGAACGCATAGGATCCACGCGGGCACTGCGCCCCTGCGCAAAGCGCCAGACCCGCAATGATTCCCGCAATCTCAGTTCTCATACTTCCTCACTTTCAGCCGTCAAGTGCCCCCATGGACCTGCCATCAATGGCACCGCTGCCCTCGGATTGGCTGCCCGCCCGGATTCCACTTGGGAACGAAATCCGAATTCAGCAAATTGCGCACCGGCCGAATCATCGAGGTTATCGATTCCGTCATGAGGTCAAAGTCCAAGTGGGCGACGTCGTCATCCGCGCGATGATACATCGGCTGCAGGCCGAAGGTCGAGACGGTTTGCGCCACCACCCCTGCGAGCGCGACCTCAAGGTTGTCGGAGCGGCAAAAGAAGTGCTGGTCCGGGTGGGGGTCGCCGACAATCTTGGCGCCCTCGGCGGCCATATGGGGGCCCAAGTTGCTCCGCTCCCAGCCAGTGAGCCAAACCGTGTGCGGCGGCACAGCGGGATCGGGCCAGCCGATCATCTCGAACTCGAGATTGGCGAAAAAACGATTGAGCGGGATGGGCGGATGCGCGGTGAAATAGCTGGCGCCGAATCCGCCATCCTCCTCGCTGCCGAAAAAGGCGAAGTACACCGTCCGTTTGGGCTGCGGGCCGAGCGCGAGCACGCGCGCCATTTCGAGCACCGCGGTGCAGCCGGAGGCGTCGTCATCGGCGCCGTTGAAGATGTCATCGCCGTTGTAGGCCCGGCTGGGATTGACGCCTAAATGGTCGAGGTGCGCGGTCAGCAGCAATGCCGGAGCATTGGCATCGGTGCCCGCCAGCACGCCCACCACGCTGGCGGTGGTCCCCAACTGCGGAGACGGTTCAGGCGAGTTCGGGGCTGCGGTGGCGGAGATTGCCGGCGCGCGGGGCTGTCGGACGGGTGCGGGCGCAATCTCGATGTAGCCGCCTGGGGCCGCCGGCGGAATGCCGTAGGCCTGCAGTTCGCTGGCAATATACGTGGCCGCGAGCAGTTCGTCGCGGGTGCCGCTGCCGCGGCCGTGCATGGCGTCGCCGGCCAAGAAATTCTCGTGCGCCTCGATGCACGATTTGCAGGCGGCATCGGGGTTGGTCGCGGGGTTCCGTTGGGCCAGAGCCAACACCGCGCCGGCGCCCAGAACAGTTGCAATCGTGCGGAGCATCCCGCTACTCTAGCACCGCTGTGTCGGCTGCCCCTATCGCCGTTCCCGCGCCACCGGTTTGGCGTCCGGCCACGCGCGCTGCCCTCCGCTTCTGTGTCGTCTATTTCGGTTTGTACATCCTGCTGACGCAGATGCTCACGTCGCTGCTGTTCGTTACCACCAACGACAGCGGCGCATTCGAGGTGGATATGACGTCCCCGTTCCGGGCGGCCATCACTTGGGTTGCGGCGCACGTGTTTCATGTCGCGCAGCCGCTGGTGACGGTCGAGACCGGCAGCGGCGACCGCAGATACGACTGGATCGAGCTGGCGTGCATTGCAGTGTTGGCGGTGGCCGGCACGCTGGTTTGGACCCTGCTCGACCGCAAGCGGTCAAGTTATCCGCGGCTGTTCTGCTGGTTCCACCTCTGCGCTCGTTTCGCGCTGGGTGCGACGCTGCTGACCTACGGCGCGGTCAAGATTTTCCCGTTGCAGATGCCCTATCCGTCGCTGCTGCGGCTGCTCGAGCCCTTCGGACATTTTTCGCCCATGGGGGTGCTGTGGGCCTCGATCGGCGCCGCCCCCGCCTATGAGATATTCGCCGGATGCGCCGAGTTCGTCGCCGGCACCATGCTGCTATTTCCGCGCACGGCGACCTTGGGGGCGCTGCTGGCGCTCGCTGACGCCGCCCAGGTCTTCATGCTCAATATGACCTACGACGTGCCGGTCAAGCTGCTTTCATTCCACATGATCCCGTTGGCGCTGCTCGTGCTTGCCCCGGACGGCCGCCGCCTGGCCACCGCATTGCTCAGCTCGCGCCCGGCGCCGCCTTCGCCCGCGCGCGCTCTCTTCGCCACCGCCCGCGCCAACCGCTGGGCGCTGGCGGCACAGGCCGCGTTCGCTCTGTACCTCATCGGCGGGAACGTGTACATGTCCGCCTCGGTGCCCGCGCGCGCCAAGTCGCCGCTCTACGGCATCTGGGAGGTGCAATCGTTCGCGCTCGACGGCGTCGTCCACCCGCCTCTGCTCACCGACACCGCCCGTTGGCGTCGGGTGGTATTCGACAGCCCCGCCGCGATGATCGTGCAAACGATGGACGACACCGCCCGCGGCTACCCCGCCGCCATCAATCTCTCGAACCATTCCATTGCCCTCTCCAAGCCGGGCGACAAGAACTGGCGCGCCACGTTCACGCTTACGCAGCCCGCCCCGATGGACCTCGAGCTCGCCGGCGCCATGAACGGCCATCGCATTGCCGCCTCTCTGCGCCTGTTCGACCGCAGCAGCTTGCAGCTCGTCCGCCGCGGCTTCCATTGGATCCAGGACCGCCCTTACAATCGCTAGCTTCGGCGCCCTAGCAGAACCTAGGCGATAAAGAGCGCGCGCTCTTCTGCGTCCGCACGGCCCAGATTGGCGACTGCAGCGCTCGCAGCATCGACTGCCTCCTGCGCGTCGGCTTTCGTGATCCGAAGATCCGGATTGTAATCGCAATTATTTCGCAACGGCTGAAGTTCCCGAAAGGCATCGCCAAAGTTCCGCATTTCCGCGGCACAATGTGGCCGACCCAAGGCGGCCTGCAAATCAGCACGGAGCGGGGCTGCGGCCAACTCCGAGCATCGGGAGCCGGCCTTTCCATGATCCACTGCCCGATAAAACAGAACGCGGGCCGCCCAGGACGTGCGTCCGAACGCTTCAGCAGCGGCCGCACACAGGCTATGGAACACGGCAGAGTACGCCGTTGCAGCGGCGCGCCGTAGATTTACCTGCCGAGGCGATCCCGCCTGAGTTCTCTCCAATGACGTCTGCGCATTTTCGATGAGATGCGCAGGGTCAAGATACATCGCTGCTTGCCCTTTCGGCCTCGTTCTCGGGCGTCGTGAAGCGGAAGTACGGAAAACGTTCTTCGTCTTGGTTTGCCAGCCAATCGCGAAAATGCCGCCTCAAGTCGTTCTTGGCGCCGATCCGATGCGGCGGCACCGGCGCCGTAGTCGTGATGGTGACAAAGAGGCTGGGATCGCCGCTTAAATCCGCGCCTTCTCGAACATCCACGTCCTCGACCGGGATATCCGGAAGCTGCATTTTGACCAGCCTGCGCACCTCGGTTATCGCATCTTTCAGGGCGTCGGATGTCATCACGAGGCCAGCCTAGCAAACGCGGTGCAGGCGAAGGCGTTATCCTCTAGCTCATGCGGAAATTCGCTCTCGTGCTGGCCCTGGCGGCTGCGGCCGCGGCTCAAATTCCCGCGTCCTTATATGCCGGCATGCGCTGGCGCTTGGTGGGTCCGTTCCGCGCCGGACGGGTCTCGGCGGTGGCCGGCGTCGCGGGCGATCCTGCAACCTATTACATCGGCACTCCGGGCGGAGGTGTGTTCAAGTCCACCAGTGGCGGCGAGGTTTGGACCCCGGTCTTTGATGCCACCGGCATGGATTCGATCGGCGCCATCGCGGTAGCGCCGTCGAATCCCAAGATCGTCTACGTCGGCACCGGCGACGTGGACAACGTTGGCGGTTCGGTGAACCAGGGCGACGGTGTGTACCGCTCCGATGACGCCGGCCGCACCTGGAGGCACCTTGCGGGCCTCGAAGCCACCCGCCACATCGCGAATATCGTGGTGGATCCGAACAATCCCGACATCGTGATCGTGGCAGCGCTGGGCCGCACCTACGCCGCCAACCCCGAGCGCGGCGTGTACCAGTCCACGAACGGAGGAGCGACGTGGCAGCAGACGCTGTATCGGGGCCCCGAACTCGGCGCCATAAGCTTGGTCGCCGATGCCAAGAATTCGCGCGTGCTGTATGCCGCGCTCGAGCAGCACGCTCCGCGCGCGGGACAGGGAAGAGGCGGCCGCGGCCGGGGTCGCGGCGCGGCAGCGCCAGCCGTTGCAGGCGCCGGCATCTACAAATCCACTGACCAGGGCGCGACCTGGAACCCGCTGACGGAAGGACTGCCGACGACCGATTTGGGCCGCATCGGCCTGGCGGCTTCAGGCGCGCGCGTCTTCGCCGTCACCTCGGCCGGATTGTACCGATCCGACGATGCCGGCGCGACGTGGTCGCGCAGCAGCGAGGACCGCCGCATTGTCGGCAGCAGCTATTTCAGCGAGGTCTACCTCTCGCCCGCCGATCCCAATACCGTCTATGTCTGCCAGACCTCGCTCTACCGCTCGACCGACGGCGGCGCGACGTTTGAAGCCTTCAAGGGCGCGCCCGGCGGCGATGACTACCACGAGATGTGGATGGACCCGACCAATGCCCAGCGCATGATCCTGGGCGTGGATCAAGGCGCAACCATCTCCCTCAACGGCGGCGCGCAATGGAGCCTCGGCTGGTACAACCTGCCCAACGGGCAGTTCTACCACATCGCTGTGGACCATCGCTTTCCGTATTGGATCTACGGCACCGAGCAGGACTCGGGCTCGGCGGCCGTCGCCAGCCGCGGCGATTTCGGCGAGACCACATTCATGGATTGGCGTCCCTCGGTCGGCGCCTACGAATTCGGCTATATCCGCCCCGATTTGAGTGACGCCAAGTACGTCTACGCGACCGGCGGCGGCACGGCGCTGAACCGCTACGACTGGGAAACCAAGCAGATTCTCGACATCTCGCCGCCCGAGTCGCTAGCGATCTCGGGGGCTTCGACCGGGTTGCGTTTCTCTGGCAGCCCGCAGGCCGAGTCGCCGCAGGATCCGCAGAGTTTCTACTTGGGGGCCCAAGCCGTGCTGGCCACGCGCGATCGCGGCCTGAGCTGGCAAGCCATTTCTCCGGACCTCACCGGCGGCGGACGCGCGGCGATCACCGCACTCGCACCCTCGGCCGCGCGGCGCGGCGAGATCTGGGTTGGAACCTCCGATGGCAAGGTGCAGCGTACCGCCGATGGGAACGCTTGGAAAGAGGTCACTCCGCAGGCGCTCCCGCCGGGCGCATCCATCGAAATGATTGAAGCCGCCGAGCTTGGCAGCGCCTACGTGGTCGCCGAGCACCACAACGCCGGCGATTTCGCCCCCTACATCTTCGCCACCCGCGACGGCGGGAGCAGTTGGACGGAGGCGACCCGCGGCATTCCCGACGGCGACATGGTGCGCGTGGTCCGCGCCGATCCCGCCCGTGCCGGCCTGGCCTACGCCGGCACCGAGCATGGCATTTATGTCTCCTTCGACCACGGCGCGCAGTGGCAGCCCCTGCAGCTCAACCTGCCGCGCGCCTCGGTGCGCGATCTCGTGGTCTACGGCAACGACCTCATCGCCGCCACCTATGGCCGCGCCCTTTGGATCCTCGATGACCTCGCGCCATTGCGCCAGCTGGCCGCGCCAGGCGCCGCCACCGCCGCCGCCGCCGCCGCTGCGCCCACGCTGTTCGCGCCCGAGGAGGCCATTCGCGTCCAGCCCGACGTCAACTACGACACCCCGTTTCCGCCCGAAATGCCCACCGGCGCGAATCCGCCTGCCGGCGCGATCCTCGATTATTACTTGCCGCGCAACGCTGGCCGCCCCATTGTGCTCGGCGTCTTTGACAGCGCCGGCGCCCTGGTGCGCCAATTCGAGAGCCGAGCGCCGGGAGCGGTTGCCAGCACGGTGGCGCCTCCGAAACTCGACATACCGAACTACTGGCTGGCCTCGCCGCAGCCGCTGGAGTATGCCGCAGGCATGCACCGGTTTGTCTGGGACTTGCGGTATGCGCCGCCGCCGGCGTTTCAGCACACCCAACCAATCGCGGCGCTCCTGCAGGACACGCCCGAGGATCCGCGCGGGCCCTTCGTCGCGCCCGGGCGCTATGAAATTCGCCTCACGGTGGACGGAGCGGTATACCGGCAGCCGCTTACGGTCCGCATGGATCCGCGGATCGCGACGCCGCAGCAAGGCCTTGTGCGGCAGCGCGACCTCGGCCTGGCCATCTCAGCGGCGATGTCGGCTGCTTTCGATGCCAAGCTCACCGCGCTCAATAGCCGCCTGGGAAACCTGCTGACGCTGATCGAACTGAGCGACGACGCGCCCACGGCCACCATGGTCGAGCGTTATCAAACGCTATGCCGGCAGGTGCACAGCAGCGTTCCGGCACTGGCGTGCCGCGCGTTCTAGTTCGCCGCCGGCTTGGCGGAGTGGGTCACGATGTAGATCGTCTCCGGCGCGCGCACGGGAATCAGGCGCAGCCCGAGCTGGGCGCTCAGGTCGGCCTCGAGGTTTGGGAAGCTGCGCCCCCCCGCAGCGCTGCTGGATGGCACCATTGCGGTGGTGAAGCAGAGCGCATATCGGCCCGTGAGGCCGGTGCGATCCAGAACTTGGCGATCCAGGCGCAAGGGGCCGCCGTAGACGCCGTTGAGTACGTTCAACAGCGGGGGCACCGTGTCGAAGCAGAGCGCGAAGGTATTCGGCGCTTCAGGCGGTTTCTTGGGCGCCGGTGCAGCCGCGGCCAGGGCAGGGAATTTCGCGCCGCCCGGCGCGATTGTCAGCGCATACATCGGCGCAATCGTGGAACGCATTTCGAGCTTGAGCTGAAAGCGCTCGGCCAGCAGGCGGCGCAGCATCAGCATCTTCTCCGCCTGGGTGGAGGGCCTGGCGCTCACCGTGTCAATGGCCCATCCTTCGCCGCGAAACCAATTGGGTTCACCGCTGATTTCGTGATCCGAGATGCCGTAGGCGTACAAAATGATCCGGTGCAGCGTTCCCCGCATCGTCATGTGCACCGGATCGTCATGTTCGCTGTTGTGCTCGCCGATCATGGGTCCTGTAGGCCGCACGCTGGCGGCTTCGAACGCAGGCAGCTTGTCGGTCTCGACCGGCCCCGACCGCGGCACGACCTGCATGGCCGCCAGCGAAACCACGAACCCCGCCAGCAGAGCCGCCATTCCGGCCGCGGCGGCCCGGCCCAGCGGCTGCCGCCGGCGCAAGGGGTCCAGGATGGCGCGCACGCGCTGTTCCAAATTCGAGGTGGCGGCCATGGCGCCGCTGAGGGCCGCTCCGGGGCGCAAGGCTCGCGCGCTGGCGACCAGGTGCCCCGCGTAAACGAGAGTCGGGACCGCTCCGTTCGCCAGCACGCGGTCATCGGCAGCTTGCTCTCCTGCCGCGCGCAGCGCCCGCGCCCCGTGCCACGCCAGCGGATTCCACCAATACAGGACGCAGCCGGCCCGGGCGACCAGCAGCCAGAGGCAGTCGCGCCGCGCCACATGCGCCCGCTCATGGCGCAGAATCGCCTGCTGCCGCTCGCGCGGCTGGTTGGCGAATTCCGGCGGCACGAGGATGGTCGGGCGCAGCGCGCCTACGACCTGCGCCACCCGTACCGTGCAGGTTCGCGCCACCCCTTCGCCAAGCGGCTCGGCCCCGAGGACCACGCGGCGGATGCGCCAACATTCGCCGCCGAGGTTCAGGAGCAGGACAAGTGCTCCGCCGAACCACAGCCATCCCGCGGCTGCAGCCCAGGGGAACGCAGAGCCCCTCTCCGAGGGGGGCGTGGCCGCAGACTGGCTTCCAAGCCGCGTCCCGGGCGGCGCGCCAATCCGTTCGGTGGCGCCGAAGCCGCCCGGCACCGCGGGGACGGCCGCCTGGCCAAGCGGCAGCCCTACTGCGGGCAGCAGCGCCAACGCTGGGGGCAGCATCATCATGCCGGCAAACATCGCCGCCCATATCGCATGCCGCACCGACGCGCGGGCGCGGGCGCAGGCCCAGGCCGCGATCCACCCCAGGGCCAGCAGCACGCTGGCGCGCAGCGCTAAATCCGCAAGGAACGCGATCATGACTTCTCCTTCGCGATTCGGGCTTTCGCGATCTCCTGCTCGAGCCGCTCCAAGGTCTCTTCCGGCAGGGCGCGGAGGTCGCTCTCGTCGAGCAGCGCCGCGGCGGCCCGTTCCGGCGCGCCCTCGAAAAATGTCTTCACCAGATTGCGCAGCGCCTCGCGCCCGGCGTGCCGCCTCGCCTGGACCGGCAGGTAGACGTAGCGGGGGCCATCGGCCTCGTGCCGCACCTGCCCCTTGCGCTCCATCGTGCTCAGCAGCGCGCGCACGCTGGAGTAGCTGGGCGGGTCGGCGAGATCGGCTCGCACCTCCGCCGCGGTCGCCCGCTCGCGCCGGAACAGCACTTCGAGAATCTGCCGTTCGCGCCGGCTCAGGCGAGAGTGCTGGATTTTTAGCATTGTGCTAAAAAACTAGCATTTTCGCGCATGGATTGTCAAGCTCCCGGCGCCGGGTGTACGATGCAGCTATTCCAGTTCCAGGAGAACCTCATGACGCGATGGAATCGCCGTTTGCTCGCCCCGGCCCTTGCTGCCGGCCTGCTCACCGGTTTAGGCGCCCAGGGCGCGCGCGGCGGCCGCGGCGCCGCCCCGGCCGGCCCCGTCGGCGATTTCTTCCGCTACAACCCGCAGTCCATTGGCGAAGGCGCGGCCATTCCCACGGTCGGCCAAGTGGCCGAGACCCATCACCAGATCACGCTGAATGGGCAAGTGCTGAGCTACACCGCGCGGGTGGGCATGATGCCGATCAAGAACGCCACCTCGGGCGTGGTCGAGGGCTACCTCAACTACACCTACTACAGCAAGGACGGCGTCAGCGATCCGGCTTCGCGCGCGATCACCTATCTGTTCAATGGCGGCCCCGGCTCCGGCACCATCTGGCTGCACATGGGCGCCTTCGGCCCCAAGAAGATCAAGCTCGCCCCCAACGGCATGTCAGTGCCGCCCTACACCTACGAGGACAATCCCAACACGCTTCTCGACCAGACCGATCTGTGCTTCATCGACGCCATGGGCACCGGCTGGAGCCGCCCCACCAGCCCGAAGTTCGGGCCCGATTTTTGGGGAGTGGACAACGACATCGCCGCTTTCGGCGAGTTTGTCCGCAGCTTCACGAATCTCTACGACCGTTGGAGCTCGCCGCGCTTCCTCGCGGGCGAGAGCTATGGCACCACCCGCGCCGCGGGCCTGAGCGGCTACCTCACCGACCACGACATGCCGGTTGCCGGCGTATTCCTGCTCTCGACCATTATCGACACCAACTCCCGCGCCGGCGACCTCGCCTACGTCAACGTGCTGCCCACCCAGGCCATGACCGCATGGTATTACCACAAGGTCTCGCCCGAGCTGCAGAAGCTCTCCGCCGACCAGATGTCGGCCGCGGCGCTGAACTTCGCCGGCCACGAGTACCAGCAGGCGCTGTACGACGGCGCGCGCATGTCGGCGGCGCAGCACGCCAAAGTGCTCAAGGATCTGCACGACTTCATCGGCCTGCCCGAGGCCTACCTCGACCAGAACGATCTGCGCATCAATCTGGGGCAGTTTTCGACCGAGCTCTTGCGCGACCGGCACGAGATGAGCTCGCGCCTCGACAGCCGCTTCCCCGGCTATCTGCCCGAGGGCGGCGCGCAGACCACGCCGTTCGATTTCAGCGATGCCAACATCGAGAATTCGTTCTTGACCGCGTATGAGGAGTACATGCGCCACGAGCTCACGTACAAGAACGACGACATCTACTACGTGCTCGGTGGCGGCATCGGTCCCTGGTCGGGCTCCTACAACACCGTCGCCAATCTCGAGGATGCCTTTGCCCGCAACCCGCGCATGAAGCTGATGGTGGCCATGGGCTATTACGACTTCGCCACCGTCTACGGCGCGGTCGAATGGACCTTGGCGCACATGAAGATTTCGCCCGAAGTCCGCGCCACCAACATCATGACCGGCCACTACGAGTCCGGCCATATGGTGTACATTGACACCGCCGCCATGAGCAAGATGCGCGCCGACATGCGCCGCTTCTATGAGGGCGCGCTGCGCTGAGGCGAATGCAGTATCATCGCGGTAGGATGCTCGAACGCGCGCGGCGGACGATCAGTTCGGCATACGCATGCGCGCCTTGCGGCGCGGGGGCTTGCAGGTGACGCTTGCCGGCGCCGCTTAGCGCTCCGGCCGCGGCCCGGGCCTCGGAAATCCCCACTTCACGGCTGCGCCGCGTGGCTCGCTTCGCCCGCCCCGATCAACTCTTTTTCATCCTCGCAATCGCCATCGGCATCATTGCCGGGATGGCAGTGGTGCTGTTCCGCTTCGCGATCGCACTGGTGCAAGCGCGCGTGTTGGGCCCCGAACTGGGGCGCGCTCCGCTGCGCTCGGCGCTCGCGCCCGCCGCGGTCGGGCTGCTGATCGGGGTGCTGGTGCTGCGCTTTTTCCCGGGCGCACGCGGCAGCGGCGTCAATCAGACCAAAGCGGCGCTGTACATTTACGACGGCTACATTGCAGCCCGCACCGTGGTTGGCAAATTCATCACCGCCGCATTGGCCATTGGCAGCGGCCAATCGCTTGGCCCCGAGGATCCATCCCTTCAGGTCGGCGCAGGCCTTGCGTCGCTCCTGGGACGGCATTTGAATTTGTCCCGCGCCCGCCAGCGCCTGCTCGCCCCTTTGGGCGCGGCCGCCGGCCTGGCGGCTGCCTTCAACGCGCCCATCGCAGCCGTGCTCTTCGTCATCGAGGAGGTCATTGGGCGCTGGAGCTCGGGCGTCATCGGCGCGGTCGTTCTCGCGGCGGTGTCGAGCACCGTTGTGGCGCGGGCGTTTTTCGGCGATCACCCGCTCTTCACCGCGCCGCCGTTCGAGCTGCGCCATGCGAGCGAGCTGCTGGCCTACGCGGCGCTGGGGATTGTCGGCGGCTTCGGTTCGCTTTTGTTTGTCAAGCTGGTGGCCTGGCTGCGCCCGCGGCTGCTGGCGCAACCGCGCGCTGTGCGTTATTGCCTGCCTGCTGTCGCGGGCCTGGTGATCGGCGTGGTCGGCATCTGGTTTCCGCAGATCATGGGCGCAGGGTACGGCGCAATCAATCGCGCGATGGGAGGCGCGTATCTGTGGCCGACATTGGCCTTGTTGTCGCTGCTCAAGATCGGGGCCACCGCAATTTCTTTCACCAGCGGCGCGCCCGGCGGCATGTTCGCGCCGACGCTGTTCATTGGTGCGATGCTGGGCGGGGCGGTCGGCGGCTTCGAGCACTGGCTGTTGCCCGGGCTCACCGCGCCGGTCGGAGTGTACGCCTTGGTCGGCATGGGCACCGCCTTTGCCGGCATTCTCCGCGCTCCCATGACCTCGGTCTTCATGGTGGTGGAGGTTTCGGGAAGCTACAACATCGTGCTGCCGCTGATGATCTCGAACACGCTGGCCTACGTCATCGCGCGCCGCTGGCAACCGACGCCGATCTTTGACCTGCTCACCCAGCAGGACGGCCTCACGCTTCCCTCGATGGAAGAGCGCCGCGAAGAGCAGGTTCTTCATGTGGAGGACGCCATGCGGCCGCCGCACGGAACCGAGGGGCGTCCGGTGCCGCCGGTAATCGCCGCCGAGCGTCCGGTCAGCGAAGCTTGGCTTAAGGCCCAGACCGCGCCGCGCAAGTTTGTGCTGGTGGAAGGCGGCCAGGGCGCCTGGTACGGCGTCACCCTCGATCGCCTGGCGCCGCTGGTCGTGCGCGCACAGGAGGGGCGGCCGTTATTGGAGGCGTTGGATGAGGCTTGGCGCCTGCCGGTGCTCTATCCTGATCAGCCGCTGGAGGCCTTTCTGCGCGAAGCCGGCGACGAGCCCTTGCTGCCGGTCATCCACCGCGCTCACGGAGTATTGCTGGGCGTGCTCACGCTGACCGACGTGCTCGCCGCCTACCATCACGCCGAGCCCATGCCGTAGTTGCCGCCGCGCGGGGATTTATCGAGATAATGCTGTTCGCTCTGCTCCCGCATTCGCGCCGCCGCTTGCTCGGCGGTGAGGTCGCGCTGCGGCATGGCCAGCAGTTCGTAGCCGACCATGAATTTGCGCACCGTGGCGGAGCGCAGCAGCGGCGGATAAAAGTGGGCATGCAGGTGCCCATGCTGGTGGAATCCCCAGCCCAGCGGAAAGGGAGTCTCGAAGAGGTTGTCGTAGCGGATCATCAGGCGTCGCAAGATGTCGGCAAGCGCTGCCGCTTCCTCGCCCGCAAGATCGGGCAAGGTGGCGCAATGGCGCCGGCTGATCAGCAGGGCCTCGAAGGGCCAATACGCCCAGTAGGGGACCACGAGGGCAAAGTGTTCATTGGCGCAGATCAGCCGGTCGTCGAGCCCTCCGGCACGCGAAAGCTCCAGCGCCAGGTAGTCGCACAGCAGGCAGCGTCGAACGAAAGCCTGCCGCTCGCGCTCGAGCTGGTCCGGCAGGTGGGAGTTGGCCCAGATTTGTCCATGCGGATGAGGGCTGCTTGCGCCCATCATCGCGCCCCGGTTCTCGAACACCATCACCGAGGCGAACTCGGGTCGCGCCATCAATTCCGACGATTGCTCCACCCATGCCGCCACCACGGCCTCGACGCTTGCCAGCGGCAGCCGCGCCAAGGAAAGGTCGTGCCGAGGGGAAAAGCACAGGACCCGGCAGAGGCCGCGTTCCGGCTCCCGTCGCAGCAAGGGCGAACCGGTCGGAGCGGCCTCGGACGGGGCCTCGTCGCGCACGGTGGGGAAGTCGTTTTCGAATATGTAGACGCCGTTGTAGTTCGGATTGGTGCGTCCTGCGGCGCGCGGATTGCCGGGGCAGAGGTAGCACGCCGGATCGTGTGCCGGCGGCAGGGAAGCCGGCGCGGCCACCTCACCCTTCCACGGCCGTTGCAGCCGCTGCGGGGACACCAGCACCCATTCCTGCGTGAGCGGATTAAAGCGCCGATGCGGGTCCGTCAAGGGGCGCCTCACTTTCTCCCGCGCCGGGCGAGGGGTGGCACGGCCAGATTTCGGGCTGATGCGATTCGGACTTGGCGTATGCGGCGGCGATGGCCGCGCGCAGGCGCGGAATGCGCTCCGGCTGGACCAGCGCGAGCGCGCAGCCGCCAAAGCCGCCGCCCATCATGCGGGCGCCATAGACGCCAGGCTGCTGCAGGCATAGATCCACCATGGCATCGAGCTCGGGGCAACTCACCTCGAAATCGTCGCGCAAACTGAGATGGGATGCCACCAGGGTCTCGCCCAACGCCGCGAAGTCCTGGCGCGCAAGTGCCGCGGATGCGGCCCACACCCGCTCGTTTTCGGTGACGACATGGCGGGCGCGGCGGAAGAGGCGGGGATCCATGCCGGGCTCCGCCGCGCGCAACTGGTCAAGGGATACATCGCGCAAGGCCTTCGGCGCCGGATGTCCGGCTTGCAGATAGTGCACCGCCGATTCGCACTCGGACCGCCGCTGGTTGTACGCTCCGCGGGCGTGATCATGGCGCACGCCGGTATCGCAGATCAGCAGGCCCGCTTCCTGCGGCCACCGAATCCAGCGCGCTTCGAGCGAGCGCGTGTCGAGCAGCGCCAGCTGCCCGGCGCGTCCGAAGCAGGCGATATAGAAGTCCATGATGCCGCAGCGCGCGCCGGCGTACTGGTGGCTGGCGCGCTGGCACAGCTCGGCCAGCTGCGCGGGTTCGATCGCGAGGTCCTGCGCATGCGCCAGCGCGAATCCAACCGCAACTTCGGCCGCGGCTGACGAGCTCAGCCCGGCGCCGATCGGCACGTTGGAGTCCAACACGAGTTCGGCGCCCCTCAACCGACCCCGCGCACGCTCGTCCAGCAGCCGCGCCACGCCCAGCAGCGATGCGCTCCAGTGCGCGCTCGGGCTGCCCGCGGCGTCGAGGTTCGTCTCCGCCGCATCGCGAAATTGCGCGGAGTGGATCCGCACGCAGCGATCGGCGCGCAACTCGATGTGGACGCGCGCTTCGCGTTCGATCGCCGCCGGCATCACCCAGCCTTCGTTGTAGTCGGTGTGCTCGCCGATCAGGTTGATGCGTCCGGGTGCCCGGAAGGTCCGCATCAATGGAATTCCCCGGCGCCGGGAGGAACGCGGGCGAGAGCCGCCACCACCCGGCCAACTCCCGACCAATCCAAGTCTTCGGCCCGCTGCCGCGCCATGGTTCCTACTCTAATGCAGGATGCGACCGGCAATGCGGCGCCGCTGTGCGTGCTAGACTGGCTTCACCCCTAATCCCCGCTTCATCCATTCCACCGGTTTCGGGACGTAGCGCAGCCCGGTAGCGCACTTGCTTGGGGTGCAAGGGGTCGCGAGTTCAAATCTCGCCGTCCCGACCAATCTTTACAAGGATTTCCGCGGTTCTGGCAGGAGAGGAAACCCTGCCCTTCCACACAAACTTCCAGGGACGCGGTTCGGTCCCCTTTCGGCGGGCAAAGCGGACGCGCGCCCTGCCTTTCCCGTCATCGGGCGGGCGGCATCCACCCCGTGCAGGGCGTTAGCAGCCGGGCGCTCGTGCGCTTGCAGGCCAGCGTAGGGGCGTCTACCGTTCCTCGCGCAACCACCAAGGCGGACGCGGGCGCGCGCGTGTTGCCCTGGACGAGCGCGACTTGGGGCGTGGCGCAGCTACTGGGGCGAGCGGCAAAGGCCAGCTCCATGGCCCTCGAGCATTTGCTTTTTCCCGCCGCTCGTTTCCGGCACACGAGAGAGCCGGGGCGGCCCGCGGGGGTTTTGACCCGCCCGGTGCGGACGCGGCGCACGGCGTGGCGAGCATTGACACGGGCTATCGAGTGTCCGGACTGCCGTACGAACCAGGCGGCAGAAAAGTGCCGGAAGAACGCCTGCCAGGCGGACCTGAGCAAGCTCACCAGCCGACTGGCCGGTCTTCGCTTTCATGATCTGCGCCACCACGCGATTACGCGACTGGCAGAAGCTTGCGTGCCCGACCAAACCCTCATTTCCATTGCCGGGCACGTCAGCTGCGAAATGCTGGAGCATTACAGTCACATTCGCCCCCAGGCTCGTCGCGAAGCCGTGGCACGGCTGGATGCCCCCAGGCGGCCCGAACACGGAAGCGGCGAGCCGGAACCAGTCGTCGCCAGCGCCGAAGCCGCTCTCTCCATGCTAAATTAGGCGTGCGCGTGTCCTTCCACACGGTCTGCGGGGCTGCTGTCTTTCAGGCGCGTTCAGGCGCGGCAATTTCGGGGAGCCGGAAATGCGTTTGCATTCACATGGAATGAGGCAATATGCGGTCGAGCCGTCGCTCGCATGAGCCTGCGGCGGGGTAGCCGACCGCTAAATTGCGATTAGCGCCGTGTTGCCGCCCGTGCCGGCCATCAATTCGCGCAGGCGTTGCGCCTGAGTGCGAGGAAGCGCGATCGCCAGCAGCCGCTGCGCCCGCGAGGCGCCAACATAGATCTTGCGCGCTTCTTCATTGTCGTCGTCGACGCCGACGGTTGTGAGAGTGTCGAGGATGCCTTTCGCAGTGCTCGGCGACATCACCACGCACACCGCTGGGAACTCCATGCCTTTCACGCTGTGGATTGTGCGGGCTGGATGCCCGCTTGGCGCTGGCGCACAGAGGGCGCTAGGCAATGCGGCGTTGCGGCGAAGTAGTTGACTGATCGATTTTCCACGACCAGCAGGTACTAATGATGCCAGTTGTGCCTTCGCGTGGTCATGCCACGCATCAGCAGTCACGAAACGCTCGGGGCTATAGCGCAGCTCTTCTGCGATCATTAGCATTTGCGGCCGCCACGAGCCCGGTTCCTCCCCGGCCTCCGCAAGATATTGATGATAGGTAATGTCAGATAAACTGCCTTCGAGTTCGAGTATGACCCGGTGAATCGCCGTTAGCGCCTCTTTGCGGCCTCCAAGTTCGAATGAAAAGTGAAAATCGCTGATAGCGACGGCCAAACGATAGCTCAGATCATTGGCACCCGTGTCCTGTGGGTGTCCAAGCGCACTCGCGCCGCTGCGCCGCGTTGCTGAAATAACTGGGCAATCGCGGGCGTTGAGGCCAAGGGCCTCGGTCATTTCGTGAAACTTCGCTCCGACCGTTGCGGGCACGCCTTTACCTGGATATGAAAGGATCTGCACTGCCGTCGGTTCGTCGCGGTGCTCGCCGACCGCCGTATCGATTCTTGCCCTCAGCGCCGGCGGGCGAAGCGCGACGATGCCCAGCGCGATATGGCGGCTCGAGCGAAAATTGCCTGTCATCGACATACGTTGCTCAGTTGGGAATTGCATCGAGAATTGCTGCAGCTCGTGCGTAATGCCCCCTCGAAAGCCGTAGATTGCCTGGTTCGGATCGCAGATCACTTTTACTGGCACACCGGCCTCTCGAAACCAGGTGATGATGCCGAGGTCCGCCGGATTGCAGTCTTGCGCCTCGTCAACAATCAACTCTTGGAAGCGGGCAGCGAGCGCGGTCCTTAGCACGGACCCGCATGCGGCGTCGCGCAGCCGCGCCGATGCGATCTCCCTTACGTCCGCGAAATCGAGTTCACCTCGATCTAAGAAGAGGCGGCGAGTGTTGTGGGCGGCCGTCTCATGCGCCTTGATGTTCCCATGGAAGCGGTACCTCTGAAGCTTTAGGGGAATGGCCGCGCCGCTCCCTCGGTCGAAGCAGTCGAGAGGGAGGGGCCGCGCAGCCTTGAACGGTTTGACGGGCCAATCATCCTTATCGGGGATCAGCCGCGGCCGCATCACGCAGCCGTCCACTCCAAACGGTGCAATCAGAAATTGCCAAAGGAAAGCGTCGAACGTCCCTATAAAGTTCGGGAAGGCTGGCGTTCCCACCAGGCCCTCGCGGCGCAGGCGATTCTCGAGTTCGGATACCGCCGCGATCGTGAAGGAAAGAAATGCGACGCCGCGCCCCCTCGGCTGCTCGCTTAGAAGTTGACGCGCCCGTTCTACCATGACGCGCGTTTTCCCAGCGCCTGGGCAGGCAGCGATGAAGGCGGACCCTTGATGTCCGATGACACGAGCCTGCTCGTCCGTAGGCGTGAACGCCTTTGCTGTCATGCTACCAAGGCCTCGACCGCACGCACCAGATACTGCGGCACCGTGAAGGCCTTGCCCGCATTGATCTCGTCGGCAAGAAGATGTGCGAAGTCTCCCTTGCGGGTCCTGTCGAAGAGTTTCTGAATTGCTTTCGATTGGTCGGTGCCCGTCAGGGCTGCAGCCGCGTCCCATTTTTCGCCCGATCTTGGATTAAGGACCATGTAGACCCGTTTCAGCAGTTCAGCGTTCCCCGCTCTCACCAGCTCAGTTTCCAGCGAATAGTCGTTGATGATGACAGCAAGAACATCGGCCGCGCCAAGCCCGGCCGCGACCGCATCAAGCTTGCGCTTCCGCTCAACGCCCGGAAACTCGTCGCCGTCGGCCGTTTCGCCCCCATCGCCATCCGTCAGAATGACGAGACGATCGGCGATCCGAACACCCTCATAAGGCGATAGTAGAAGTTTCGCGTAAGGCTCGAAATCCACGCCGTCGATCGGCACGAAGACGGCTGACCGGAAGATCCGAAGTTTCTCGGCATCGTCCTTGAGCAAGATCCGCTTGGCGATCACCGGAAGCAGCAATGTCTCGGCGATCCCCTCGGCCATGAGGACGCGCCCACCAAAAAGCATAGCGGACTTCGTTACGTCCAGGTAGCGGTCAACTTTCCGACGCTCGACGTCGCTCAACGGCAGTGAAGCGACCGGGATGCAACGCGTGTGGCACCGCGGTCGCCGCTCTGGCAGCACCGGATTCGGATCGAGCACGGGCGCGGTCTCGACCGGTGTGCCCGCGAACGGCTGCGGTTCTTCGACTGTGACACCAGCGGTGGCGGCGGCTGGGCCGGTCGACACCGGGATGACCGAGCGGAAAAACACCAGCTTCTTGCTATCGACCCACGCTGACAGATTCGGCGAATGCGTCGCCACGACAATCTGCAATTCGCCTGCGGGGCCAGGATCGCCTACGCGCGGTTTATGGGAATTCTCCGCCTGCTCGTCAAGAAAACTCAGCACCGCCGCCTGAAGCTGAGGATGCAGGTGTGCCTCTGGCTCTTCGACAAGGAAGAGCGTGAGGTCTGCGTCGTTCACTTTCTCCAGCTCGACAGTGATTGTCGCCATGTAGAGAAGGTTCGCGTACCCATGACCGGAATAGCGCAAATCTTCCGGCTTGACGCCGTGATCGGCGAGTTTGAACCGCAGGTCCCGAGCGATATCGATCAGTTTCTCGTCGTCCGCAAACCCGAGCGATGCCGCCTGACGGCGGACACCGGCGGTCAAGGCACGAAGGCCAACCTCGACCGCTCCGCCGACCCGCCCGAGAATCTCGGTGCCAATATCCCGTCGAAGTGACCTCGCGAGATCTTCGGGACTCCCTTCCAAGAAATGATTCAGCAGCGCGTAGATCCGAGTAGAGTTGCCCGATGCAAGTGCCCGCTTTGCATCGCGAAGCGGCGGCAGGTAGACGTGCCGGATCATCTCATGGCATCCGGCCTCGGGATTGCCTCGTTGACGCCCTGCCCACAATTGCGGCCGAGCTGGAATGCGGCCGGTCGCGTCGTACTCCACGCCAAAGATGCATCCCGTTATCGCTGCATCGGTCGCAGCGGTGATCAATCGTCCCTTCTGCGCAGCGTTCAGATTCGCAAAGGACGCGGTCAGCTCGAATTTCCGTTCGGCGCTTCCGAAGCGGATATCGGTCGCCTCGCAATATAGCTCGCGCTTTCCGCCCAGCGGCGGCGTCAGCAGCCGGATCGCGTCGATGGCATTGCTCTTTCCGCCATTGTTCTCGCCGACCAGAATGGTCAAATCTTTGCAGAGAGGGATCTCCGCCTGCTCGAACGAGCGAAAATTATTGAGGCCAAGTTTATCAAGATGCATTTGCCCCTCGTAGACCTGCAATCTTTCCTTTCTGGAGTTGTCGGCGCATTGGCCCACACGCGGATTATTCTATTTCAAGACGGCGTCTAGAACCTGTCCGGTAAATAGTGGAAGCGCTGAAAACGCTTGTGTTCTGGGAGAAATAGCGGCACAACAGAGGTGGCTCTGGCGATCACCGAAAAGCGTGCATGCGAATCAGGGGCGAAGTGTCGGATGCGGATTGGGTTT
>DATNED010000170.1:0-5452 GCA_035553115.1 Terriglobales bacterium | reverse complement strand
CGAACGGCATCATGGTGTTTGACGACTATGGCTTGGCGGAGTGCGCGGGAGCGCGCGCCGCGGTGGATTTCTTTTTCCGCGGCCGGCCGGAACGCCTCTTCCCCATGCTCAACGGCCAATGCCTCGTGATCAAGGCGCCCTAGAAGGGGTTAGTGGCGATCTCAAAGAGTGGCTGTGCCACCTTGACACCCGCCCGGCGATTTCCTAAAGTGGCCCGGCATCGCTTTTCGGGGCATTCCCATGCATATGAATAAGATCGCGCTTGCGGCCGCCGCCGCCCTCCTCCTCGCCTCCGCCCTTCCCGCGCAGCAGGCCCCCACCGCCCCGCCCGCCATCTTCACCGGTCCCGCCCCGGGCGTGGCCATTGACCAGGCCTACACCGCCAAGATCCTCAAGGACACCAGCGAGCCCTACTTTGGCTCCCCGCTCGTCAATTACCTCCCCGCCTCGACCACGGTTCCCACCCCCGAAGCCGTCCTCGGCGACATCGCCGGCGCGCCCAACATCCTGCCCAACTCGACCCTCGTCTACCGGTACATGCGCATGCTGGCTGCGGCTTCGCCGCGCGTGCGCGTCTTCACCATTGGCCACAGCGAAGAGGGGCGCGAAATGATCGCCGTCGCCGTCACCTCCGAGGCCAACTTCGCCAAGCTCCAGCAGAATTCCGCCCTGCTCGCCCAGTTGGCCGACCCGCGCACCATCCAGCTCGACGACGCCCGCGCCCAGCAGATCGCCAGCCAGGCCGTGCCGGTCTATTACATCACCGGCACCATTCATTCCACCGAAACCGGCGCTCCCACCGCCCTGATGGAGCTCGCCTACCGCCTCGCCGTGGATGAAAGCCCCTACTACCAATTCATCCGCGACAACGTCATCACCCTCATCACCCCCATCGTCGAGGTGGATGGCCGCGACCGCATGGCCGACCTCTACAAATGGCATCGCGACCACCTCAACCAGAACTACCCCGGCCTCGTCTACTGGGGCCATTACGTCGCCCACGACAACAACCGCGACTCCATGGGCATGACCCTCGCCCTCAGCCGCAATGTCCTCGATACCGTCGTCAGCTGGCACGCCCAGGTGCTTCACGATCTGCATGAGTCGGAGCCCTACCTTTATGACAACACCGCCGGCGACGGCCCCTTCAACGCCTGGGTGGATCCCATCCTCGCCAACGAGTGGGAGATTATCGCCTGGCGCAACGTGCAGGACATGACCGAGTACGGCATGCCCGGCGTCTACACCCACGGCAATTTCGACACCTGGTCGCCCGGCTACCTCATGTTCCTCGCCGCCATGCACAACGGCATCAGCCGCCTCTATGAGACTTTCGGCAACGGCGGCGCCGACACCGAGCAACGCACCCTCAGCCCCGATGAGACCGCCCGCACCTGGTACAAGCAGAATCCGCCCCTCTCGCGCGTGCTGTGGTCGCAGCGCGACAACAACAACTACGAGGAGACCGGCCTGCTCACCTCCCTCCACTACTTCGCCGAGAACCGCGCCCTCTTCCTGCACAACTTCTACCTGAAGTCCAAGCGCTCGATCACCAAACCCGAAAGCGAAGGCCCCGCCGCCTACGTTCTCGCCGCCAACGATCCCCGCCCGCAGCTGCAGTCCGAGCTGCTCCGCGTCATGCAGCTCCAGCACGTCGAGATCAACCGCGCCACCGCGTCGTTCACGGTCTCCGAGCCCGCCGCCCCCGGCCGCGGTGCGGCAGCCCCGGCGCAGAAAACCTATCCCGCCGGCAGCTACGTCATCCGCATGGATCAGCCCTATTCGCGCATCGCCGACGCCTTGCTCGACTACCAGTACTGGGCCCCCAACGATCCCCAGCGCACCCCCTACGACGACACCGGCTGGACCTTCGGCGAGCTCTTCAACACCAGCGTCGCCCGCGTCACCGATGCCTCGGTCCTCAAGGCCGCCATGCAGCCCGTCACCGACTTGGCCGCTCCTGCCGCCGTCGCAGGCTCGGGCCCGGTCTTCGCCCTCAACGCCACCGCGGATACTTCCCTCGCCCGCCTCCGCTACGCCCTGCCGCAAGCCTCGATGTCCGTCGCCGAGCAGCCCTTCGAGGCCTCGGGGCGTCAATTCGCGCGCGGCAGCTTCCTGGTCGAAGGCGTCTCGGCCGGCGACCTCGGCAAGGCCGCCGCCGGTTTGCATCTCACCGCCGTCAGCCTGGCGGCGGCGCCGTCCGTCGCCACCCATCCCGCCCGCGCCGCCCGCATCGCCCTCCTCCACACCTGGACCAGCACCCAAACCGAGGGCTGGTGGCGCGAAGCCCTCGACATGATGCACATCCCGTACAAGTACATCAGCACCCAGGCCCTCACCAACGACGCCCAGTTGCGCTCGCAGTACGACGTCATCCTCTTCCCGCCCGTCGGCCGCGGCCTCAGCGTGGATCAGGTCGTCAACGGCCAATCCACCGCCTGGGGCAATCCTCTGCCCTGGCAGAACACGCCCGAGACCCCCAGCCTGGGCAAGCTCGATTCCACCCCCGACATGCGCCCCGGAATGGGCTGGTCCGGCGTCGCCAACCTCCAGAATTTCGTCCACCAGGGCGGCGTCCTCGTCACCTCGATGGACACCGCCAACCTCGCCGCCGCGCTCGGCATGACGCCCGGCGTTTCCATCTCCCAGCCCGCCAATGAGCGCATCATCGGCAGCGTCCTGAAAAGCCAGGTCGTGGATGCCGCCAGCCCCATCGCCTACGGCTACGGCGACTCGCTTGCGACCTACTGCTACCAGTGCCCGGCCTTCGGCGTCAGCAATTTCGAGGGCGGACGCGGCGGCGGCCGCCGCCTCAGCGGCCCCGATGCCACCAACCGCGTCACCGGCCGCGGCAATGGCCACGAGAACGACTTCGTCGTCGGCCGCGTGAATCAAGCGCCGCCGCCTGCGGGCCCCGTCGTTCAGCCCTGGGAAGCCGCCCCGGTCACCCCCGAGCAGGCCCGCAACAGCGCCACCCTGATCCCGCCCCAGCTCCGCCCGCGCGTCATCTTCCGCTACGCCGCCAACCGCGACCTGCTCATCTCCGGCCTGCTGCAGGGCGGGGACGCCATCGCCGAGCATCCCGCCGTGATTGATGTGCCGGTGGCGCAGGGCCACGTGGTGCTGTTCAGCGGCAACCCCGTCTACCGCGGCGAAACCCGCGGCGACTACGCCATGGTCCTCAATACCATCGTCAACTTCGACCACCTCGACGCCGGCCGCAAGCTCGATCCCCGCTAGGGGCGCCTCAGTCGCAGCGCAGCGCCTTCAGCGGGTCCACCGCCGCAGCGCGCCGCGCCGGCAGCCATGCCGCCAGCCCGGCGACCGCCAGCAGGATCGCGGCCGCCGCCCCCAGCGTCCACGGGTCCCGCGCCGTCACGCCATAGAGCTGTGCCGCGATCAGCTTTCCCATCGCCAGCGAACCCGCCGCGCCCACCGCGATGCCGCACCCGGCGATGATCAGCGCCTCGCGCGCAATCCCCCACGCCACTTGTCCGCGGTCCGCCCCCAGCGCCATCCGCACCCCGATGTCGCGGGTCCGCCGCACCACGGCGTACGCCATCGTGCCTTCGATCCCGATCGCCGCCAGCAGCAGCCCCAGCAGGGCGAACGCCGCTCCCAGTTTCGCCAGCAAGCGTTCCGATCCCAGCGTGGAAAGATCTTGCGTCTCCTGCGTCTGGATATTCTCCAGCGCCAGCCCGGGGTTCACCGCCCGCACCGCCTGCCGAATCTCCGGCGTCACCGCGCCCAGCGGCGCATCCGCGCGCACGGCAAAGTTTACATCCTGCAGCGAGGACAATCGAGTGTAGGGAATGTAAATCGTGGGCTCGATCTTCCCCGCCAGCGAGTAATACCGCGCATCGCCCGCTACCCCCACCACCGTGAACCGGGTGGTCTTGTTTCCCGGGTCTCGCCGCAGCATGAGTTGCCCCAGCGGATCGCCCGCCCCGAAGTACGCCCGCGCCAACGCCTGATTGATCACCGCCACGTTGGCCGCGTCGCGCACATCCTGCTCATTGATGTCCCGCCCGCGCAGCAGCGGAATGCGCATCGCTGCAAAAAATCCGGGGCCGATCCCATTGCGCCCGGTGCCCCGGAACTTGGTGGGGTCTGCGGACGCCGGCACCCGGAAATCATCGCCGCCGGCATCGCCTCCCAACAGCGTGTGCTGCGAAACCCCTACCGCCCGAACCCCCGGCAGCGCCGCCAGCTTGTGCTGCAAGTCGAGATACGTCCCCGGCAGCGCCGCCGGCGCGTACCCGGCCTGCCGCGCGTCCAGCCCGAACGTCACCACCTGGCTGGGATCGAACCCCAGCGTCTGGTGCTCGAGCGTCATCAAGGTCCGCACCAGCAGCCCCGCCCCCATCAGCAGCAACAGCGAAAGCGCCGTCTGCGCCGCCGCCAAGCTTTTGTCCGCGCGCATCCTGCGCGCATCCGCGGTCGCTGCGCCTCCGCGCATCGAGTCAGTCAAACGCAGCCGCGTGGAGCGCAGCGCCGGCGCCAACCCGAACGCCGCCCCCGCCACCACCGCCACCGCCAGCGCGAACAGAAAAATCCTCCAGTCCAGCACCGCCGCCGCCGGCGCGGAGTAACGGTTGGCGAGCAGCGCATTCAGCCCGCCCGAGGCGATCGGAACGAACGCCAGCCCGGCCCCGCCTCCTGCCAGCGCCAGCAGCACGCTCTCGGTCAGCAGCTGCCCGATCAGCCGCCGCCGCGGCGCCCCCAGCGCCAGCCGCACCGCTATCTCGCGCCGCCGCGCGCTTGCCCGCGCCAGCAGCAACGCCGCCACGTTCACGCACGCCAGCACCAGCAGCAACCCCACCCCGGCCATCAGCAGGTCGAGCGTCGACCCGAAATGATCCCGCAGCGAGTTGATCCCCTGCGCTCCCGCGATCGCCCGCAGTTGCGGAGCGTCGTCGCCCGGCTTCATCAGCGGGCGCACCTCGCCCGCGGAAGAAGAATTGAACGTCGGCGCCAGTGCCGCCATGAGGCGCGCCTGGCTCGTCCCTGCCCGCCGCCGCACCATCACCTCGAGCCACCAATACACCCGCGAAGCGTAGATCGAGCCGCTCGGTGGCTGGTATTCGCCCCACGGCAGAAGCCCGTTCCCCGCCGCCGCCGGCGCCCAGAAGGCATCATCGAATCCGCGCTCCAACCCCAGGAACCCCGCCGGCGCCACCCCGATCACCACCGCCGGGTGCCGGTCCACCGCGATCGTCTGGCCGACCGCCGCGGGCGAGCGCCCGAAGTGCTCGCTCCAGAACGGGTCGCTGATCACCACCGCCAGCGGCGCTCCGGATTGGAAATCGGCGGCGTCCAGGAACCGCCCCTGCGCGGGCTTGAGCCCAAGCCCGGAAAAATACTCCGCCGTGACCACGCTCCCGCGCGCCAAACTCGCCGCCCCGTTCACCACCACCGTCGAGCTCGGATCGCCGAGCTGCGCAAAGCCGAA
>DATNED010000169.1:0-6895 GCA_035553115.1 Terriglobales bacterium | reverse complement strand
CGTTAGGTACACAACCGGCGGCAGGAAGAGCTGGCGCACAAACCCACTTGGCGTGGAGCGGCTGATTGCTCAGCGACGATTGTTCGTCCTCGGCAAAAAGCTCTATTACAAGCTCTACTTCGCGGATTTCGGCTACCAGTCGCTCGTCAATTCGTGGAACGACACCATCGAATTCGAGGGGCGGTCCTACGTTGTCCAGACCACGCCCACCGTAATCGCCCGCTGCCTCCTGATGACCACCGACCCTGGCGACCTGGTGCTCGACCCGACCTGCGGCTCGGGCACCACCGCCTACGTCGCCGAGCAGTGGGGACGGCGGTGGATCACCTGCGACACCTCGCGGGTCGCGCTCACGCTGGCCAAGCAGCGGCTGCTGACCGCGGGCTTCGATTACTACGAGCTGGCGAAACCCGCCGAGGGCGTGGGCAGCGGCTTCCGCTACAGGACCGTGCCCCACGTCACGCTCGAGTCCACTGCCAACAACCCCGAGATCCGCGAGGGGATGTCGCGCGCCGAGATTGACGCCGCCATCGCCAAGTACGCCGAAGAAGAGACCCTCTACGACCAGCCGTTCGTTGACAAACGCAAGCGCCGCGTCACCGGACCCTTCACCGTCGAGGCGGTGCCGGCGCCAGTCGTGCTGCCGCTGCACGAGGCCGCGGCCGCCGCCCCCGATGCTGGGCCGCCCGACGCCAGCATCGCCCGCTCGGGCACCACGGCGCGGTTGCGGGAGTGGCGGGACGAGCTGCTCAAGACCGGGGTGCGCGGCAAGGGCGGACAGAAAATCGAGTTCACCCGGGTCGAGGCCCTCGGCGGCCTCGCCTGGCTGCACGCCGACGCCGAGACCAAGCCTACGAACGGCGGCAAACCCGAGCGCGCCGTGGTCTCCTTCGGCCCCGAGCACGGCCCCCTCGATCAGCGCCAGGTGGGGATGGCGATCGAGGAGGCCCAAACCCTGGTCCCGCGCCCGGCGCTGGTGCTCTTCGCCGCCTTCCAGATGGATCCGGAGGCGATGAAAGACATTCGCGAGACGCGCTGGCCCGGCGTGGCGCTGCTCGAGGTGCAGATGAACACCGATCTGCTCACCGACGACCTCAAAAAGAAGCGCAGCAACAACCAGAGCTTCTGGCTCATCGGCCAGCCCGATGTCGAGGTGAAGCGCGTCGGCGACAAATTCCAGGTCGAGGTGCGCGGCTTCGACTACTACGACACCCGCACCGGCGCGATCGAGTCGGGCGACACCGGCAAGATCGCGCTCTGGATGCTCGACCCCGACTACGACGGCCGCAGCCTATTCCCCCGGCAGGTGTTTTTCCCCATGGCCGATGACAAGGGCGGCTGGGGGCGGCTGGCGAAGAACCTCAGGGCCGAGCTCGACCCCGAACTCATCGAGCAGTATCGCGGCAGCACCTCGCTTCCTTTCGTCGCCGGCAAGCACCGCCGCGCCGCAATCAAGATCGTGGACGACCGTGGCATCGAGAGCCTGCGCGTGCTCGCGCTGGATTAGCTCATGGCAGAAGCCGGCGCCAGCGCAGCTGAGACCAAGACCATCCCCGAGCTGATCATCTGCTCGCCCTACACCGCGCCCGGCGAGCACTGGCGCTACGTGCGCGAGAGCCAAAGCTTCCGCCGCGAGCCCACGCGCCGCCCCGCCGGCTACGTCAAGGCCACCCCCAATGCCCAGGGCGTCAACGACCCTGGCGTCTTCGTGCCGCTGCCGCTGGTGAACCAGATCCGCGAGCGCGTCGCCGCCTGGCGAGACGCCGGATACGCAGGCGTGACCGGCACCACCCGCCGCCTGCTCGAGCACTGGCTCGATCCCGAGCAGCGCCCCTCGAACCGGCGCTTGTTCTTCTGCCAGCTGGAGGCGATCGAGACGCTGATCTGGCTGGCCGAAGCGCCCGCCGCGGCGCGCCAGGGCGTCAATGTTCCTGGCGACGGCGGCGCCTTCCTCCGCTACTGCTCCAAGATGGCGACGGGCACGGGCAAGACCGCGGTGATGGCGATGCTCATTGCCTGGCAGGCGCTCAACAAAGTCGCTGCGCCCCAGGACAAACGCTTCAGCAAGAATTTTCTGGTCGTCGCCCCGGGGCTAACCGTGAAGAGCCGGCTGCAGGTGCTCGTTCCCGCTGGCGCGGGCAACTTCTACGCCGAGTTCGAGCTCGTGCCCGCCGGACTCCGCGATCAACTGCGCCAGGCGCGCGTCCTCATCCACAACTGGCACGCGCTTGCGCCGCTGGATCCCGCCGCCGGGCCGCGCGTGCGCAAGCTCGGACCCGAAAGCGACGAGGCCTACGCCACGCGTGTTCTGGGCCCGCTCGCCGCCGCCCGGCGCTGGGTGGTGATCAACGACGAGGCGCACCATGCCTGGCGGAAACCCGCCGGCACGGGCACGCGCGGCATCGGCAAGGACGAGATCGAAGAAGCGACGGTGTGGGTGGGCGGCCTCGACCGCATTCACCAGCGCCGCCAGATCACGGCCTGCTACGACCTCACCGCCACCCCGTTCGCGCCCGGCGGCGGCGCAGCCGGCGAGGAATCGCTCTATGGCTGGGTAGTGAGCGATTTTGGCCTCAACGACGCCATCGAGAGCGGCTTGGTCAAGACCCCTCGCGTGGTGGTGCGCGACGACGGCAAGGCAATGCCGCGCGAGTTCCGCTCGCGGCTGTACCACGTTTACAACGATCCTGAGGTCAAAGACGACCTCAACCGCAAGGCGCTGCCCGAGGAGCCGCTGCCGCCGCTGGTGCTCAACGCCTACCTGCTGCTGGGGCGCGACTGGGAGGAGACCCGCAAGCGCTGGAAGAAAGCCGGCGCGAGGACGCCGCCGGTGCTCATCACCGTCGCCAACCGCACCGAGACCGCTGCCCGCATCGAGCGCGCCTTCGCCCGCAAGCGAATGCCGCTGGGCGAGCTCACCGAGCTGTGCGCGCCTGGGCGCATGCTCCACATTGATTCGAGGGTCCTGGCGCAGGCCGAGGCCCAATCCGAGGCCGCAGAGGAGGACAAGCAAACGGATCTTTTCGTGCCCGTGCCCGACGACGATGCCGCGCCCGCCAAGCGCTTGACCAGGCAGGAGCAGGCCGAGCGCCTGCGCCGCCAGGTGGACACCATCGGGCACCCGGGCGAGCCCGGCGAGCAGATCCAGAATGTGATCTCGGTGGGCATGCTCTCAGAGGGCTGGGATGCGCGCACCGTGACCCACATCCTTGGCCTGCGCGCCTTCACCTCGCAGTTGCTCTGCGAGCAGGTGGTCGGGCGCGGCTTGCGACGCACCGAATACGACGTGGACCCCGCCAGCGGCCGCTTCCGCGCCGAGTACGTGAACATCTTCGGGGTGCCGTTCAGCTTCTTGCCGCATGAGGGCGGCGAGGATCTGGTGGCCCCGCCCGCAGCCCCCCAGACCCGGATCGAGGCGCTGGCCGAGCGCGCGCAGCTGGCCATCGCCTGGCCCAATGTTGTGCGCGTGAACCACGAACTTGGCCCGCACCTGCGCTTGGACGCGGCCAAGCTGCGCCCGCTCTTCCTCGATTCGGCCGAGACCACCACCGTCGCCGAGCTGGCGCCGGTGGTCGAGGGCAAGCCGCATCTGGCGCAATGGTCGCGCATCGAGCTCGAAGACTTCGCCCAACGCTTCCGGATGCAGAAGCTGATCTTCGAGGCCGCCGCCAGCCTCCACGATCAGTTCCAGAGCGGCTGGCATGGCGGGCGCGAGCTGCTGTTGGCGCAGTTGGTGGCGCTGGTGGAGGAGTTCATGCGCTCCGGCGCGGTGGTGATCGAGCCCGAGCTGCTGGCCACCGACGAGCTCACCCGCCGCCTAGTGATGGCGCTGCACATTCCCAAGGTGGTGCAGCACGTGCGCGACGCCGTGATCTGCGATAACACGGAACGCCTTGCCCTGGAATTCGACCCCGAGCGGCCGCTGCGTTCGACCGGCGACATGCCTGCCTGGCACACCTCCCGCCCCTGCCATCCCACCGAGCGCTCGCAGATCAACTTCTGCGTCTTCGACAGCGGCTGGGAGGCGACCGAGGCCTTTGCGCTCGAGCGCGATCCGCAGGTCGCGGCCTGGGCGAAGAACGACCACCTGGGCTTCGAGGTGATCTACTCCTTCGCCGGCGTCACCCGCAAGTACCGCCCCGATTTTCTGGTGCGCCTGCGCAGCGGCGCCACCGCGGTGCTCGAGGTCAAGGGCCGCGAAGACGCCGAAGCGCGCGCCAAGCGCGCTGCCCTCGCCGAGTGGGTGCGCGGGGTGAACGCCGACGGCCGCTTCGGCCGCTGGACCGAGGCGGTCTCGCGCCACCCGAAGGACCTCGCCGCGGTGCTCGCGGCGGCCGCGCATTAGACTGCTACGAGCTACCAATGCAGAAGCTGGTCCTAAACCCTGACAAAGGGCTGATCTTCCGGATCGTGAGGAAGGAGAATGTCGGGTGGATTCTGCAGAATGGAATCCACGCGCAGAATTCCGGGCTCAGGGATCCCAATTTCTTACCTATCGGAAATCCGGGACTGATCAGCAAGCGTTCGTATCGCTCGGTCCCGATCGGACCGGGCGGGGTGCTGAGCGACTACGTCCCGTTCTACTTCACACCGTATTCAATCATGCTCTACAACATCGTCACGGGTCACGGCGTCAGCCGCGTCGAGCGGCCGGATATTGTGATTGCCGTCTCATCGCTGGCGAGGGTGCGTGCCGCCGGCGGGCAGTTCATTTTCACTGACGGGCATGCCTATGCGGCAGCGACCACCTACTACGATGATCCCGCCGATTTGGTGCGGTTGGATTGGGCATTGCTCAACCGGAGGGATTTCAGGAATGATCCCGAAGACCCCGGGAAGAAGGAACGATACCAAGCCGAAGCTTTGGTGTGGAAAATGGTCCCTGCGGGTTCCCTGTTGGCGATATGCTGCCACAATGAAAGCATTGCAACCGCATTGCGGCAGGCCGCGCAGCAATCGCCTTCCCGAATAGAAATCCGTGCGCAGCCGGATTGGTTTCTCTGATGATCACGTTCACACGCGGCAACCTCCTCGACGCTGGCACCGAAGCGCTGGTCAACACGGTGAACACTGTCGGCGTGATGGGCAAGGGTATCGCGCTTATGTTCAGGGAGCAGTATCCGGAGAACTTCCGCGCCTATGCGGCAGCCTGCGAGCGGGGTCAAGTGCATGTCGGCAAGGTTTTTGTCACCGAGCGCCCCGCGCTTCAGGGCCCACGCTGGATCATCAATTTCCCGACCAAGATGCATTGGCGCCAGCGGTCGCGCATGGAGTGGATTGTGCAAGGGCTGGCCGACCTCGCCTTGGTAATTCGCGAGCGCGGGATCCGATCCATCGCCGTGCCCCCGCTGGGTGCCGGTAACGGCGGTCTGCGCTGGGCGGAGGTGCGGCTTGCCATCGAGCGCGCTCTGGCCGAGCTGCCTGACGTCAACGTCCTAGTTTACGAACCGACCGCGGAGTACCAGAACGTGGCGAAGCGCACCGGCGTAGAGGCGCTCACACCTGCTCGGGCTCTCGTCACCGAGGCGGTCCGGCGCTACTGGGTTCTGGGTATCGAATGCACCAACCTTGAAGTGCAGAAATTGGGCTGGTTCCTTGAACGCGCGATGGATTCGGTCGGGGGTGAAAACGTTCTGAATTTTCAATTCCGGGCGGATCGGTACGGACCGTATTCAGAGCAGCTCCGCCACTTGCTTGATAAGCTGGACGGCACCTATCTGCATTGCGCGAAGCGGCTGAGCGACGCCGGCCCCGCCGACACGATTTGGTTTGATCTTGCGCGAATTGACCGCGTCGAATTGTTCTTGAGGCAGGGTGGTTCGAGCGGCTTGCACGAGGTATTGAACGCGGTGGATGCGCGCATCGACGGCTTCCAGTCACCGCTCGGGATGGAGCTGCTCGCTACCGTGGATTGGCTCCTCGAGCGCGAGCACGCGGAGGCGACCGTGGCTGGAATTCGCAGCGGATTGCGCGCCTGGCCGGCCGGCCAAGGCGCCGCGGAACGGAAGCTGCGGCTCTTCAATGACCGCCTGGTCGGCATTGCCCTTGACCGGTTGACTGGTCCCCTGGTGCCTGCGGACCCGCGGGTCTAGGCACCCGGCGGCCTCGGCGCTCCTCAGCTTGCCCTCAGATTCCGGGGCGCATCCTGGGGGCATGAAGCTTTTTCGTTGCTGCCTTTTCGGCGTCCTGGTGGGCGTGGCGGCGGGCGGGGCGGTGGCGGCGCAGACCGCCGCGCCGCCGCTGCAATGGACGCGCACGATCGCCCTGCCGGCCACGGTGACCGGCAGCTTCGACCACTTCGGCGTGGACGTGGGCGGCCATCGCCTGCTGATGGCGGTCGAGAACATGCACCAGCTGGCGGTGCTCGACCACAACAACTGGCATTGGCTTGCGCCGATCACCGGCCTCGGGCGTCCGCACGCCATCCTGGTGCGGCCCGATCTCGGGCGCGTCTTCGCCACCGACGGCGGCGCCGGCGATCTCAAGGTCTTCAACCTTGCCGGCACCCGGCTGGTGCGCAGCATCGCGCTGCTGCCCGACGCCGACTCGATCACCTTCACCAACGACCGGCTCTACGTCGTCAATGGCGGCGGCGACGCCCACCAAACCTTCTCCACCGTGAGCATCATCGCGCTGGCCGCGGAGAAGAAGCTGGCCGACATTCCCGTGGACGGCGCAACGCTCGAGGCGCTGCGCCTCGACCCCGCCCACCATCGCCTTTTCGTCAACAATGCCGCCAAGAACCTGGTGAACGTGATTGATCTCTCCGACCGTCGCGTGGTCGCCAGCTGGCCGCTGCATCTGGGCCAGCACAACACCGCCATGGGCTTCGATCCCGCCGCGCACCGGCTTTTCATCGGCTGCCGCAGCGGCGCCATCGTGGTGATGAACAGCG
>DATNED010000168.1:0-4658 GCA_035553115.1 Terriglobales bacterium | reverse complement strand
CTGGGATCCGAGCGGCCAGATGCTAAGCTACAGCGAGGGAGGCACGCTGGTGCAAAGCTTCTGGTACGACGCCTTCGGCAGACGCGTGCGCGCGTATTCGGTTGCGCGCGGCTCCTCGACCTTCTACCTCTACGGCTCGGGCGAGGGCTCGCATCCGGTGGCCGAGTACACCTATCCGAACTGGCAGAACAACGTGCTGATCGGCGGTGCGGTGGTCGCCACCGTGGATGCCAGCGGCAACGTCCGGTACCTTGCCGCGGACATGCTGGGCACGACGCGGCAGACCGAGCTGAACCTGGCTTCGGCCAGTGACGCCACCCGCTTCTTCCCTTATGGCGAGGAGCAGCACTCGGTATCCGCCGAGTACCTCTGGACCGGGCAGATGCGCGATGCCAATGGCCTCGACCACTTCGCCATGCGCACCTACGCCCCCGCCCTCGGCCGCTGGCTCACCCCCGACCCCGCGGGCCTTGGCGCCGTGGACCCGAACGATCCGCAAACCTGGAACCGGTATTGCTACACGTCGAATCTGCCGGTTTCTGCAAGCGATCCAGAGGGCCTCGATATGGTTGCGGCGGGGAGGACCGGCAAGACTTGCACGTGGGACGGAATTCCGACCGATTGCGGCAGCGGGAATATGTTCGGTTCGGAGGTCTGCGATGGCGGCTGCAGTGAGCTCGGAAGCGGCTACGTCGGGGCATTTGGCGGGTCGTTCAGTTTGGTTCCGGGCGTGAACGGGCCGACGTTTGTGAACAACCTTAACGGCGCGGAGGTCTCGCAATCAGCGGCCGACGAGGAGGGGTTTGGATGGGTCCTCGACGGGCTCGCCGATCCTGGCGGCGTTGATTTCGGTCCGCCCGATTCCGGCGGCTGCGCGCAGGTCCCGAGCGGCACCTCGTCCCTCGATTGCGGTGCGCTCAAGCAGGGCCTTGCGGCGGCGAACAAGGCGCTGACGAAGCCCAAGTGCGGCACCTTCTACGGCGGGCAGGGCGGCCCAGCGCTTGCCGCCACCGAGTACCGCTTTGTTCGCCTCAATGATGAAATCGGGGCCGAGACGATCGATGCGACACACGTCTTTATAAACTCGAGCGGGCCTTTCATGAATTACACGGCCATGGGAGGAAGCGCCGGACCGTTCGGCCGCAATTGGACACCGGCGCTTTTTCGAGGGTTTATCCTGCTTCACGAGCTCGGCCACCAACTCAGCCCGATCACCGGATTTCAAGCCGACGCGGGCAGCCTGGGCCTCAACGAGAGCCAATCGAGAATGGTGCTTTCTAGATGCTTCTGAAACGGAACCTTCCCGTCTCGCGCTACGCGGCCGTGCTTGTCGCCGCTGCGGTCGCCCTATTTTCCTCCGCCCAGACCCAGGTTGCCCGTACCGCGATCGCAGTTGTCGATTCCGGCGGCGCCGCAATCGGCGGCGCCGTCGTGCTCTTCCATGAGGATCCATCAGGGCAGCTAACGCCAAAGCTTCGCCCGGATGTCCTGCTGCGCACGAACCGGGAAGGCGCGGTGGAATCCGAACTACAACCGGGGTTCTACGATTTGATAGTCATGGCTACCGCTTTTTCGCCGCACTGCCAGAAAATCTTCATCGAAAAGATGAAGCCGATCAGAATCACAATCCGGCTGGTTGCTGATCCGCTCGTCGCGAAGCACCTTGGGGATGCGTTCCGTTGATTGTGGATGCCGCAGGAAATTCGGTCACCTTAACGGCCCATCTAGATTCCGGCTGCGCCTGCAGGAATCCGTGTCCAAAATGCTCGGCGTGTTGGGAGTGATCTGCCTTGGGCTCCCGCGAGCACTCTTGCTTCTGCAGGAGTCCGCCTGATTAAAATGGGGAGGAGGTCAACGCGGGTCGCCGGCACCTTCGGCACGGTCGCCGCGCAGCGCAGCTTCACCTGGGATCCGAGCGGCCAGATGCTAAGCTACAGCGAGGGAGGGGCGGAGGGAGGGGCGCTGGTGGCGAGCTATCGGCAAGATGCATTCGGCAGGCGGGTGGCGATCGTCCCCTCGAGCGGCAGCCCGACCTACTTTTTCTACGGCTCGGGCGAGGGCTCGCATCCGGAGGCCGAGTACAACGGCACTTGGCAGACGAACGTGCTCGCCGGGGGCGCGGTGATCGCCACCGTGGATGCGTCCGGCAACGTAAGCTACCTTGCCGCGGACATGCTGGGCACGACGCGGCAGACCGAGCTGAACCTGACTTCGGCCAGCGGCGCCACCCGATTCTTCCCCTATGGCGAAGAGCAGAACGCGGTATCCGCCGAGTACCTCTGGACCGGGCAGATGCGCGATGCCAACGGTCTCGACCACTTCGCCATGCGCACCTACGCCCCTTCCCTCGGCCGCTGGCTCACCCCCGACCCCGCGGGCCTTGGCGCCGTGGACCCGAACGATCCGCAAACCTGGAACCGGTACGCGTATACATTGAACGACCCGGCCAGCAGCCTCGACCCGCTGGGCTTATGTACGCCAACCGGGGGCCGGTGCCCGATAATCCCGACGGGGCCCGTTTGCTACATTGTGAACGCGTGCGGGACGCCGACTGGCACCCCCGATCCCGGGGTTACCCCCGGTATGGATGTCGAGACCGAGCTGAATTCGATCGGCGGCGACATGTGCGCACTCACCGAAGGCGGATGCGCGTACATGCCGAAAGACAACGGCATTGTCGTCCCGGGCGGATGGAGCGGCACCGCCGGCCAGTTCCAGCCGCCACCTGCGCCGCCGCCTCCGCCAAAGGAAAAGTGCGCGATCGCCAATAATTTCCTCCAGCGCGCGGGAATCGCCGCCTTGGGCTGGCTGGCGCGCGTCACAGGAAAATCCGTCGGCCTCGGTCTCGGCGGCTCGATCGGTGCCGGCGTCGGCCTCGGTGCAACGCTCTCCGTTTCGCGCCAGGTCGTCGTGTCGCCTTCAGGACGCGCAGCATTCGTGACTGCGTATGGATTTCCCTATCCCGCTGGCGCGACCCTCGGCGCAGGTGCGCTCGGCGGCTTCCAACTCAGCCTGTCGAACGCGACTGACCCGGGGCAGCTTGCGGGAACGAGCTTCGACGCAGGCGGAAGCGGCGATTTCGGAATCGGTGCCGGCCTGGATTTTTCCAGCGCAGAGATGAACCAGGCAACACTCACTGTCGGCGCGGGCGCGGGGCTACGTTTCGGCGCAGGCGCAACGCTCGATATCACCAACGTAGCCCCGATTTGCGGTCACAGGGGCTAGCCGCCATGCTCGACTTGGCGGGACAGGCCCGCGCTGCCCAGAGCAGCAACGCAAAATTCCTCTTCGTGAAGTTGGCCGTGCCGTTCGCCATCGTTGCGGCGGGCGCAATGATCGTATCCGGCCCTGGTTCGCCCGAACAGGTCGTTGTTCGATGGGTGGCGGCGGTCGCACTCGCAGCAGCCTCGATGCCATTCGTGGTGCGCCTCCATCGCGCCACGGTCAGCCGCGCCGGGCTGGAGGTCAAATATCTAAGAAAAAATCGTGTGATCCAGTTCGGCCACATCGAGTCCTGCCGGGCGCCTTTCGGGAACGGCACCTACGCAACCGTTAAGCTGCGAGGTGGTGGCGAGCGGCTTCTCATAACGCTAGGTGGCGGCCTCCTGACAAGGGCGTCAGCCGACCCGCTCCTCAACAGATTACGCACCGTGCTCGATGCGAAACCATTTTCTAAACAGCCGCCGAACGAGGACACGAGAGGGCGAGCGCAACCTCTACTCTGCCAGGCGTCGTTCCTGCTGGGACTTAGCCTTGGAGTGCTCGAAAGCATCGGTCGGAACGCCGCCGCTGTTTCCGCCAAGCCGATCGCAGACCTCACGTGGCCGCCGTGGGCCATTATCCTGCTTGTAGCAGCGTTGCTCGCCTGGTGTGTTCGCGTACGCTTCGGCATCAAGGCGATATTACCCTCCTTCGCCGCGGGCGCGGGCATCGCTGCGCTCATCCTGAAAATCGCGATTCGTTAGAGTGCCTACATGGGCAAGACGAAATTCAAGGGCCAGCGCGCGGGAATCGCAACCTTGGGATTCGGTGGGCGGGTTGCCGGGAATAGAGTCGGCCGCGGGCTGGGCGGATCTCCAGGCGGCCGCCTAGGATTCGGCGCGGAAATCGGCGCAAGCGGCGGAATCCAGCTTTCAGCCACGCTTGGTTTTGCGGTGGCCGGGCTCGGCGGTGCCTCGACCTCGGCCGGCGACCTGATCCTCACCGCTGACGCCGCCGGACTGAAGACCTGCGCGTCGTATGATTCGCTGCATCGCGTGGTGCGCAAGGGCCTGTCGAGCGGCGACGTGGACACCTTCGCGTGGGACGCCTCCGGCGCCTCGAACAAGGGCATCGGTCGCCTTGCCAGCGCGGCGAATTCGGCCGCCACCGACAGCTTCACCTGGACCGCCGTGGGCCAGCCGGCAACGGTGACCGAGGAGGTCAGCGGCCTCGGCACCTACACCAGCAGGTACAGCTACGACCAAACCGGCCAGCAGACGCAATCTGTCGGCCCCACCGGCTTCACAATGAATGCAGCCTACGACCTCGAGGCGCGGCTGGCTTCGATCTCGAACCCGGCGGGTGGCTATTTCCTTGCCAACCGCAGCTTCTCCCCCGGCGGGCAAGTTCTCGGTCAGTCGCTCGGCGTCAACGGCAGCTCGACGGCGCTGGCCGAA
>DATNED010000167.1:0-9400 GCA_035553115.1 Terriglobales bacterium | reverse complement strand
CGCGCGGTGCTTTGGTTTTTCGCGCTGGGCGAAATCATGGGATTGGCCGCGACCGTGCCCAACTGGAGCAAGGGATGGCCGCATTGGTACTGGATTTCGTGGCTTGGTACTTGGCCGCTGGCATGCTGGATCGGGCTGCGCATTCTGGGGCCGCCGCCCTCGCCCACCCGCAGTTGAAGCGCTGACCTATGCTTTGGGCCAGGTGAGGGTGCCCGCCGTCTCGATCTCGAGCTTCACCGTTTTCGACACCCGCAGGATGGCGTTGCTGGGGTCTTTCATTCCCCAGGCGACATACGGAATCTCCACTTCGGTCGTAGCCTGAAACGTGCTCCCGCTGACGGATACCTTCAGCGGCAGTGTCACCTCGTGATCCGTGCCGTGCAGGCGCAGCGTGCCGCCGAGCATCAGGGCGCTCGCGCCGCTGTGCGCAAGCGTTCCGGCGAGGTGCGCGGGGGTGAATTCGATCTCCGGATACGCCGAGCTCTCGAGCACTTTGCTCTGCATGTCGCGGTCCCGATCGCGGTTGCCGCTTTGGCCGCTGGCCGCTGAAATCTCGATCGCGCCCGAGGCGCTGCCGGTGGCCGGGTCGAATTGCAGCGAGCCTCGCTCCAGTCGGAAGCTGCCGTGCACGGTGTGCAGGAATGCGCCCAAGGTGAAATGAATCTTCGTTCGTGCGGGATCGAACGTCGCGGCGACTTCGTCCAATTGCGCCAGCGCGCGGGCGTACAGCGGGTTGAGCGGAAACTCGCTTGCCAGGACGGCCAACAACGGCCGCGCCGTCTCGGGCTCGTGGTCGCGCAGGGCGGCGATGGCAAGCAGGATTTCTGCGTAGGGCTGAAGGTAGTGTCCCTGGGCGGCGGTGCGGCGCAATTGCTCGATTCCGGCGGCCTTGTCGGCGGCGGCGCCGTCCAGGCGCAATAGCCATCGCACCGGCGCCGAGCGCAGCCCCAACACGTAGTTCTCGATTCCGATCGCCAGGTAGGCGTCTCCGTACCGGGGATCGAGCGTGAGCAGGTGTTCGGCCGTCGCGCGGCCCTTCTTCATCTCACCGAGAGACGCGAGATAGCGCTTCTCGATGAGGCCGAGGTCGTCGGCGCGCAGCCCATGGCACAGCGCCTGGCTGTACAGCGCGTTCACGTCGCCGGGCGCAGCCGCCAGCGCCTTCGCCGCCAGCCGCTCGCTCTCGGACAAATCCCGCTCGAAGCCTGGATCCGTTGCGCCCTTCGGGCCGTCGAAGAAGCTTTGGTCGCGGGTGAAGAACTGCGTCTGCAAAATCCGCAGCCGGTGCATCTCGGCGAACAGATAATCGGCGGCATCGGACGCCGGTGCCAGCGGGTCTTCCGGATGCTGCGCCCCCCACGCCCGGAAGGTCTGGTGCGCGGCTTCGAACTGCAAGTTGTACAGTTGCCGGTACCCGAGGTCCAATCCTGTCGTGGAAAGCGCGGGCGCTGCCAACGCTCCGCCGGCCAATAGCAAGCATAAAATTCCTGGCCGCACGCTTCATTATCGCTTGGGAACGCAGTGGGTGCCGCTCGCGCGATCCCGCTACCTGCCGGCGGCTTCTGCCGCGTCATTCAGTTGACGCGCGATTTCCATCAGCCGGTCCAGCGCGGCCAGCGCATCGTTGAAGAAATCCGCTCGCGCCGGATCTTCAGGCGGCATGCGCAGCGCCAGCTCCAGGTTGCCGCGCGCCGCCGTCAGCGGCTGGCTCAGCGCGTGGCAGAGTTCGCGCAAGTTGGGTTGCGCGCTGGCCGCCGCGCTCACTCGACTTCCGCTCCTGCCGCCGTTGCGGCCTCGGCATTGTCGCTGCCGCCAGGTGTCGGGCCCATCTGGTACCCCACCCCGCGCACCGTTCGGATGAGCTTGGGCTGGTGCCCCTCGTCAATCTTCGCCCGCAGGTAATTGATGTACACATCCACCACATTGGTGGCGCTGTCAAATGAAAGGTTCCAGACGTGCTCAATGATCATGGCGCGGGTCACCCGCCGGCTCTGGTTCAGCATCAGATACTCGAGCAGCGCGAACTCCTTCGGTGTCAGCTCGACCTGCTTCCCCGCGCGTTTGACGCTGTGCTCGATCCGGTTCACCTCGAGCGTGTCCAGCTTCAGCACCGACTCCGCCGGTCGCTGGCCCCGCCGCAGCAGCGCCCGAATCCGCGCGCAAAGTTCGGTGAACGAAAACGGTTTGACGATGTAGTCGTCAGCCCCCAGGTCCAGCCCCCGCACCCGGTCCTCGATCCGCCCCTGCGCGGTCAGCAGCAGCACCGGCAAGGTCGGCTTCTTCTTCCGCAGGCGGCTCAGGACCTCAAATCCGTTCCGCCGCGGCAGGTTCACGTCCAGCAGAACCAGATCGAAGTCGTACTGCTCGGCCAGGTGCTCGGCCTCTTCGCCGTCGCCCGCCCAATCTACCGCGTAGTTTTCCGTTTCCAGGCCCTTGCGAAGGAACTTGGCCAAGGAAACGTCATCTTCGGCCACCAGGAGTCTCATCTGTCTCGCCCGTTCGCGGTCACCGTTCGCGGCCCTAGTCCACGTTGGACCTCAGGCTAGCGCAAACCTCGACGCTCCGGCAAGTACAGAAATGGGCACACACCGGCCCGGCGGCCCGGCGCAGTCACAGCCGTGGCCGGGCAGCCGCGCTGGGTCCCGCGCCAATTTTGCTCAGGGTTTCTTAGGAGGCAGCGGCCCCTTCACCCTTGGGGGCACCCCCGGAGGCTCGGTCATCGCTTCGGATGCCGCCGTCGCCGCCGAGACCACCACCACATCCACCCGCCGGTTCAACTGCCGTCCAGCGTAGGTGTCGTTGCTGGCAATCGGATGGAACTCCGCATAGCCGGCGGCGGACAGCCGCGCGGGGTCGAAATGGTCTTCTTCAATGAAGCGCCGCACCAGCTCGGTTGCCCGCGCAGTCGAAAGTTGCCAGTTCCCGGAAAACTGCGCATTGTGGATCGGCACATTGTCGGTGTGCCCCTCGATCCGCACCGGATTGGGCAGGGGCGCGATCGCGGCGGCGATGCGCGCCACCACCGGCGCCGCTTCGGGGCGCAGTTGGTCCGAGCCGCTGGGGAAGAACCCCAGTTCCTCCAGCCGAATCACCAGGCCCTGCCGGTTCAAGTTGAGCGAGACTTGGTGGCTGGCAATTTCAGGCGCCAATTCTTGGCTCAGCTCGCCCTTCAACCGGGCGAGCGCGCTTGAGGCATGCAGGTCCAGGGCTTCGGTCGCTGCGGCGGCCACCGCTGGGGTGTCCTCGAGGTGGAGCTGCGGGCTGGAGGGCGAGAAAAGACCGAGCTGGATGAACGCCTGCGTGATCGCCTGCGAGTACCGCCGCGCCTTGGCGTGGTCGCTCTGGCTCGCGGTGTACAGCACCACGAAGAACGCGAACAGCAGCGTGATGAAGTCGGCGTAGGAGATCAGCCAGCGCTCGTGGTTGACGTGGGCGTGGTCGGCGCCCCGGCGGCGGCGGTTCATCCGCGTGCGGCGCGCGCCATCTCCGGCGCCGCCTCCTCCTTGCCGGGCGCTTTGGAGGCGACGGCTTTCTTCTCATCCGCCGGACTCAGGTATCCGGAAAGCCGCGTCTGCAGCATCCGCGGGTTCATGCCCTCGAGAATCCCCACCACGCCTTCCAGCATCAGCTCGCGCTTCAGATCGTTCTGCCGCCGGCGAAACCTCATCTTCCCCGCCATCGGCAGGAACGCGAGGTTGGCGATCGCCACCCCGTAGATGGTCGCCACGAATGCCACCGCAATGCCGCGTCCGACTTCGGTGATGTTGTCCAAATGCTGCATCACTTGGATCAATCCCAGAATCGCGCCAATGATGCCGATCGTCGGCGAGAACCCGCCCGCCGCCTCGAACACCTGCACCACTTTTTCCGCCTGCTCGGAGTGGTTCCCCATCTCCACTTCCATGTTGTTGCGCAGCTCGTTCGCCTGCGTCCCGTCCACCGCCAGCATCATCGCTTTGCGCAGGAACGGCTCCTCGATGGATTCCAGATCCTTGTCCAGCGATACGATCCCTTCCTTGCGCGCCTTCTGCGCAAAGCCCACGATCTGGTCTACCAGCGCTTTGAAGTCGGGCTCCTTGAACAGGAACACCATCTTCGCTTCTTTGAAGGCGCGGATCACCACATCGAGCGGAAACTGCAGCATGACTGCCCCCAGCGTGCCGCCGAAGACGATCAAGGCAGCCGTGGGCTGCAGAATCTGCGCCAGGTTCCCGCCGTCCATCATCAGCCCGGTGACGATGCCGCCGATCGCGACCAGCAATCCAATCGAGCTGCTACGATCCACGCTGTTCCTTTCCGCGGGTCGGCACCAGAATCAGCGGTCGCACTGCGCCTTCGGCCGCCGATTCGCGCCGGTATTTCCCGATGCGGCGCAGAATCTCGTCCGGCGTCTCTTCCACCGTCAGCTTTTCCCCGTTGATCAGCGTGACCACCGTGTCGTGCGGCTGCTCAATGCACTTGATCAAGTCCGCGTTCAGAATCAAGCCCTGGTGGTTCAAACGGGTGAGGGGAATCATGGGGGTTCAAAACCGTTATCGGCGCTAGTGGACCAGCCTTTATCCACCCGCCCTTAGCTCCTTCTAACCAATGACGGTGCCTCACGTGCAAGGGATCCTGTGCAGGAGTCCGCATGCCCCGCCTGGCCCTCTCGATGATCGTCCGCGACGCCGCCATCGAGCTCGAGGCCTGCCTGTCCAGCGTCGCCTGCGCCGTGGACGAGATCGTCATCGCCGACACGGGTTCACAAGACGACACCCTCGCGGTCGCCCAGGCCCATGGCGCGCGCGTGATCCAGATTCCCTGGGAAGACGACTTTGCTGCCGCCCGCAACCGCGCATTGGAAGCCATCCATGCCGATTGGGTGCTCGTCCTCGATGCCGATGAACGCCTCGAACCCGGCCCCATGGCCGTCTGGCGCAGCCAGCTCGAAGCCGGCTTGGATGCCTTCCAGGTGACGATCCGCAATTATGTCCGCTCGCTCGATGCCCATGTCTGGGATCGTGCCGCCACTCCCAACGACGGAAAATGGAAGCCAGGCGCTGAGTTCCCCGCCTGGATCGAGCACCAAAACGTCCGCCTCTTCCGCCGCTGCTCCGAGCTCTACTTCGTCGGCCGCGTCCATGAAAGCGTGGGCCCGCGCGTCCAGGAAGCTGGGTTGAAGCTGGGCAAGGCCCACGGCCGCATCCATCACTTTGGCTTGGCCCGCCCCGCCGAAGCCGTCGCCGCCAAGAACCTCTTATATAGGGAGCTCGGGCGGCGCAAGACCCTCGAGCGCCCCCACGATGCCCAAGCGCATTTCGAGCTGGGCGTGATCGAGTTCGATAATTTCCATCAGGACGCCGAGGCGCTTCGCTGCTTCGAGCGCGCCCTGCGCCTCCAACCCGATTTCGCTCTGGCCTGGTTCTTCGGTGGAGCAGCGCTGCTTCGGCTCGGGCATCCCCGCGAGGCTCTCGAATTCTGGGCTCAGGCCCGCGCTCAAGGCTATTCCGCGGCCAAGTTGGAGGAGTGGGAGGGCGACGCTCATTATCAGCTTGAGCAGTTCGCGCAGGCCGCCGCCAGCTTCCGCCAAGCGGCACAGCGCCGCGGTGCCGTTCCAGCGGTTTCCAGCAAGCTTGGGCTGGCCGAACTGCGCGCAGGCGAGCGCGCTAAAGGCTTGCAAAGGCTGCGCTTGGCCGCCATGCGCGACCCCCGTCACGCCGAGAATCACGACCGCCTGGTCGCCGCGCTGGTTTGGATGGATGACTTGGCCGGTGCGATCGACGCGCAGCGCGAACGCCTGCGCCATTTTCCTGCTCAAGAAGGGGGCGAGCGCAAGCTCGAGGTCCTGAATCTAGCACGCAGCGGGCCATCCCCTAAAGCCCAAATCGGAGGTCGCCGATAAGGCTTCGTGAGTGGACAGAATTCCGGAAGCCGCGTCGGCTAAAGCCGGGAACCGTGCCACCACCACAAGGAGCGTAGATTATGTCCCTGAGTATTCTGAATAACATTCCCGCTTTAGCCGCGCAGAACGCCCTGTCGACGACGCAGAGCGAGCTGCAAACCACCCTCTTCCGCCTTTCCAGCGGTCAGCGCATCAACAGCGGCGCCGACGACGCCGCTGGCCTGGCCATTGCCAACGGCTTGCAAGCCAACGTCACCGCCCTGAACCAGTCCTCGCAGAACGCCAACGACGGCACCGGCCAGTTGCAGGTGGTGGACGGCGCGCTCAGCCAGGTCACCAACCTCCTCAACCGCGCCGTCACCCTTGCCACCGAGGCGAGCAACGGCACGGTCACGACCACGCAGTTGACCGCGCTCGACAATGAGTTCACCAAGATCAAGGCTGAAATCGACAACATCGGCAGCAACACCGATTTCAATGGCAGCAACGTATTCACCGCTTCCACCACCTCGATCTTCCTGAGCGACTCCAGCAACAGCTACTCCATCGGCATCACCGTGGGCGCGCTGAGCTCGAGCAACATCCAGGGCGGCTCCACCTCGGGCTTGACCGCGGTGAACCTGTCCGCCGACAACCTGACCACCAACAGCAACGCCAGCACGGCGCTGACGGCCATCAACAACGCGATCCAAAACGTCGCCAGCAAGCGCGGCGAGGTGGGCGCGACCATCAACCAATTGCAGTCGGCCAGCAACGTCATTGCGACCCAGGTGCAGAATTTGACCTCGGCCGAAGACGGCATCATGGCCGCCGACATCCCCTCGGAAGTCGGCAACCTGTCGCGGCTGAGCATCCTGAACCAGACCGGCATCTCGGCGCTGGCGCAGGCCAACTCGGCCCAGCAGGTCGTCCTGCGGCTGTTGCAGTAGTTCGGAGTCCAGGGCCGGCCGGTCCTCTAAGTGAGGACGGGCCGGCTCAACTTGGCGGCTTAACCGAGCCGCGGTTCTCATCAGTGGTGCCGGTGGCGCTCTCCTTCAAGTTGCAGGCGAAATTTGAGGGCGGGTCTCGCCGGCCATCGCTGTTTTTTGCGCGGGAGAACGCAGCATGAGCACTTCGCCGACCGGGTTGAGTGGTGTCACCGCCAGCGGCAGCAGCACCACCTTCAACGCCCAGCAGTACGTTGCGCAGATCATCGCCAGCGAACAAGGGCCGGAAACCCTCATGCAGCAGCAGGTGTCGAACCTCAGCACCCAGGCCACCGCCCTCGGCACCATCTCCACCCAGCTCCAGTCCCTGCAAAGCGCCGTCTTCGCGCTCGACGATTTCCAGGGCGCCCTGGTCGCCAAGGCCGTCACCAGCTCCAATTCCGCCGTCGCCACCGCCACCGCTGACGCGACCGCCAATGCGGGCACGCACTCGCTCGTGGTCTCCAATCTGGCCTCGACCAGCTCCCAGTACAGCAACACCTTGGCCGACGGCAATACAACCTTCGGTACCGGCAGCTTCCAGGTTCAGGTCGGCGCCGGCACCGCCACCCCCATCACCGTGGACAGCACCAATGACACCCTCAGCACCCTGGCGGCTTCGATCAACAGCCAGAATCTGGGTGTGAGCGCCAGCGTGATCACCGACGCCAGCGGCTCCCGCTTGTCGCTGGTGAGCGGAACCTCCGGCGCTCCCGGCCAGATCACCATCAGCAACAACACCACCGGCCTCACCTTCAGCCAGGCCGTCGCCGGCGTCAACGCCAACTTCACGCTGGATGGCGTTGCGCTTTCCAGCACCTCGAACACCGCCACCGGCGTCCTGCCGGGCGTCACGCTCAACCTGCAGGGCACCAGCGCCACTCCGGTAAACATCACCGTCTCCCCCGACACCACCCAGGCCACCACCGCCATCCAGAATTTCGTCTCCGCCTACAACACGGTCATCCAGAGCCTCAACACCCAGTTCACCTACAATCCCAACACCCAATCCACCGGGCCCCTGGGCAGCGACTCCGTGGTGATGCAACTCCAGCAGAGCCTCTTGGGCGACGCCGCGTTTTCGGTGAGCGGCAACAGCGGCATCACCAACCTGGCCGCGATCGGCATCAGCATGAACGAAGACGGCACCCTGTCGGTGGATTCCAGCACGCTCAACGCCACCATGAACTCCAACTACGGCGCCGTGCTCAATCTGTTCCAGCAGGTCTCGCCCGCCGGCTTCGCCTCAAATTTCAATAACGATTTGCTGAACATGACCGATCCCACTAATGGGCCGATCGCGTTGGATCAGAACGGCATCGCACAATCCACCGCGGCGCTCAATCAACAAATCTCCGATTTTCAGGACAACCTCAACCTCCAGGAACAGCAACTCATGCAGACCTACAGCCAAGTCGCGGTGACCTTGCAGGAAATGCCGACGCTGCTGCAGCAGGTGCAGAGCCAGTTGGGGTCGGCCTAGAACCGGAGTCGGAACCGGCACAGGGACCAGACCATGGACGCAGCCGCAGCATACCGACGCCGTTCCATCGAGGGCAGCAGCCCGGTGGGGCTGATCGTGCTCCTCTACCAGGGCGTGACCGTGGATTTGCGCCGCGCCATCGCCGCCATCGAGCATGGCCGCCGCGCCGACGACATCGAGGCCCGCACCAACGCGCTCAACCGCGTGCTGGTGCTGGTGGGCGAGTTGCGCGGCGCCCTCGACTTCGAGCGTGGTGGCGAAATCGCCCGCCAGTTTCAGCGTTTCTTCCAATTGGCCGAGCGCCTGGTGCTGCAGGCCAGCTTCGATCACGATGCCCGGCCGCTGCGCGAGCTGCTGGAGCAATTCGCCGCCATTCGCGACGCCTGGCAGCAGGTGGACACCGCCCCGGCCATGGGCGCGCCGGTGGCCTCCCCCTACGCCGCCGCGCCCCAGCCCTCGCTTCGGGAGGTTCGGCCCGCGTGGCAGGCGTAAACGGCAATCTCGCGCTCGCCGAGCCCTTCGCTCCCAGCGAACAGGCCTGGGCCGACTTGGATCGGGAGTGGGCCCAATTCTGGGCCGGGCTCGAAGCCCACGCCCACAATCCCGCCGCCTGGTTCACGCCTGCCCGCGCCAGTCAATTGGGCGCGCTGCTGGCGCGGGGCGAGCAGTGGCTCGCCGCCAGCTCCCATGAGCGCCACGAGCGCGGCCTGTATGCCTGCCATTTGCGCCGCCTGCAGCCGGTCCTCGTCAACGTCCAACGCGCACTCGGCGAGATCGCCGCGCACCTGCTGCAACAGCGCCGGCATTTGCAGGCCGCACGGGAGTGGGCGGGGAGCCAGGCCCCCCGGGTAGGCAAATGATGAGCCCCGTGCTCAATGGCAAAAGCGTCCTCATCGCCGACGGCTCCCTCGTCATGCGCCGGGTCATCGAGCGCTCGCTCCGCCTGGCCGGCCTCGAGCCCCAGCAGGTCTACGAAGCCAACGACGGCAACGAGGCCTTGGCCTTGGCCCAGCAGCACAAGCCCAACATCATCCTCACCGACCTCGACCTCGCCGGCTTGGACGGCATGGC
>DATNED010000166.1:0-13163 GCA_035553115.1 Terriglobales bacterium | reverse complement strand
CCTTGAGGTCGCCGAGGGGAGCGAACGGCGAGGGTTTCGCTTCCCGATCCGCCAGCGCGTCCATCAAGGTCGGAAAATCGGCGGAGCGGCGGTGATCAATGTTGTTGGTGCCGAGGACCCGGCGGGCGAACTTTTGCAGCGAATAGGATTCTTCGTTCAAGCTGCGGGACGAGCCGATGACGCCGAAGGAACCGCGGGCGGTTTGGATTTCGCGCCAGCGCTTGGCGATGGTTTCGAGGGCGTAGCTCCAACTGACGGGCTGGAGCGGGCCGCCGGGCTGGAGGCGGGCGAGGGGCTGCTTGAGGCGCTCGGCGTGCTGGGTGAAGTCCAGGCCGTAGCGGCCTTTGATGCAAAGAAATTCGCCGTTGATGCCGCTTTTGTCCCGATTGTCGCCACGCAGAATGGCGTCGTTGCGCACCCCGAGGGTGGTCTTGCAGCCATCGCCGCAGAAGGTGCAGATCGCGGAGACGTGCGTCATCTCCCAGGGGCGGGTCTTGTAGCGGTACGCGCCGCTGGTGAGGGCGCCGACCGGGCAGATGTCAATGCAGTTGCCGCACTCCTCGCACTCGAGGTGGTCCTGATGGTTGGGGATGATGGTGGAGTTGACGCCGCGGTTGGCGACTCCAAGCGCCCAGACGTCCATGCCTTCGCCGCAGGCACGCACGCAACGGTAGCAGAGGATGCAGCGCGGGCGGTCGAAGTAGACCACCGGGGACCACTGCTGCTCATCGCGGTGCTGTTTGGGCTCCACGAAGCGGCCCTTTTCGGCGCCGTAGCGGAAGGTCATGTCCTGCAGCTCGCACTCACCGCCAGCGTCGCAGACCGGGCAATCGAGGGGATGGTTGGTGAGAATGAATTCGATGGCGGACTTGCGGGCACGGTGCACCTGCTCCGAGTCGGAGCGGACGACCATGCCCTCGGTCACGACCACGGTGCAGGCGGTCTGGAGCTTGGGCATCTTCTCGATCTCAACCAGGCACATGCGGCAGGCGGCCTGGAGGGAGAAGTTGGGGTAGTAGCAGAAGCTGGGAACCTCGATCGCGGCCTGCTTGCAGGCTTCAATGAGGAGGGTGCCGGCGGGCGCCTCGAGGGTGCGGCCGTTGACGGTGAATTTGATCGATTCTGGCATTTAGTGGGCTCCAGCGGCAGAGGCGCGGTCACCAAAGGGGCAGGGCTTGCCGGCAAGGTGGTCCACAAACTCTTGACGCCAGTGCTGGAGGATCGAGAGCGTGGGCATGGCAGCGGCATCGCCCAAGGCGCAGAAGGTGCGGCCAAGAATATTCTCCGAGACCTCGTACATGAGCGCGATGTCTTGCTCGCTGCCGCCGCCATTGTGGAAGCGGGTGAGCGAAGCCTGAAGCCACTGCGTGCCCTCGCGGCAGGGAACGCACCAACCGCAGGATTCGTGGCGGTAGAACTGCATGATGCGCAACGCAAATTGGACCATGCAGGTATTCTCATCGCAGGCGACCACGCCGCCCGAGCCCAGGAAGGAGCCGACCTTGGCGACGGAATCGAAATCGAGGTTGAGGTTCCAGGCCACATCGGCAGGCAGCAGCGGAGTCGAACTTCCGCCCGGAACCAGGGCCTTGAGCTTGGCGCCGTTGCGAATGCCGCCGCCGAGTTCGTCAATCAAGCGGCGGACCGGGAAGCCGAGGGGCAGCTCCCAGACGCCCTGCTGGTTGACGTGGCCGGAGAGGCAGAACAGGCGGGTGCCGCCATTCTTGGGCGGACCGAAGGCGGCAAACCAATCGCCGCCGTTCATGATGATGTGGGGGACCGAGGCGAGGGTCTCGACGTTGTTGATGACGGTGGGTCCGCCAAGGTAACCGCTGACGGCGGGAAACGGCGGCTTGAGGCGGGGGATGCCGCGCTTGCCCTCGAGCGACTCCATCAAGGCCGACTCTTCGCCGCACTCGTAGGCGCCCGCTCCCGTATGCGCCCAGAGCTCGAAATCGAAGCCGCGGCCGCGGATGTTCTTGCCGAGGAAGCCGCCGGCGCGCGCCTCGTCGAGCGCCTTCTCCATGCGATCGAGGAGGTAGCGGTACTCGCCTCGGATGTAGATGTAGCCTTGATGCGCGCCGATGGCGAGGCCGGCGATGATCATGCCCTCGATGATGGAGAAGGGGTCGTGTTCGAGGATCAGGCGGTCTTTGCAAGTTCCGGGTTCGCTCTCGTCCGCGTTGCAGAGGACAAACTTGGAGCGGGGCGACTGCTTGGGGACGAAGGACCACTTGAGGCCGGTGGGAAAGCCGGCGCCGCCGCGGCCGCGAAGGCCGGATTTCTTGACTTCTTCGATGATGGCGTCCGGCTGCATGGCGAGCGCCTTCTCCAGCGCCTTAAAGCCGTCGGAGGCGAGGTAGCCGTCAAGCGTGTAGGCGTCGGGCTGATCGAAGCGGCGGCTGACGACGCGCGTCTCGAGGGGATGGGGCTGGGTCACGCTCTTCCCCTGGCTTGATACGCGTCGAGGACTTGGTCGAGGCGCTCGATGGTGAGCTCCTGATGAAAGTCGTAGTTGACCTGGACAGCGGGGGCCCAGGAGCAGGCCCCAATGCACTCGACTTCCTCGAGCGAAAAGACGCCGTCCGCAGCGCGCTGCTTGTGGCCGATGCCGAGGCGCTTTTCGCAATGGCGGTAAAGCTCGCCGCCGCCGCGGAGCAAGCACGAGATGTTGGTGCACACCTGGACGTGGAACTTGCCGGCGGGCTCGGTGCGGAGCATCGAATAGTAGCCGATGACTTCGCGCACCGCCATTTCGGATTCGCCGAGCAGCTCGGCGATTCGGGTGATGGCGGCGGGCGTGAGGTAGCCGAGCTCGTCCTGGGCGTAAAGGAGCATCGGGACCATGGCGCTGCGGCGGGCAGGATAGCGGGCCATCAGCGCCTGGAAGCGTTGTTCTAGCTGAGGGGAGAATGGCATGAAGTTAGCGGTCCACGTCTCCGAGGACAATGTCAATGCTGCCGATGATGGCGACGACGTCGGCGATGAGGCGGCCTTCGATCATATTCGGCAGGGCTTGGAGATTGGCGAACGAGGCCGAACGCATGTGGCAGCGGTAGGGTTTGGCGCCGCCGTCGCTGACGACGAAGTATCCCATCTGACCGCGGGGGCCCTCGATGGCCTGGTAGGCCTCGCCGGCAGGAACCTTGAACCCCTCGGTGACGATCTTGAAGTGATAGATGAGGCTCTCGATGCTGAATTTCATCTGGTCGCGGTCGGGCAGGGCGATACCGGGGGCGTCCAGTTTCCAAGCGCCTTCGGGCATGCCGTCGAGTGCCTGGTTGATGATCTTGACGCTCTCCCGCATCTCGGCAAGGCGGACCAGGTAGCGGGCGTAGACGTCGCCCTCCGTGCGGGTGGGGACGTCGAACTGGAACTCCTGATAGCAGGAGTAGGGCGAGGACTTGCGCAGGTCCAGCGGAAGTCCGACCGCGCGCAGGCAGGGGCCGGTGACGCCCCAGGCGATGGAGTCTTCGGCAGAAAGGTAGCCGATGTCTTTGGTGCGGCCCATCCAAATGGAGTTCTTGGTGAGCAGGGCTTCGTACTCATCAATCTTGGAGGGGAATTTCTTGGTGAAGGCACGGATGCGCTCCAAGAGTCCGAGCGGGGGCTCGAGGGCGAGGCCGCCGACGCGGAAGTAGGAGGTCATCATCCGTTGGCCGCTGGCCATCTCAAAAATCTTGAGGATGTCCTCGCGCTCGCGGAAGCAGTACAAGAACACGGTCATGGCCCCGATGTCGAGGGCATGGGTGCCGAGCCAGACGAGGTGGGAGTTGAGGCGGGTGAGCTCGGTGAGGAGCACGCGCGTCCACTGCGCGCGGCGCGGGGGCTCGAGGGCGAGGAGTTTTTCGACCGCGAGCACATAGCAGAGGTTGTTGGCGAGCGGAGCGAGGTAGTCAATGCGGTCGGTGAGCGTGACGACCTGCTGGTAGAACTTGGACTCGGCGGATTTCTCGATGCCGGTGTGGAGATAGCCGATGTCCGGCGTGGCCTTCACGATGACTTCGCCATCGAGCTCGAGCACCATGCGCAGCACGCCGTGGGTGGACGGATGCTGCGGCCCCATGTTGAGGATGAGGTTGGAGGAGCCTTGGACGCGTTCGATGGTGGGAGCAGTGGCAGCCATCAGCGCAGGCCCTCGGTGGGGTAGTCTTTGCGGAGCGGGTGTCCCTGCCAGTCGTCAGGGAGCAGCATGCGGGTGAGGTTCGGATGGCCCGCGAAACGGACGCCGAAAAGATCGAAGACCTCGCGCTCGAACCAGTTGGCGCTGGGCCAGACGGGTGCGAGCGTGGGAGGCGGAGCGCTTTCATCGCATCGCGTCTTGATGCGTTGCCAGAGCGAGGATTTGGTGTTGTGGAGCTGGCAGATGATCTCGAAGCGCTGGGGCTGGGGGTACCAATCCACGCAGGTGAGATCGCAAAGCTGGTCGAAGCCTTCGGCGCGGAGGCGCTGCGCGGTGGAAAGCCACTCGGCGGCGGGAACGATGATGGTGGGGGCTTCGTTCATCGTTTATTCCTGGCCGCTGTTTCTCACCTGCTCGGGGGTGTTCCAGTCAATCACGCCCTTGGTCCAGATGTAGTAGAAGCCTGCCAGGACAATCCCCATGTAGACCAGCATCTCGAAGAAACCAAAGAGCTTGAGGGCGCGCATTTCGACGGCCCAGGGGATCAGGAAGACGGCTTCGATGTCGAAGAGGATGAAGATGATGGCAACCAGGTAGAACTTGACCGAGAAGCGGTGGTCGGCGTCGCCGATGGGATCCATTCCGCACTCGTAGGCGCGGCCCTTGACGGCGCTTTTCTTGTGCCGGCCGATCAACCAGGAGAGGGTGACGATGATGCAGGCGAGGCCGATGCCCAGCGCGAGCTGGATGAGCACCGGCAGGTAGCTATCCATGTAGGAAGGAGGCATTTTCGCGGGTGAAGGGAACTTTCGAGTTTACGGGGCGGTGCGAGGGAAGTCAACTTTCTGGCAGCGACGGGCGCCGGACCCCGCGGGGCGCCGACTCTACCCAAAGTTGCCGCGAGCCTTATTCGTGGCGAAGGACGGCGAGGGGGTCGGTGCGGCGCAGTTTCGCTCCCAGCGGAGCTACGCACGGCAAGGCGGCGATGAAGGTCAGCGACAAGACTGTGGCGACTGCGGCAAGGTAGGCCCAGGGGTCGGCAGGAGACACCTGGAAGAGCAATTGGGCGAGGAGGCGGGAGGCGGCAAAGGCCCCGACCAGGCCGAGCGCGATGCCGGCGGCGGCGAGGCCGAGGCCGCGGGCGAGTACCAGGCGTACGATGCTGTCGCGGCTGGCGCCCAAAGCCGCGCGGATCGCGAATTCGCGGGCGCGCTGGGCCACGTTGTGCGCGAGCACGCCGTAGACGCCAATCGTCGCCAAGGCGAGGGCGAGGAGGCCGAAGAGGAGAAAGAGGCCGGTGGTGGCCCGGGGGGCAGCGAGATTGGCGTAGACGAGCGCGGACATCGAGCGCTCGGGCGCGGGGGGAATATCGGAATTCCGCTCGGTGATCAGGCGACGGAGAAGGGTGGCGCTCGGCACCGTTCGGGCCCTGACGACGAGCGCCATTGGGGCGAGCGAGCCCTGCACCGGCGGCGAGGCCAGGGCCTGGGCGTAAGGGAAGTAGAGTTCGCCCTGGAAGAAATCGGGATCGCCGCTGAGGGCGAACTCGCAGACGTCGGCCACGACGCCGACCACCGTCCACTGGACGAAGCCGGATTCGAGCGTGGCGACAGACTTGCCGACGGGGTTTTCGCCGGGCCAGAGCCTGCGCACCAGTGAGCTGTTGACAAGCACGACTTTTTGGGACGAGGGGGAATCGGAATCGCCGAAGGTGCGGCCGGAGAGAACGGGGATGCGCATGGCGGATAAATATCCCGGGGTGATGAGATTGGCCCATGCCAGGGGGACCGGGGCGCCGGGCAGCAGCGGGTGGCCGTCAAAGAGGACGGGCGCAATGGGAATCACGCCGCCGAGCGGCAAGGCATTGACCAACCCGGCGGCCTGCACGCCCGGAAGCGCGGCGACGCGGGCTTCGAGATGGCGGTAGAAGGCGGTGCAGCGCGGCGTCGCAGCGCAATAGGCGTCGCTGGGTCCGATGGCAAGGGTGGTGACATCGTTGGGTTCGAAGCCGGGATGGACACGGCTGAGCTGAACCATGCTGACCGCAAGCAGCGCGCCGGCGACAATGACCACCACCGCGATGGCGACTTCGGCGATGAGGAGGGCGGCAGAGAGATGCTGGCGCGAGGGCGCGGAGTCGACGTTCGGGCGCATGGCAGCCTCGAGGTTCACGGCGGCAGCGCACCATCCGGGGATGAGGCCGGTGGCGAAGCCGACGAGCACGGCGAGCAAGAAGGCGAAGCCGGCGGCGCGCCAGTGCAACCCGGCGGCGGCGAGGTGTGAAGTATCCGCGGGGAAGGCGCGAACGAGAAGCGGGACGCCCCAGGCGGCGAAGAGGAGTCCGAGCCCGCCGCCGACGAGCGAGAGGCGCAGGGCTTCACCGACGAGTTGGCGAACGATGCGGGCGCGGCTGGCGCCGAGCGCCATGCGGATGGCCAACTCGCGGCGGCGCGCGGCCACGCCGATCAGCAGCAGGTTGGCCACGTTGACGCAGGCGATCAACAGGACGAGGCTGACGGCGCCGAGCAGCAACAAGAGGCGCGTTCGCAGCGGACCGACGAGCTCGTCGCGCAGCGGGACCCAACGGTAGGCGGCGCCGAAATTGCTGGCGACCGGATAGGGAAAGAGCGCGGCGACGGCGGGCGACAGTCGCCGCATTTCGGCGCGGGCTTGGGCTTCGGATGCTCCGCCGCGCAGGCGACCGACGATTTGGAGGGTGTAGGTACTCCAGTACTGCCTGGGGTTGGCAGGATCCATGCGATCAGGGAACCAGACCTGGGGTTCGGCGGATGGGAATTGGAAGCCGGGCGGCATCACACCCACGATCTGGCGCATGCTCCCGGCGATTTCCACGCTGCTGCCCACGATGTCGCGGCGCGCGCCAAACTGATTGCGCCAGAGCGTGTCGCTGAGCAATGCGACGCCGTCTTGGCCAGGCGCGTTCGCCCCCGCGGCAAAGCTGCGGCCGAATTCGGGCGGCACGCCAAGGACCTGGAAGAAGTTGGCAGAGACCGCGCTGCCCGCGATCTGGACCGGCTGGCCGGCGAGGCGGAGCGTGACATTGGCCGCGCCGGCATAGGCGGCGAGATCGAGCGTCCGATCGCACTGCAGAAGGCCCTGGTAGTAGCCGGCGGGAAAGTATCCATTGAGCGGCGTCAGCAGGCGATCGGAGCGGGGATAAGGGAGCGGCTGGAAGAGGATGCCGTCCACAACGCTGAAAATGGCCACGTTGGCCCCGATGCCGAGCGCCAACGTGAGCAGGATCACGATCTTGCGAGCCCAATTCCCGGGCATGGCGAATTACTTCCCTGCCGCCTTGCGCGCCTGGGCCAGGATGTATTGGGCGAAGACGCGGTTGGGGTCGAGTTTCAAGGCGGCCTCAGCCTCGCGCAGCGCGGGGGCGGGTTGATTCGAGGCCAGATCGATTTGCGCGAGCCAGAGATGCGGCGTGTCGAGCTTGGAATCGAGGGCAACAGCCTTCTGGAGGTCGGCGACGGCCTTGGCTTTGCTGCCGCCGAATTCCTCCGGGGTGTAGAACTCGCTGATGGAGCGCGAAACATAGGCGCGGGCGTTGCTGGGATCGAGCGCGATGGCCTTGTCGAGGTCTGTGGTTGCCTCGGCGCCGTATTGCATCGCCGCCTGCATGCCGCCGGTGGAGATGAGCTGGCCGAGAAGTCCGCCGCGAAGACGATACGCCTCCGACGATTTGCCATCGAGCGCAATCGCCTGCCTGGCCGCTTCAGCGCCAGCGGCGGCCGCCTGGGCGCAAACGGACCGCTGGTCGCGGTCGAGCGCGGCTTCACAGAGCCAGGCGTTGATTTGCGCCGCGGAGACGTAGGCGCCCGCCGCAGGCGCTTGGGCGGCCGCCGCGCCGGCATCGCGGGCAAGTGCTTGCAGCGCGGCGACGTCGCCGTGGTCGCGGGCGGCGCGGGCGCGGGAAAGATTGGGGGACTGGGCAGCGAGAACGGCGAGGGCTACGCCCAGCACGGCAGCCAGGCGGAGCGAGGCGGGGACAGGGGTGGGTTTCGTCATGCAGACAACTCTATACCACAGAGTTCTCTGATGTCAAGGGGCGCAAAATGGCCCGGCGCTGGGGGCGCCGGGCCGTGGCTTCGCGCGAAGAGGCTGATTTTCGGTCAGCGACCGCCGCGGGCGTTGTTGTGCTTCTTGTTGTAGATGTTCTTGGAGTTCTTGTTCTGCTGTTGGTTGAGGACCTTTTTATCAGCAGCGGAGAGCTTGCCGCCGTTGGCCTGGCGCATGCCCGCGGCTTCGCGGTTGGTGCCCTGCTGCTGCTTTTCGAGGCGGGCGGATTCGCCGGCGGTGAGGGAGCCGTTCTTGATGCCGTTGGCGATGCGGTCCTGCTGGTTTTCGTCGCGCTGGCCGATCGCGCCTGGACCGTTGTGCTGCTCGGCAGCATTGTGTTTGTCGGCGTAGATCGAGCTCGAGAGTCGGTTCTGCCGGCGATTGAGCTTCGCTTTGTCGGCGGCGGTGAGATGGCCGTCGTCGGCGGCACGCATGGAGCGGGTCTCGGCGTTGAGGCCGGCTTCGCGGCTCTCGAGGTTCTTGGTCTCGCCGGCGGTGAGCTGGCCGCTGGCGACGCCGTTGGCGATGCGGTCCTGCTGGTTTTCCTTGCGTTGGCCGAGGGTCGCAGGGTTGGGCTGCTGCGTCGGCGGGGGCGGGGTTTGGGCAAAGCCAGAGGCCGCAAACAGGGCCGCGGCGGCGGCAGCGCTCAGGATGGCAAATCGGGTTTTCATGCTCGTACGACCTCCACTCGCCTGAAACACGCGCCGAACCGGGGAGTTGCGCGCCGGAACATGGAAGAAATGCATGCTATCAAGCGCAACTATTCTGCGCCTTCGTGTTATCGGCGGGGCCGGCGCTGGGCTTTAATCAACGGCGCCGCAATTCGGCAGCCACGCGGTCAGCGAGGAACACCTTGAGGAGGGACTGATAGGGGACATCGCGCTGGTGGGCGAGGCACTTCAAATCCGCGAGCAGGGGCGCGGGGAGGCGCAGGGAGATGGTGGTCGTTGTAGGGCGGAGATTCGCCAGGGAGATCGAGCGAGCGCGAGACCAGTCCACGTAGTTGGTGGTGTCGTGCGTCTGCCAGAAGCGGCGTTCCTCGGCTTCGGACTCAAATTTCGGAATCGGTCTCAGGCCCGCCTTGGGCTTGGGCATACCATCTATTTCCTTGCGGCTCATCGGACGCGCAGATACGACCCGGATGCGGCGCAGACGCATAGTGAAGATCACGGTCAGTTCCCTTCCCGCGGCGCTCCGGCCGAGAGCGAAGAAGCGCGGCTCGAGGCCGGAATGCGATTCGTCGGTGACCACGAGCAACGGACGTCCGAGCAGGACCTGTTCGGCTTCGGCAAGCGAAACGTTGTGGCGGGCTCGGATCTTCGGGGCGTTGCCGTCGTCCCATTCACATCCCTCGGCAGCGTCAAGTTCGCGTTCCCAATCCATTCCATGTATACGTCTATAGTATACGTCCCTGGCAATAGGCGGCGATCGGACTCGCCGTGGCCGGGTAGCCGCGCTGGGGTCCGCGCCAACCTTTTTTGGATTCGCCCCTTACTTGAGCTTGGCCTTGAGGACGGACCATTGGGCGAGGACGGCGGCAGCCTGGGTGCGGGCGCGGGCGCACGCGGCGAGTTCGGCGGCGGTGGGCGCCATCTCCGAACCCTGCATGGCCATGGCGGCGGCCATGGCTTCGCCGCTTACGCCATTGAGCGTGGGTGGACCGGCGGGAGCTGCGCCACGGCCGCGGCCGCCGAATCCGCCTCGCCCGCCGCGGCCGCCGCCGGCGGGCGCGGCGGGGGCGAGCTTATTGATGTCGGCCACGAGGGCCGGATCGCTGGTGGAACCAGCAGCGGCGCGGGCCTGCTCGTACGCGTCGTGAAGCGAAACGGCGGTGTTGTACATCTCGGTGGTGAGCGAGTAGAGCTGCTCGAGCGCAGCGGGAGATGTGGTCACGCGCGGATCCATCTTGATGGTGAGCGGTTGGGTCGTGCTGTGACCATCCACCGTGAGGCGGACGGTGTAGGCACCTGGAGGCGCCCAAGGCGCTGCGACGCCGGGATAGGTGCGGTGGGGGACGGCTGCGCCGCCCGCGCCGCCGCGGCCGCCGCCGCCCGTGCCGGGGATGGGATCAAAGTGCATGTCCCACCAGATCCGGTGCATGCCGGCATCGGTCGAGATCAGCATCGGCGCCGCAGGCCAGTAGAGCGGAAGGCTGCAATCGGCCATGCCGGGATTCTGCTGGCAAAGCTTGTTGTACTCCTCGGGATTATCCGCAGGGTTCGGGCCCGTCGGATTGTCGGCGGAAGAGTAGCTGCGGAGGACTTTGCCTGCGCGCAGGATTTGGACCTGCACCGGGCCGCTGGCGGCCTGGGGCAGATAGTAGTCGAGGATCGCGCCGGGGAGCGGATTCTGGCCTGCGGGCCACTCCGGCGGCCAGGGGGTGGGATCGTTGGTGCCGAAGCGGATGCGAATGCCGGTCTCCGGCTTGAAGAGATAGGCCGAGCTGGCGGCCGCGGCGGCGGCTTCCTGCCGCAGCGGGGTGACGTCGTCGAGGATCCAGAAGCCGCGGCCGTGGGTGCCGGCGACGAGGTCGGAGCACATGCACTTGGCGTCATCCTTGACCTCGATGTCACGGACCGAGATGGCGGGCATGTTCTGGCGGAGCGAGTGCCAGTTGTCGCCGTCATCGAAGGAGACCCAGACCTGGGTGTCGGTCGAGGCGTAGAGCAGGCCCTTCTGGCGCGGATCCTCGCGGATGGAGTTGGCGACCGCGCCGGGGGCGATGCCGTTGTCAATCTCGGTCCAGGTCTTGCCGCCGTCGTGGGTGCGCCAGAAGTGCGGGTTCATGTCGTCAAGGCGCAGGGTATTGGCGGCAGCGTAGGCGGTGTTGGGATCGAAGTGGCCGGCATCCATGTTGAAGATGCGGGACCAGGGCTTGATGCCCGAGGGGGTGACGTTGGACCAGGTCGCGCCGCCATCGCGGGTGACTTGGATGAGACCGTCGCCAGAGCCGGCCCAGAGGATTTGGGCGTTGAGGGGCGAGGGGGCAAGCGCGGTGATCGAACCGCGAGCGGTGGGCTCAAGGCCGTCGGCGTATTTGCCGGCGCTGGGCGGAATCGGGTAATCGGCGCCACGGGTGAGGTCGCCGCTGATGCGGGTCCAGCTATGGGCGTCGTCGAGGGATTTCCAGACCGCGTTGGTGGCGAACAGAAGGGTGTGGGTACCGGGAGCGGTTTCCCAGAGGAAGGGCTGGGTGCGGACGCCACGGGCGTACTTGCCGCCGTCGGCCGCAACGTCGGGGCCGACCGAGGCGGTCTGGCCGGTCTTGCGGTTGTAGAGGGAGACGCCGGTGCGGGCCGCGCCGAAGACGAGGTCGGGGTTGCGCGGATCGGGAGCCGCGATGCCGTACTCCTGGATATTGACCGGATGCCAGTCATGGAAGGTGATTTCGCCGTCCATCGAGCGGCTGGCCACGCAAGCCGAGCCGGAATCTTGCTGGCCGCCGCAGAGGCGGTAAGGGAACGCGTCGTCGGCGGTGACGTGGTACATGGCGGCGGTGGGCTGCGTGTACCAGTTCGACCAGGATTGGCCGCGGTTGGCGCTGACCAACCCACCCTGGTCAGCGACGAGCAGGATGATGTTGCTGTGGAGGGGGTTGACCCAGGGCTTCTGGTAATCGTCGCCCCCGGGTGCGCCGCGGACGGCGGACCAGGTCGCGCCGCCGTCTTCGGTGCGCCAGAAGACGGTCGAGCAGACATAGACCACGTCAGGGTTGGAGCCATCCACCGCCATGGTGGGGAGATCGCCGCCGCCGATGCGGGCCAGGGGACGGGGATCGCGGCTGGCGCGAGTCCAATTCTGGCCGCCATCGGTGGACTTCATGAACTCGATGGCCGCGGCGCCGCCGCGGCCGCCACGGCCTGCTCCGGCAGCACCCGGCGTGGGGGCGGGTGCGACGGTAGCGTAGAGGACCTGGGAATTCGAGGGGGCGATGGCGAGGTTGGCCTCGAGGATGGTCGGCAGGCCGCCAGTGAGTTGGTTCCAGGTGGTGCCGCCGTCGGTGGATTTGAAGATGCCGCCGCCGGGGCCGTTGAAGCTGAGGTCTTCGGAGAAGCCCTCTTGCTGCTGCCAGAGTGCGGCGTAGACGATCTGCGGATTCTGCGGATCAATGGCGACGTCGTTGGCGCTGGTGTACTCGTCCTTATAGAGGACCTTCTGGAACGACTGGCCGCCATCGGTGGTGCGGAAGATGCCGCGTTCGGGGTTGGGGCCGTAGGGATGGCCGAGGGCGGCGACGAAGAGGCGGTTGGGGTCGTGGGGATCCACGGCCAGGTTGGCGATCATCTGGGTGTCGCGCAGGGCTTCGAGGTGGATCCAGGTCTTGCCCGCATCGGTGGATTTGTAGACGCCATCACCGGTGGCGAGGTCGGGGCGAATGATGCCCGCTCCGGTGCCGACATAGATCACGTTGGGATCGGAGGGCGAGACGGCGATGGCGCCGATCGAGCCGGTGGACTCGGAGTCGAAGAGCGGCTGCCAGGTCGAGCCGAAGTCGGTGGAGCGCCAGACGCCGCCATTGTCAAAACCGATGTAGGCGACATTCGGCTGGCTGGGGACGCCGGCGACAGCGCGGGCGCGTCCGGCGCGGGTGGGACCGATCTCGCGCCACTGCATGGCACCGTAGGTGTTGGGGGCCTGGGCGGAAGCGAGGGAGGCGAGGGCGAGGGCGGCGGCGGCAAGGGACAGGCGCATGGCGAGGTCTCCCGGGAAACCCCTAGAGTGTAGTACAGATCACGTCGCGAGGTCGCGCCAACTTTCGGTTTCCCGGTTTAGTTCCCCGGCAGCGCTGTAGCGCATAGAATAGCGGCATGGACTTGGCTTCGATTCTGCGCGTCGCGCTGCGCGCACTCACCCGGAACAAGCTGCGGTCGGCGCTGACCATGCTGGGAATCATCATCGGCGTGGGTGCGGTGATCGCAATGGTGGCGGTGGGGCGTGGCGCCAATGACGAGGTGCA
>DATNED010000165.1:0-2435 GCA_035553115.1 Terriglobales bacterium | reverse complement strand
GCGGCGCAAGGTTGGGTACCAGACGTTGATCAATGAGGTCCTGGCACGTCATACGGGCACCGGCGCAGCCTGACGAATGCCTGGAGGCGCTCAGCTGTGCGCAGGAGAAGATCTGTTTCCCGTTCCACCAGCCTTCCCGGTGCGCGTCCACCGTACTTGCGCCACCTGCCGCATGGCGGCGCTGCGCTGCTCCGGTGTCGTAGCCATCCACCTTGCCTTGCCGCCCTTAGCGGCGTAGCGGCGGCGGCGGCAGATGCGTCCCAAGTGGCTGTGCAATAATGACTTACGCGAACATGCGAGAGTGGCGGAACTGGCAGACGCGCCAGACTTAGGATCTGGTCCCCGAAAGGGGTTGGGGGTTCGAGTCCCCCCTCTCGCACCAAGCCGGATTCGGCGGCGCCCCGAAGTCCTTGGCATGGGCCTCAGGGCCGAGGGCGATGACGAGCGCGCCGACGAGCAGGACGACGGCGGCGAGGCTGCCCATGGCGAGGGCGTAGCTGAAATGCTGGGCGAGCACGGCCTCGACGTAGGCGACGCTGGAGGCGATCAGCACGCCGAGCTGGTAGGCGAAGCCGGGGAAAAATCCCCGCAGCGCCGAAGGCGAGAGCTCATTGAGGTGCGCCGGAATCACGCCCCAGGCGCCCTGCACCAGGAACTGCATCACGAACGCGCCGGCGACGATGAGCGCGGTGGTCGGGCCGCCGATCCAGAGCGGTATCGCCAGCACGGCCAGCAGCACCGCCCAGATCATGGCGCGTTTGCGTCCGAAGCGATCCGAGCCGATCCCGAAGAGCAGGCCGCCGGCGATCGCGCCCACCATGGCCACGATATTGATCAGCGCGGTCGCGTGCACGCTGTAGTGGCGCTGCGCCTCCAAGAACGTGGGGTACATGTCCTGGGTGCCGTGGGAGATGAGGTTCATCATCGCCATCAGCACAACCAGATACAGGAAGAGCTTGCCATTCGAGAAGATCGCCGTGCGATACGTGGACCAGTCGGTGCGCGCGCGCTTCCAGGCTTCGGGTTCCTTGACCTTGAACAGGATGAAGAGCGAAAGCAGGCCGGGAAGCCCGCCAAGAAAGAACAGCATGCGCCAACCGAAGGCGGGGAAGATGGTGAAATACGCCACCGCGGCCAAAATGTTGCCGAGCGCGTACCCCTCTTGCAGAAATCCCGAGAGCAGGCCGCGCCAGCGCGCAGGCACGGACTCGAGCGCCAGCGAGGCGCCCACGCCCCATTCTCCGCCCATGCCGATGCCATAGAGAAGGCGCAGCGCGAGGAACACGGTGTAGCTCGGCGCCAGGCCGGAGAGGACCTCGATCAGCGAATAGAACAGGACGTTGAAGATCAGCAGCTTGCGGCGGCCGTAGCGGTCGGCCCAAAGGCCGAAGAGCAACGCGCCGATCGGGCGCGTGGCCAAGCTGGCGGTGATGGTGAGCGCGATGGCTGGAATCGAGCGGCCGAAATCGTGGGCCACCGGTCCGAGCACGAAGACCAGGACAAAGAAGTCGAAGGCATCGAGCGTCCAACCGAGAAAGCCGGCAAGGACGGCGTTGCGCTGGTCGGCACGTTCCTGGGCGGAGGGCATCGCAAGGGGATGGTAGCATCCCGAAGTTGGCGCGGGTCCCCGCGAGGGGTAAGATTAAATTACGAGCAGCCGAGGTACCGTGCGCTTTATTGCAGTGTTGGTCTTCGCCGCGCTGATGCCGTTGGGGGCGCAGATTCCGGCCGGAACGCGTCTGGAAATCCAACTTGCGGCGCGGACTCGGATTTCCGGCGCGGGGCAGCCGCTGACGGCGGCACTGCGCGAGCCGGTGTATGCCGGCAACCGCATTGCGCTGCCGGCGGGAACGCCGGTTGCCGGCGTCATCACAACGGTGCACGGACCGAGGTGGTGGAAGCGGGTTTGGGATGGCTTCGGCGGGGATTTCAGCCCAACGCCGTCAGTCCACGCTCGATTCGATCGTCTCCAATTACCGGATGGAACCTGGACGGACATCGCGGCCGCGCCGGCGGCGGCGACGCCCACGGTGCACATGGTCACGGCGGGGCCGGCGCCGAGTCGCAGCCAGAGCTTCAAGCGGCAGATCAGCGGCCTTTACCACCGCCAGGAGGATGCGGCCGAAGCATTCGCGCGCAGCCAGACGCAGTGGACCACGGTGAAACAGGAGGTGGTCGCGAGCCTGCCCTACCACCCGAACTATCTGGCGCCGGGTGCGGCGTTCTCCGAGGTGCTTTCCGCGCCCATCGCCGGCTCGGAATCGTCAGCGCCGACGCCGGTCGCAGCACCGGTCCCGCTTCCGCCCGCGCTGGTGCTGCACGCGCGGCTGGATGGAGCGGTTTCTTCCGCTTCGGCGCGCTGGGGCGACCCGGTCACGGCGACGCTCGACCGCCCGGCGCTGGGAAGCGATGGAGCGGTGGTGGTGCCGCAGGGA
>DATNED010000164.1:0-20005 GCA_035553115.1 Terriglobales bacterium | reverse complement strand
CCGATCGGGGTCATCGCGGGGATCACGCCGTTCAACTTCCCGTTGAACCTGGTGCTGCACAAGCTTGCGCCGGCGATGGCGAGCGGGAACCCGGTGGTGATCAAGGCGTCGCCGCGGACGCCGCTGACGGCGATGCGGCTGGGGGAGATGGCGATGGGGCTGGAGCTGCCGCCGGGCGGGGTGAACGTGGTCGCGGGCGGGGCGGCACCGGCTCGGCAGATGTGCGAGGACGGCCGGGTGGCGATGGTTTCGTTCACGGGCAGCGCGGCGGTGGGCTGGGAACTCAAGGCGCGGGCGGGGCGGAAGAAGGTGGTGCTGGAGCTGGGGGGCAACGCCGCCAACCTTGTGCACCACGATGCCGATCTGGACTTGGCGGCGGGGAGATTGATTGCGGGCGCGTTCGGCTACGCCGGACAGAGCTGCATTTCGGTGCAGCGCGTGTACGCCCATCGCGCGATCTACGATGCATTGCGGCAGCGACTGATCGAATGCGCCAAGCGGCTGCGGGTGGGCGATCCGGCGAAGGCGGAGACCGACGTGGGCCCGATGATCAACGACGAAGCGGCAGCGCGGTCCCACGCCTGGATCGAGCAGGCGCTAGCGGCGGGGGCGGGTGCGGCGTGCGGTGCCAAGCGCGAGGGCAGATTCGTCTGGCCGACGATTCTCGAGCGGGTGCCGGCGACGGCTGCGATCTTCCAAGAGGAGGCGTTCGCGCCGGTGCTGCTGCTGGCTCGGTATGACGAGCCGGCGGAGGCGCTGCGCGAGGCGAATGCCAGCCGCTACGGACTGCAGGCTGGCATCTTCACGCGGGACGTGGAATTCGCGCTGCGCGCATTCGAGCAACTCGAAGTCGGCGCGGTGCTGCTGAACGAGGTTTCGAGCTGGCGCATGGATCCGATGCCGTACGGCGGGGTGAAGGACTCGGGTTTCGGGCGCGAAGGGCTGCGGTCGAGCATTGAAGAAATGACGGAGCTGCGGCTGCTGATCCTGAAGAGCAAGTAGCGATTCGCCTTTCGCCATTCGCTTCGGTTATGCTTCCGGGATGAGACACTCTGGGTGGCTGGCATCTGGCGCGGCGGTCGCCGCGCTCTCGCTGGGCTTGTGGGCGCAATCCGGGGATGGGCCGGATTTGGCCGCCGTCCAGCAGCTGAAAAACCTCGAGACCAGCAGTTCCCAGGTGATGCAGATTGAGAGCTGGCTGACCGATGTCTACGGCCCGCGGCTGACAAACTCGCCCGACATGCGCGAGGCGGCGCGATGGGCAGAGAAGGAGATGACCTCCTGGGGGATCGCGAACGTGCACGAGGAGGCGTTTCCGTTCGGGCGCGGATGGTCCAACGACTTCACCTCGGCGCAGGAGATCAGCCCGCGCGTCTATCCGCTGATTGCGTACGCGGCGGCGTGGACACCCGGCACGAATGGCGAAGTCCAGGCGAACGCCGAGATTGTCTCGATTGCGAATGCGGCAGATCTGGACAAGTACCGGGGCAAGCTCAAGGGCAAGTTCGTGCTGGATCAGCCCTTGCCGACGATCCCGATCGTCGAGGGGACGGGCTCGCAGATCACGGGCGAATTTCAGCGCTACAGCGACGCCGAGCTGAAGGCGATGGAGACGGCACAGGCGGCCCGCGGCGGACGCGGCGGGTTCGGGCGCGGCGGCGCAGCGGCGGGAATCAGCCGGGCGCAGATTCTGAAGTTCTTCCTGGATGAAGGCGTGGCGTGCGTGTTGGAGCCGGGGCGCGGGAACTCGAATGACGGAACGGTCTTCGTCGCGCAGGGGCAGGGAACCGGCGGCGGGGGCGCGGGGGGCCGCGGATTGCCGCTGCAGAACGCCGATGCGCCGCCGACACCTTGCCAGCTAGCGCTGGCAAACGAGAGCTACGGGCGGATTTACCGGACACTGGAGAAGAACGTGCCGGTGACGCTCAACATCAACGTCAAGAACAGCTATCACACCGAGAATGGACTCAATTCATTCAACATCGTGGGCGAGATTCCGGGCGGCGACCTGGCGAACCAACTGGTGATGCTGGGCGGGCATTTCGATTCCTGGCAATCGGGGACGGGGGCGACCGACAACGCCGCCGGCGCCGCGACGATGATGGAGGCGCTGCGGCTGCTGAAGGTGAGCGGCCTGAGGATGCGGCGCACGGTGCGGATCGCGCTGTGGACGGGGGAAGAGCAGGGGCTGCTGGGATCGCGCGCGTATGCGCAGCAGCATTTCCGCAATGCGCAGGGCGAGGTGCTGCCAGAGCAGAAGCTGGTTTCGGGGTACTACAACGTGGACAACGGCTCGGGTGCGATCCGGGGGGTGTATCTGCAGGGGAACGACATGGCGGGGCCGCTGTTCGCGGCATGGATGAAGCCGTTCCACGATTACGGGATGGACACGCTCACGATCCGGAACACGGGCGGCACCGACCACTTGAGTTTCGTGGCGGACGGGATTCCGGGATTCCAGTTCATCCAGGACCCGCTCGATTACGAGACCCGCACGCATCACTCGAGCGCCGACACCTACGAGCATGTGATCCCGTGGGACATGGAGCGGAACGCGGCGATTGTGGCGGCGTTCGTGTACATGACCGCGAACCGCGCGGAGATGCTGCCGAGGCCGCCGCTGCCGCCCGTGGCGCGCGGGCGCGGGTTCTAGAGCAGGCCAGGCGAGCCTAGGTGGCGGCCGTAAGGGCGAAGATTGCGCGCTCGAAGACGAGGCGGGCGGAGAGGGGCGAGGAGCGCAGCTCGATGTCGGCGCGGGCCATGAGGGCGATGCCCTGGCGGAGGCGGGCGTCGGGCATGCGGGCGGCGAGGCCGAGGACGGTATCGGCGGCGAAGCCCGGGGGTTTGAGGCCGTCCGGGAGCACGCGGTAGAGGCTGGAGCGATCGCGCACGCCATGCTGACGCAGGATGAGCGCCATGCTGAAGGCGCGGCTGAGCTGAAACACCAGGCCGATGGCGCCGCTATCGCCCTCGTCCGCCCAGAGGCGGCCCAGACATTCCAAGCTGGCTGCGCAGTCGCCGCGGGCCAGCAACGTCGCCAGCTCGTAGGCACTCGAGGTGCGCGCCGCGGGCACCAAGGCTTCGATCGCTGCATCGGTAATTGCTGAACCGGCACCGACGAACTCGGCCAGCTTTTCGATTTCGCGTTCGATCAAAGCCAGGCTGCCGGATTGCGACTCCGCCAGCCTGCGGGCTTCCGCAACGCCGAGCTCGTGGCCGCGCCGGCGGGCCATTTCCTGAGCCATCAAGGCGGCTTGGGCTTCGGGAACCGCAGCGCACCAGACCAGCTCGCTCAGCGGTCCGAGCACTTCTTCGATGCGCTGCAACTTGGCCTTATCGTCGAGCCCGATGCGCTGGCGGTCGGCGGGAAGGTGGATATGATCGGCGATCAGCGCGACGGTCGCCGGCGCCTGGGCTTGGAGGTAGCGGCCAATCGGCCCGGCGACGTCTCGTGCGCCGCGGCCGAAGAGGTCGCGGGCATTGCGCACCCAGAAGATCTGCATCGGGGCGAGCAAGGAGGGCGTGCAAGCGCGGTCGAGGATTTCTTCGAGCGGGGAGTGCTCGAGATCCTCCTCGATCCAAGACAAGGGGATGGATTCGGGATCGAGCGCTGCGAGCAGGCGCTGCCGAAATTGGTCGCGCAGGTAGCTCTCGGCCCCAACCACGGTATACAGCGGCTTCAGGGCCTCCTTGCTGGGAACCGCCGGGCTCAGAAGGCCTCCAGAATATCGGCGACGAGGGTTTGCGCGACGCTGTGGCTGAGCCGAAGGAAGGCGGCGGAGTCTTCTTCGAAGAAATCCTGTTGCTGGTTGCTGATGCGGTACTGATCGTGGAAGACCATGTCGTTGTTGCGGAACAGCTCTTTGCCTTGGGGTTCGGAGGTGACCCAGGCCTCGACATGCACGACAACCTCGACGGTGGTCGCACGCCCGCTCACGGCATCAAATGTGACGGGGTTGACCTCGACGCTGAGCAAGTCGCCGTGCACGGCAGCGTCGCTTCCGGCCAGTGTGGGCTGCACGCGGTAACGGGTGCGCTGCTGGAACTCCTGCGCGACGGCGGCGCTGATGGATTGCGAGAACCGGGGCTGGCGGGTGTGGTTGGCAAAAGGCAGCACGGCGATGACGCGAGCATCGGGCGGCAGGACCGCGCCGCGGCCGGCGAGGTGGTAGCCGCAGCCGACGCTAGCCAGCACGAGGGCAGCAGCGAAGCAGGCCCGTGATGGGCGCGAACCCGCGGGTGGGGCGGGCATCAATCGCGCCTCGTCGCGGCCAGGGCGGCTTCGGCGGCATCGAGCGCCGCGGCGGCGACGCGGTGCAGGTTGTCGAGCGCAGCGAAAATCCAAAAGCCGCCGGCATCGTCGGCCACGGGCTCGCCGATGAGCACGGTGTCCATGCCGGCGGCTGCCAGCACGTCGGCATCGCTGCCAGCCTCGGGGCGCGTGAGGTGGGGACTGGCCAGACTGGCGCGCACGGCATCCTCCGGCACTGAGGCACGATAGCGGACCCAGAGGGAAAGCACGGCGGCGTGGAACCAAGGGGCTTGCAGCACGCGGATGGCGGCGGCCGCCGTGCCGAGGCGGGACAAGTCGGCGCGAATGGAGGATTCGATGTCCGAGAGCGCGGGTCGCACAGCGGGGCCCAGGGAGGCGCGCAGGTTGAAGGCGATTTGCGCACCAAACACGGAGGTAGGCAAGGGCTGCATGCCGAGGACCTTGACGGTCTGCTGCTCGAGTTCCTGGATGCCAGGCCATCCGCGCTGGCTGGCGGGTTCGAAGATGCTGGCGACCGCAGCGTCGAAGACGCCCACACGCTGCAAGCGTTCGAGCATGGCGGCCAGCGCCTGGGCGGCCGGATGCGCGACCGCGATCAAGCGCGTGCCGGAAGGGATATCCGGATCGAAGCCGACGACGACGGCCTCGGGTTCGTCGCGCAGGGCGCCGGAAAGGTCCACGATGAGCGGAACCGCGCCGGCGGTGATGGACCAAGCGGAAGCAACCTCGGCGGCGGAAGCAGCGAGAAAGAGCACGTCGAGGCCCTGAAGATTGTCGGGGCTGAATTCCTCCAGCACCGCGGCTTCGTCGCCGTATTGCAAGAGGCTGCCAGTGATCGCCTTGCGCGCAGGATGCTCAGCGCCATTGGTTTTGCTCCGCACCGGCAGGGCAAAAAGCCGCGGGGGCAGGGCGGGGAAGCGGCGCTCGCCGATCAAATCGCCCAATTCCTTGCCGAGCAAGGTTGCGCCGCCGAGCACACCGATGCGATAGGGAGGCATGGGAACGGAGTCAGCGCGCCAGACGATGGCGCCGACGATGAATGAAGTATGCGCCGCGCCACAGGGTGGCCGAGCCAACATAGACGATCACGACACCCAGCAAGACCACTTCCGAGTAATACCAGAGCCCGGCCATGAGCGCTGCCAAGCTGACCATGAATACGTAGGGATGCCGACGACCCAAATCAATATCCTTGAAGCTATAGAAGCGCCATGTGCTGACCATCATCCAGGCAAGGCCCAGAACCAAGGCGAGCCAGAGGATGGCTGCGATGGAGGAACGGTTCACCATGGTGAAGAAAAAGGCAGGGGAGGCGAAGAAATGCACTACAGCGGCGATTGCGCCGGCAGCCGCGGGGATGGGCATGCCGACGAAGTAGCGTTTGCCGGGCTTGCCGGGGTTGGAGGGATTGGAGTCCTGGGTCGCGATGTTGAAGCGAGCGAGGCGGGCCGCGCCGGCGACGACGAAAAGAAAGACGACGATTTGCGCGGCGCGATTCAAATCGAGCGACCAGGGACGGCTGCTGAGAAAGCGCAGGCCCCAAACGTAGGCGAGCAACGCAGGTGCTGCGCCGAAGCTGATGACGTCGGCAAGGGAGTCGAATTCGCGTCCGAAGGCGCTGCTGGCGTTGGCCATGCGGGCGATGCGCCCGTCAAGGCCGTCGAGAAGGATGGCCCAGCCAATGGCTTTGGCGGCGGCGTCCAGGAGCCCGGCAGGAGCTGAGGCTTGCAAGGCCAGCACCGATTGCTGGATTGCATACCAACCCATGCCCAGGTTGGCAATGGTGAAGAGCGACGGCAGCAACGCCACGCCCCGCCGCAGAGGACGGCGGCCATGCGGAGGCGGCACCGGGTCGGAACCCGGCCGCAGCGCAGAGATTGGGGTGGACATCGGGACCTCCCCATTATAAAACCGCCGGCAGGGTGGAGAACGGTGCCGCCACGGGGAAGCCGCGAGAAGCTACTTGCGCTTCTCGTCGAGGCTGGCACGAGAAGCTACTTGCGCTTCTCGTCTTCGGCCTTGTACATGTACTTGATGATCGCCTTGTAGATGAGCAGATTGGGCTCGCCCTGACGATGCACCTTGAGGCAATGGCGGTCGTACCACTCGATGATGCCGCGCACCTGCTCGCCATCCCGCAATACCAGGACCATGTCGGTCTTGGATTGCATTTGCTTCAAGAAATAGAAACTTTCGGCGTTGGTTTGGTCGGGCGGGACCGGCTTCTTGGGCAAGCGCTGGGCGATCGGCGCGTGGGGGGCAATGGGCGCAGTGGTGCGGGCCAATTGGTCGCGCACTTCCGCGAGCGAGGGGCGAATGAGTTTGCGGTTGGGGGACAGCTCAGGATCGGGGGCGCGGCGTGCGGCGGTGTCGTTCAAGGGCGCGGCCATGATGTGGGCTCCATTCCCCCAGCCTTCGTTCTTACAGCCGGCCTGCGGCGCTGCCGCCCAAGCCGAGCCCCCAATTGGCCAACGCCAAAGGCCGAAACGCGTTGCGCCGTGCCGCGGATTGGATTTGATCGAGTCCCTCGACCGCATCAGTCACGCGCTGGGGCGGGAGCCGCTGCGCCAACTGAGTGATTTCGGCGATACAATCCACGTTGCGAACCGCTTCGGAAAAACTGGACTGGAGATAAATAATGTCTTGCAGGACACTATAAAGAATTTCGATCATCGTTTCAAATTTTTCTTTGCTGGCGCGGAAGGACTCACTCAGGCGAAACACCGTGTCCGATTCGGGCGAGCGATGGAGACCGGCCTGCAGCAGGCCGAGGACATGGGCGCGGGCCTGGCGGTAGGCGGCCAAATCAAGCTTCAAGGCGGCACCGGGGCGGCCTTGGGCGAGGCGGGCAGCCAGGGCGGCGGTCTGCGGCTCGAGGCCGCGGGCCACGAGGGCGGCCTCCAGGACGGGCGCGGCGACCTCTTCGAGGCCAAGGATCAGGGCGCGGGAACGCACGGTGGGGAGCAGGGCCAACGGGTTCCGCGCCAGCACCACCAAGGCAGCCCGCGGAGGCGGTTCTTCGAGGGTCTTGAGCAGCGCGGCCTGGGTGGTCCAGCGGGCGTGATCGAGACTGGAAAGAATCAGGGTCCAAGTCGCGCCGCGATCGGGCTGAAGCTGGCTTTGGTGGATGGCGCTGCGGGCCTGGGGAAGTGAGAAGAAATCGCCGTCCGGGGGATATAGCCAAATCGATGGATGGAGCGACACGCGCAGGGGCGCAACTTCGCGCGGGTTGGTCTTGACCTCGGCGGCGCGGTGCTCGAGGGCGGCCTCGGTTTGCGCGGCGATTCGATCCAGCGGCAACGCGCGCGCGCAACTGGCGCAGACGCCGCAGATATCGCCGGGTTGCGGAGGTGCCTGGCAATTCAGGGCCAAGCCGAATAGCAAGGCGAGGCGCTCCTTGCCCATACCTTCGGGGCCAGCAAGCACCAGGGTGCGAGCGGCGGTTCCTCCGGCGACAAGTCCGCGCAAGCGCGCGACGACAGGCTGGTTGCCGATGAAATCGTTCCACATCAACGGGGCGCCCTCCAGGAGCAATGATTGGCCACGGCAGCGGCGACGAGGGCGGCGACCGCGTCGGAGGAGCCTTGAGCGGGGATGATGCAGAAGCGCGCGGGCTCGCGGGCAGCAATCTCGCGGTAGGCTGCGGCGACGCGCCCGAAAAAGACCAGTTCCTCGCGTTCGAAATGGGACGCACCGGGCAGATTGCGGGCGCGCGCCAGACTGGCAGCCGGATCGAGATCGAGGAACAGCGTGAGCTGCGGTTGGAGATCCGCGCAGAGCAGGCGGTGCAACTCGCGGATGGCGGCGCGGTCGAGGCCACGGCCGCCGCCTTGATACGCCTCGGTGGCGTCATGGAAACGATCGCAAAGCAACCAATTTCCGGCCTCGAGGGCGGGAAGGATGCATTCGCGCACCGCTTGCGCGCGCGCGGCGACCATCAGGGCAAGCTCGGCCTCGGGCGCAGCCGGCGCAGCGAGGACCAAGGCGCGGATCTTCTCGCCCAAATCGGTGCCGCCGGGCTGGCGGGTTAGCAGCACCCGCTCGCCGGAGGCGCGCAACGCTTCGGCCAAATGTTCGATCTGGGTGGACTTGCCGCTGCCGTCGAGCCCTTCGAAGGTGATGAATCGGGGTGCTACCATTTCGCACCATGAGTTTAGAAGCGGTGGCGAAAAGCCGCAAGAGTGCACGGGGCCGTTCCTAATGTCCAAGCCCCATGAGGAAAGACTGGGCGAAGCGATTCAACGCGCGCAGGAAGAGATCGCCCGAGCGTGCGCCCGCTCGCATCGCGCCATCGACAGGGTTCGCCTGCTGGCGGCAGTAAAAAACGTCGCGCCGGAACGAATTCGGGAAGCCTACGCGCTGGGCTTGCGCCTGTTCGGCGAAAATCGGGTGCAAGAGCGGGCATTGAAGCGCGCGGCGCTGGAGGATCTCGAGGGAGCGGAATGGCACTTGCTTGGTCCGCTGCAGAGCAACAAGGCGGGGGCGGCGCTCGACCTCTTCGATTGCCTGGAAACCGTGGACTCGCTGGAGCTGGCGCGGCGGCTGGATCGGCTGGCGGGTGAGCGCGAAAGAGCGAAGGTTCCGGTGCTGATCGAGGTCAACATTGCCGCCGAAGCGCAAAAGCACGGCATCGCGCCCGATCAAGCGCCCGAGTTGGCGGCGGCGCTGGCCAGCCTGGCGCATTTGGAATTGCGCGGCCTGATGGCGGTGCCTCCCGCCGCGACCGATCCGGAGGCAAGCCGCCGGCACTTTGCGGCATTGGCGTCGCTGGCGGGAGGGCTGGGGGTGGCGGAGCTTTCGATGGGCATGTCTACCGATTACACGGTCGCGATCGAAGAAGGGGCGACGATCGTACGGCTGGGCTCGGCGCTATTCGGCGCGCGGCCAGCGCCGGTTGTATCCTGAGTGCGTGGCTTCCATCGCGGAAATACAGCACGAGCTAAAGGCGCGCGGCATCGGCGCCTGGCTATTCTACGATCACCACCATCGCGACCCGATCGCGTATCGGATCCTGGGCTTGCCCGAGGCGATGATGGTCACGCGGCGGTGGTATTACCTGGTCCCCGCGGAAGGCACGCCGCAGAAGCTGGCGCACCGCATCGAATCGAGCGCGCTGGACGGGCTGCCCGGGGAGCGGACGCTCTATTCGCAGTGGGGCGAGCTCGAGGCGGGGCTGAAGAAGATGCTGACGCCGCTCGGCGCCGCGCCCCGGGTGGCGATGCAATACAGCGCGGGATGCGCGCTGCCCGCGGTGAGCCTGGCGGATGCGGGAACGGTCGAGCAAATTCGGGCGCTGGGCGGTTGCGTGGTGAGCTCGGGCGATCTGATATCGCGCTTCGACGCGACTTGGACGAAGGCGATGCTCGCCAGCCACAAGGCGGCGGGCGGTGCGGTGGATGCGGCGATTCAGGGGGCGTTCCAGCGCGTGCGCGAGCATTTGCAACGCGGCGAGCGCTTGACCGAGCACGAATTGCAACATTGGATCCACAGCCAACTGCGCAACGCAGGCATGGAGAGCGAGGATCCGCCGATCGTGGCTGTCAACGCGCACGCCGCCGATCCCCACTATCAGCCCACAGCATCGGCATCGGCGGCAATCTCCGCGGGCGATTTATTGCTGCTCGACGTGTGGGCGACGCCCTCCGGCCCCGACCGCTGTTTTTACGACGTCACGTGGATGGGTTACTGCCTGCGGCCGGGGGAGAGCGCCGTGCCCGCGCCCTTAGTCCAGTTTTTCGACGCGCTGCGGCAGGCCCGGGACGCAGGAGTCGCATTGGCCACTTCAGGCCGCGAAGGACTGCGCGGTTTCGAGGTGGATCAGGCGGTGCGGGGCGTGGTGGCAAAGGCGGGGCTGGCGGATTTCTTCGTCCATCGAACCGGGCATTCGCTAGGGCGAGACGTTCATGCCACGGGAGCGAACATGGATGACTTCGAGACCCATGACGAGCGGCTGATTCTGCCACGGACCGCATTCACGATCGAGCCCGGCCTCTATGCGCCGCACGGCCAGCCGGTGGGATTGCGCACCGAGATCAACATTTACGTGGATGAAAGCGGCCGGGGCGCGGTGACGGGGCCGATGCAGAGCGAAATCGTGAGAATATAGAATTTTCCCCTCCCATGCCGAGCGAAACCGTGGCCAAGCGCGCAACCGCCCCTACCCAGGCTGCCAGCGAATCCGCATCCGTGGCCGCAAGAGGATGGGGAGTGTTCGCGTTGGGATGGCTGGTGCCGGGGCTGGGGTATTGGCTGCACCGCAAATGGATCCGCGGCGGATTGGTGCTGGGATGCATTACGGGGATGTTCGCCATCGGGCTGGCGCTGCAGGGAACCGTCTACGCCTTCAACACCGGCGACATCCTCCAGATGCTGGGCTGGCTCGGGGATTTCTGCGCCGGCGGGTTGTATTTCGTCACCCGGTTGGTTGGCGGCGGAGCGGGGAATCCTTATCAAGTCACAGGCGATTACGGAACGGTATTCCTGATCGCGGCGGGATTGCTGAACCTTCTGGCAGCCTCGGACGCCCGCGACGTGTATCTGGGCCGGAAGAAATGACGATTTCGCATTTCACCGCCGTACTCTTGTTTGCCGCGCTGGCCTCGGTGGTATTCGCCATCACGCTGCGCGAATCGCTGCGCGACCAGGTGCGGTACGGCCTCGAGTCCTTCGCATGGTTCGTGGGCGGAACGATCCTGGGCGGCTGGCTCCTGTATTTCATCAACCCACACTGACATTTGAGAGGCCTACAGCCATGTATCCTGAATTCATGATTGCCTCGATGCGCGAGGAACTCACGCGCTTGGGCGTAAGCGAAACGCGCACGCCGGATGCGGTGGATCAAGCCGCGCAGGAGCCCGGGACGACGCTGGTGATCGTCAATTCCGTGTGCGGATGCGCGGCCGGAAAAGCGCGCCCGGGCGTGGCGCTGGCACTGCAGAACGCCAAACGCCCCGACCGCGCGGTGACGGTTTTTGCCGGCGCCGATGTGGATGCGACCGAGCGCGCGCGGAGCTACTTCACCGGCGTGCGGCCTTCATCGCCCGCGATGGGGCTGCTCAAGGACGGCAAGCTGGTCTACATGCTGGAACGCCATCAGATCGAGGGCCGCACCGCGCCGCAGATCGCGCAGGAACTCGTGGGCGCCTTCGAGCAGTTCTGCTGAGCCCTGCGATGAACTCCTGGCTCGCCTCTGCCAACGAGGCGAAGTGCGATTTCCCGCTGCACAATCTGCCCTATGGCGCATACCGCGCCCGGGGCGGGGCTTCGCATTTATGCGTCGCCATCGGCGATTGCGTGCTGGACTTGCATGGCGCAGCCGCAACCGGCGCGCTGGGCGGGGTGCCAGAGGAGACGGTTGCGGCCTGCCAGGCACCGGTGCTGAACCGCTTGATGGCGCTGGGGCCGGAGGCGGGAGCGAAGCTGCGGGCGAGGCTGCAAGCGATGCTCGCCGACCGGGCGCCGGAGGCGGAACAGCGGCGCGTGGGCCCGCTGCTGCACCCGCAGGCCGAGGCGGAGATGCTGCTGGCGCTCGAAATCGGCGACTACACTGATTTTTACGCCTCGCGCGAGCATGCATTCAACGTGGGCTCGCTGTTTCGGCCAGCAAACCCGCTGCTGCCGAATTATGCCTATTTGCCGGTCGGCTACCATGGCCGCAGCTCGTCGGTGGGGGTGAGCCCGCAAGAGGTTCGGCGGCCGATGGGGCAGCGCCCCGCAGCAACGCCGGAGGGTGCGCCGCCGACGTTCGGCCCGAGCCGACAGCTCGACTACGAGCTAGAAGTGGGATTCGTGATCGGGCAGGGAAACAGGCTGGGCGAACCCATCCGGTTGCAGGACGCGGAGCGGCACGTTTTCGGTCTGTGCCTGTTGAACGATTGGTCGGCACGCGATATCCAACGCTGGGAGTACCAGCCGCTGGGCCCGTTTCTAGGCAAGAATTTTGCGACAACGCTTTCCCCTTGGGTGATTCCATTGGCGGCGCTGGCACCCTTCCGGGGGCCGGGAAGAGCCCGGGAGGCGGGCGATCCAGCGCTGCTGCCGTATTTGGACGCCGCGCTGGACCGCAGCCACGGCGGTTTTCAGGTTCGGCTGACCGCCGACCTGATTTCGGAGCGGATGCGCGAGCATGGAATGCCAGCCTTGCGGGTGTGTGAGAGCAATCTCGGGGATTTATACTGGACCATGGCCCAGATGGTCACCCACCACGCCAGCAACGGATGCAACCTGCGCCCTGGGGACCTATTGGGAAGCGGTACGGTCTCAAGCGCGGGCGCCGGGGCCCAGGGCTGCCTGCTGGAGGCGACCCAAGCCGGGCGCAAGCCGCTGGAGTTGCCGAGCGGGGAACCCCGCGCCTTTCTGGAAGATGGCGATGAGGTCCTATTGCAAGCGTATTGCCAAAATGCGCAGGGACTGGGTCTGGGTTGGGGGGTCTGCAAGGGCAGGGTTTTGCCCGCGCTGGAAATGTAACCCTTTCATTTGCGAGACATCGCACTAGGATGATGCATGGTCGAACCCGTTGCTGCTGTGGATGATGTAGGCGGGTTGGTGCGACAGGCATGCGCCGGCGATCGCGAGGCATTTTATACGCTCGTGCGCCGATTCGAGCGCGGGCTGTACCGTGCGGCGTTGGCGATCACGCGCAACCCGGCGGATGCGGAGGAGGTGGTGCAAGAAACGTTCCTGCGCGCCTTTGAGCATCTGACCTCGTTTCGCGGGGAGGCCAAGTTCCAGACTTGGCTCACCCAGATCGCATTGAACACCGCGCGCATGAAATTGCGGAAGAACCACGGAAAGCTGTGGGAGTCGCTGGACGAGCCGCATGAGACGGAAGAAGGGTTCGTGCCGCGCGATGTGGCGGAATGGCGGGAAAATCCGGAAGAACGGATGGGACGCAAAGAGAAGGAGCAAATGCTGCACACCGCGCTCAACGGGCTGCCGCCCGGGTACCGGGAAGTGGTGGCGCTGCGGGATATTCAAATGCTTTCAACGCAAGAGACGGCCGAAGCGCTGGGGATGAGCGTGGCCAACGTGAAGACTCGATTGCTGCGCGCGCGGCTGCAATTGCGCGAGCGCCTGGCGGCGCAACTGGGCCAACGGGTGCAGGCGAAAACGTTATGACGATCACGTGCGAGCAATTCCTAGCCGCGCTGGCCGACTACCTCGACGCGGACACGCTGGCGGCGATGGATCCGGCGATGGCCGTGGCAGTGCGCGACCACAGCAAGGTTTGCGCACCGTGCCTGGTGGTGCTCGACACCATGCGCGAGACGATTCGCATGGTGGGAGATTCGCGCGATTTCGAGATGCCGGAAGGCGCGAGCGAACGGTTGGCGCGCGCGCTTGAGGAGGGACTGGGCGAGCCGCTGGTGCCGGCGATGCTGCGCGCGGGGGCTGCGCCGCCGGCGAGGCCCGAGCGCCGCCGGGGACGCATTTTCGGGTTCGGATTCGCCAACAATCTGCGGGGTTTGGCGGCGGCGATTGCCATCGCATTGGTGATCCTGGTGGTGGGAGTGAACCGCTGGCGCGCGCGCGCCACAACCACTTCAGGCTGGCTGATTGACCAGCATTGCTTCAAAACCTACGCATCGCACTTGGCCGACCACCCGCGGGACTGCCTGCTGGCCTGCGCCGACCGGATCTACGGGCTGGTGGACTCCAAGGGGCACTTCACCCGCTTCGACGCGAAGGGCACCAAGCAGGCGCTGGCAGCAGTGCAGGCAAGCAGCAAGGCCGACCACATTTGGGTGACCGTGCACGCACGGCGATCGAGCGACGACCAGGTGCTCGAAGTGCAAGACATCGCCCTTACGGAACCGACCGACGCGGCCGGGGCCAACCGATGAGTGATCGGTTGTAGACCTCTTCTAGTGTTCCAGGATTTGGGCGAAGAAGGCGACGGCGCGGGGATCCTTGGATTGGCCGAGCCAGAACATGGCCTTCTTGCGGACGGCGGGATTCGCATTGGTCTGCGCAACCTGAATCAGCAGCGGCACGCCGTCACCATTTGGGATTTGAGTCAAACCGAAGACGGCGCGCTCCTTCACGGCGGTGGCGGGATCGTTGGCGATGGCGTCACTGATGGCGCCGATGGCTTTCTTTGTGGCTTTTTGCGCGAGCCAAAATAGCGCCTGCTCGCGAACGGAAGCGGCCGGGTCGAGCTTGGCCATGCGGATCAGCTCGTCGGAGGCGCCGGGATCACGACTGACACTGAGCGCGAAGGTCGCGCGCTTGCGAACCTCATCGCTGGCCTGGCTCGACTGCGCGGCTTTCTGCACAGCCAAGAAACCGGCGTGGCCGCGGGTAGAGCCCAGCCAGAACAGTGCTTGATTGCGGACTGCGTCGGGATACGCGGAACCTGCGAAACGCTCCAGGGCGGCCTCGGCCGAACTGCCGTCGGTTTCGGCCAGCGCGCCAAGAGCGCCGTGCGCGGTGGACTTATCGGCTTCGACCAGACCGGCGAGCAGCTTCACGCTGGCATCGGGGGAGACGCCGCTGAGCCAGGTAACGGAAGCGCCTTGCGCTTCGATTTCGCAGGCGAGATCGAAGATGCGGATCTTGGCAACCTGGCTCTGTTGAAGTTCGTAGAGCACCACGAGCGGCCGGGAGACCTCTGGAGCGTTCTGTTCTTCGCCGCCTTCGACGACGTTGCCCGAGTCCAGATAGGCCACGCCACAGCCGTCGCGATGGCCGGGAATACCGGGGACGGCGTAACCCCACCAGCGCGGTCCCGGCTGCTGCGCGGCGGTGCGGAGCTGGGCCGCCAAATCACCGCTGAAGGCTGCGGTTTGAATGTGCGCGTCGGTGAACTTGGGCATTTGCGCAGCCAGCGGCAGCGCGGCAAAGAGAAGAAGCGAAGCGCAGCGCATGGCGGGCTCCTATTGATTCAAGATTTCCATCAAGTACGCGGTTGCGGCCTTGTCATGCATGAGCGAGAGGCGTTGAACGATATCGCGCTTCAGCCCGGGGTCGGTTTCCTTGCGTGCCAGGCCAACCAGGTCGGTGGCGCCATCATGTCCGTGCAGGAACAGAGCCTGGATGATTGCTTCGCTGGCCGATCGGTCCTGCGCGCCGGTGTACATCGAGGTGAGGGCGTCGGTGGCCTGGGGCGAGCCGACCAGGCCAAGACTGTGAATGGCATCCTGGCGCAGCGAGGGATCCTTTTCGGACTTGGCCAGCGGGATCAGGTGGCCCATGTCGCCACTCAGGAACATCGAGTGAAGGATTGAAGCCTTGACCGCGGCGGGCGGATTGGTCTGGTACAACTGCCAAAGCTCGTCCTTGCCGCCGCTGAGGCCAAGCTCGTGCACCGCCATCTCCTGAAGATCGGGATCGGTTTCCGACTGGGCCGCGGTGAGCAAGTCGGACTTGTCGCCACCGAGCATGTAGGCATGCAGAATGCTCGAGCGGATATTCTTGTTGGTGTTCTTGGCGTAGATGCCGGAGAGCGCGGTCAAGCCCTTGGGACCGCCCTCCATGCCGAGGTACTTCACCGCCTGCATGCTCAGGGTGGGATCGGTGGAGGATTGCGCGATGCCGGTGATATCCGCAATGGCTTCGGGCGAATGGTTCTGGGCCATGACGAAGAGCGCGCGGCTCTTGACCGCGGGCGAGGAGGCGCCGTTGACAACCTTCTCGAGCATGGGCAGGGCTTGCGCGGGGTCGTTCTCCATGAGGCTGTTGATCGCCAGCAGCTTCAGGTCGTCGTTGCCATGGGCGGCCGGCATGGCGTTTTGGCCGGAGAGCTGCTGCAACTGCATCTTCAACGCCGCAGCGTCGTTGTTCCAACTGCTGTCGGGAAATTTCTGCTGCAAGGCCTGCAATTTGTCCAGAGCCGCTTGCTCCTTGCCCATTTTCGAGGCGCTATAGGCCTGCCAATACATGGCGGCATCGAGGTTCTTCACGGTTCCGGTGGTGTCCAGCTTTTGCAACTGGGCGAGCTGGGCCTCGGCCTTGGCCAACTGTTCGGAAGCCCGGGCCCAATCGGCGGAGCTGATCGAGTTCAGCCCTTGCTGATAGGCGGCGGAAGCCTTCACATATTCGGCTTGGGATTTGGCATAAGCCGCATTGCGGTCGGCTTGGGCCTTATCCGCAGCGGCGGTTTGGGCAGCAAGGCCACAGGCCAAAGTCGCGATCAGGAGCAGGGGAAGGGGTTTCATAAGGTGGACTCCAGATTCTTGCTTTGAGGATGCAGGATGAGTTCGTTTTGCAGGGTTTCGTCAACCACTTGGACCTTGAACAGGATGCCGCTTGAGGCGACGCGCTGCTTGAGCGCATGCCATTGCGGGGGGGGGGCATCGTCAGAGAAATGAGCGAGCTGAAGCAGGGTGGGCTCCATCTCGGCGAGCAACTGGGCGGAGGCAGTATCGCCATCGGCACGGGCGGATTGCTCAATCAGGCGGTTCGACGCCAACAGATCCGCCGCCCAGGCTTGCAGGCGGGGCGAGGGGGAGTCGGAGTGGGAAAGGGCGGTGAGCAGCGCCTGACTGCGATCGAGATGATCGGCAACGGCGAGGAGCGTAATGCGGTTGTCGGGCGCGGATTCCCGGGTGCCGATGCCATCGGCACGATTGGCAACCGGAGCGGGCGCGGCCACCTGCGGAATGGTTGCGTGACGCTGGACAACGATTGCAGCCAACACGATCCCGGCTGCGGCCGCCACCGCCCAGGCGCGCCATGGGAGCGCGCGGGAGCGCCGCGGCGCGGCATGCAGATTGGCAACGACGCGGTCGGCGAGGCCGCGGCGGGGCTGGGGCAATTCCATGCCGGCCGCCATGCGGACGACCGAGGCCATTTCCGCGGCGTGATCGCGGCACGCGGTGCAGGCTTCGAGATGCCCGCGCTGGCGCTGATCGCCGAAGCCGGCGGCCAGCGCGACGAAATCGCTTTCGCGAAGATGCTTCATGCCTGCTCCTCCACGAGGGGCGCGAGCGCGCGACGCAGCTTGCGAACGCCGCGGAAGATGGTGTTCTTGGCCGCGCCCTGGCGCAAGCCCAGCGCCGCGGAAATTTCTTCGATGGAAAGTTGCTCGCAGTGCCGCAGTTCGAAGGCCGCTCGCTCGACCGGGGAAAGCGCCGACATCGCTCCGGCAATCTGTTCGCGCACCTCGCGACTCAGCAGAAGGCGTTCGGGCGTGGGCGCAGGGCCGGGAAGGCGCTCTTCCGAGATGCCACCATCGCGCTCATCAATCGGCTCGAATGCCGTTTGCGCAGGTGCCGACGCACGGCGGCGGAGATGGTCGAGCGAGGCGTTGACGCAAATGCGGTAGAGCCAAGTGGCCAAGTTGGCGCGGGCTTCGAAGCGGCGGCGGGCGCGGAAGGCTCGCAGGAAGGTCTCTTGGACCAAATCTTCGGCGTCTTGGGTGCTGGCCGTCATGCGATACGCGAGGCGGAAAAGGCGCTGGCCGTAGGTCTCCACCACAATACGGAAGGCATCCGGGTCGTCGAGCGCGCACGCGGGCAATCCTGCCTGGGCGAGCTCAACGCTTGGCCCTTGCGGGGCACCCGCGTCCTCCAGAACTTGGATCATTCGCTTCATTGGACGGCTTGGATCAAGGACGGTTAGGTGCGCGCAAGCGGTGCCGGATCTGGCGTGCAATCCCGAGCAAGCGCTGGGAGTCGCTGGGCCGGAGAGCCCAGCGGCCCAGCATTTGCCGAAGGAAGCGTGTCTGGCTGGGCCGGTGCTGGCCTTGGGTAACCCCCAAGTCTTCGAGCAGCGGCTGCCAGGCCTGGAGTACAAGCTCGCGCTGGGCGTCGCCGGCCAGACGCTGAGCCGTCGGTGCGGGGGCCGAAGGCTGGCGAGCAAGCTCGTAGGCGCAGACCGCCACGGCTTGGCCCAGGTTCATCGAGGGCGCGTCCTGGGCGGTGCCGATGCGCGCCAGGCGCTGGCAGTGGCTCAGGTCTTCGATGCTGAGCCCGGTTTTTTCGGAGCCAAAAAGCAGCGCGACCGTTGTGGCGGGAAGGGAAGCGGCCACGGCAGGCCAATCTTCCAGCGGCAATTCAGGCGATCGCGCGGTGCCTGCGGTGGTTCCGATCACAAGGTTGCAAGCGGCCACGGCGTCGGCCAAACAGGGAACGGTGCGCGCGGCCTTGAGCACAGCGGCACCGGCTCGGGCGGAGCGCGCCGTATGCCAGGCGTCATCGTAAGGCGACACCAAGACCAGGTCGCTCAGGCCGAAGTTGGCCATGGCGCGGGCGGCCGCGCCAATATTCAGGGGATTGCGTGGGCGGACCAAGACCACCCGAATCGAGGGTTCCGCCATGCATCTCAATTTTAAGGCCCGATTGGGCCAGATTACGGTACAGGTTCCGGTAGCCGTCCACCATTTGCGCGACCTGGAAGTTCTTTTCTGCATGCGATCTGCACGCCGCCGGCTCGATGACCCCGAGGTGCGCAGCCATGTTTGCCAACTCTTCGATATCTTCGCCAAGCCAGCCGGTTACGCCAGGCACGACGATTTCCGGCAGCGTGCCCCGGCGCAAGGCGAGCACGGGCACGCCCGAAGCCGCGGCTTCCATGGCGACCATCGAGCTGGTTTCTTCGACGCGGGAACAGATGAGCACGGCCGCGGCTTGCCGTAACAGCCGGAGCTTGCGGGACAACGAGGGCGGAGGCAGCCAACTGACGCATTCGCCAAGGTTGGGCGCGATCTGATCCTCAAAATATTGACGATGCGCGGGAAACGGCCCGGGCTCGCCAACGAGAATGAGGCGCCGACGCAGGCGTCGAGCCAGCGCGATGGCAAGGTCCGGCCCCTTCTCGCGGCAGATCCTGCCGAGAAAGAGCAAAGGCGAAGACGGCTGCGCCTGCCGCCGCCGCGGATTGAACTGGTCCACCGCGATGCCATTGGGGATGACGCCACAGCAGGCTGCCGCGCCGTAGCCGGCCCACTGAGCGCGGCTGACGCAGTGGAAGTGCAAGTTGAAGGGTTTGACGCCGGTAAAATCAGAAGGATAAAGTTCGCGGGCCAAGTGCAGGCTGAAGAGGACCGGCGCCTGAATTCGGGCGGCATCGCGATAGAAGAGCGCGCCGAGACTGTGAACCAGGTCAAACTGCTCCGCGCGAGCGCAACGCACGATTTCATCGCTGCAATCGCGGACGAGCAGGGACAATTCCGGAGGGGTGATCAACTTTGACGTTCGCGCGACCCATGGGCGAAAGCGGAGATTCGGAATTGACGAGCTGCCGGCTGCGCCCAGCCAGGTGATCTCCAACTCCGGGTCGGCTGCGAGACCTTGCAAGAGCAGCCAAGCGACTTGTTCGGTTCCGCCGCAGGTGTCCGGGCCGACCGGCGCGAGCGGGTAGGTAGCGACGAGGACTCTCACAAAGCCGTCACCAGGACAAGCGCGGAATCCGCTAGAGGGGAAAGAATATTTGCCGTTATACTCATCGAAGCAGAAGCCTGAAACGTCACCGATCCGCAATACCGACGCACGCGCTATGAGCCTCCATCCCCCCCCCGTGGAAGCCTACGTTCGGGAGCACGCCGGCCGCACCCTGGCCGAGTTGCAAGATCTGCTGCGGATTCCCAGCATCAGCACGCTGCCTGCGCACCGAGGCGACATGGACCGCGCGCTGGATTTTCTCGAGGCGCGATTGCGCGAAGCGGGGTGCGAACATATCGAGCGGCTTACTTCGCCGAAGCATCCCAACGGGATGCCGGTGCTGTACGCCGATTGGCTGCACGCAAAAGACGCGCCGACGGTGCTGTTTTACGGCCACTATGACGTGCAGCCT
>DATNED010000163.1:0-14224 GCA_035553115.1 Terriglobales bacterium | reverse complement strand
GGACGGGCGCGGGGGGATCTACAACTTCGTCACCAAGCGGGGGAAGTGCCTGGGGCGGGGATCGAAGATCTCCTGGACGCAGGTCGAGACCGGATCCGCGATCACATGGAAGTATCCGAGCTGCATTCTGCAGGGCGACGATTCGGTGGGCGAGTTCTATTCGGTGGCGCTGACCAAGAACTGGCAGCAGGCCGACACCGGGACGAAGATGATCCACCTGGGGAAGCGCACGCGCTCGACCATTGTGAGCAAAGGCATCTCGGCCGGGCACGGCCAGAACACCTACCGCGGGGCGGTGCGGATGCTGGCGGGCGCGGAGGGAGCGAGGAACTACTCGCAATGCGACTCGCTGCTGATCGGCGATCAGTGCGGGGCGCATACCTTTCCGGTGCTGGAGGTGAAGAACAGCACCGCGCAGGTCGAGCATGAGGCTTCGACGTCGCGCATCGGCGAGGATCAGCTTTTCTACTGCCGGCAGCGCGGCCTATCGAACGAGGACGCGGTTTCGATGATCGTGAACGGATTCTGCAAGGAAGTCTTCCGCGAGCTCCCGATGGAGTTCGCGGTCGAAGCCCAGAAGCTGCTGGGCATCAGCCTGGAAGGAAGCGTCGGATGAGGAGCAATTAGCAATTAGCAATATGCTTGAGATCACGAATTTGCATGCGGAGGCGGGGGGGCGCGAGATTTTGCGCGGCCTCGACCTTGAACTCAAAGCCGGCGAAGTGCACGCCATCATGGGCCCGAACGGGGGCGGGAAGAGCACGCTGGCGCAGGTGTTGGCGGGGCGGGACAGCTACGTGGTGACCGCCGGGACGGTGCGGTACTTCGGCGAGGACCTGCTGGAGGTGTCGCCCGAGGAGCGGGCGCGGTCGGGGATCTTCCTGGCGTTCCAGTACCCGGTCGAAATTCCCGGGGTGAGCAACAACTACTTCCTGCGGGCGGCGCTGAACGCGGTGCGCAAGCACCAGGGGAAGGAAGAGCTGGACGCGGTGGATTTTCTGGCGCTGATCGCCGAGAAGATGAGCCTGCTGCACATGGACGACACGCTGATGAAGCGGGCGGTCAATGAGGGCTTCTCGGGCGGCGAAAAAAAGCGCAATGAGATTTTCCAGATGGCGGTGCTGGAGCCGAGGCTGGCGATTCTGGATGAAACCGACTCCGGCCTCGACATTGACGCCTTGAAGACGGTGGCGAACGGGGTGAACGCGCTGCGCTCGCCCGAGCGGGCGATCCTGCTGGTGACGCACTACCAGCGGCTGCTGAACTACATTGTTCCCGACTACGTGCACGTGCTCTCGCAGGGGCGGATCGTGCGCTCGGGAGGCAAGGAGCTGGCGCTCGAGCTCGAAGCGCATGGCTACCAGGGGCTGGAAGCCGAGCCGGCGACGGCTGGAAGGCAGGCGTAGTGCCGCTGGCGCTGAAGGATTCGACGACTGGCGTGTTCGCCAGCTACCTGGCGCAATTTGCCGGACGCGACCCCGAACCGGCCTGGCTCGACGGCGTGCGGCAGCGAGCGTTCACGCGCTTCAGCGAGCACGGCTTTCCGGGGCGGCGCGACGAGGGATGGCGGCAGACGAACCTGACGCCCGTCGCCGAGGGAGTTTTCGAGCCGCAGGCGGCGGCGCCGCCGCAGCGGTTGGTTCCGCAACTGCGCGAGCTCGAACTTCCGGGCGTGGATTGGTCGGCGAAGGCGGTGCGGCTGGTGTTCGTGAACGGCCGGTTCGCGGCGGGGCTGTCTTCCCTGGCCGGCGCGCAGCCGGGGTGCACGGTTTCCGCTTTGTCGCAGCGCGAAGCAGCGCTGGATCTCGATCATCTGGATCACAGCGACGAGCGCGAGCAGGCGTTCGTGCAGCTGAACACGGCGTTTCTGCAGGACGCGGCCGTGATCGAAGTGGCGGCGGGGGTGACGGTCGAGGCGCCGATCTCGATTTTGCATTGGACGACGGGCTCGGCGGCGGCGAAAGGGATTTCGCACCCGCGGACGGTGGTTTTGGCGGGCAAGGAGAGCCAGGTCCGGGTGATCGAGACCTCGGCGGGATTTCCCGGCGATGTCTATTTCACCAACGCCGTGGCCACGGTCGAGGCGGGCGAGAACAGCTCGGTCGAGTACACGCGGATCGGGCAGGACAGCGGGGCGGCATTCCAGGTGTCGAAGCTGCGGTCGCGGCAGTTGCGGGACAGCCGCCTGGCGGCGCACAGCCTCTCGCTGGGCAGTGCGCTGACGCGGAACAACGTGCACGCGATCCTGGACGGCGAAGGGGCGGAGTGCACGTTGAACGGGCTGTTCGCACTCGATGGATCGCAGCACGTGGACAACTCGACCATTCTCGACCACGCCAAGCCGCTGGGGACGAGCCGGGAGTACTACAAGGGCGTGCTGGACGGGAAATCGTCGGGGGTGTTCAACGGGCGGATCATCGTCCGGAAAGACGCGCAGCATACCGATGCCATTCAGAGCAACAAGAATCTGCTGCTGTCGGATTCGGCGGCGACCGTGAACGCGCAGCCGCAATTGGAGATTTACGCCGACGACGTGCGCTGCACGCACGGAGCGACGGTAGGGCAGCTCGATGCGCAAGCGCTGTTTTATCTGCGCTCGCGCGGGCTGGGGCTGGAGGAGAGCCGGAAACTGTTGATTTACGCCTTCGCGGCGGATGTGCTGGGCAGGGTGCAGGCGCCGGGGCTTAAGGAGAAGCTCGAGGGCCTGCTGTGGAGGAAATGGGCGGTATAGGAACGGAGAGCCTGGGAATGGCGATTGGGGCAATGGGGCGAACGGAGTTGAGGGTGGGGCGGGAGGAGTTTCCGCTGCTGGCGTCGAACCCTGGGCTGTCGTACCTCGACAACGCCGCCACCACGCAGAAGCCCAAGGCGGTGCTCGAGGCGCTGCGGAAATATTACGAACAGGATTGCGCCAACATCCACCGCTCGGTGCACCAACTGGGCGAGCGCGCCACGGCGGAGTACGAGGCCGCGCGGGTTGAGGTGCAGAAGTTCCTGAACGCGCCCAGCGAACGCGAGGTGCTGTTCGTGCGCGGAACGACGGAGGGCATCAACCTGGTGGCGCAAAGCTTTGCGCGCGCGGTGCTGACGCCGGGCGATGAAGTGCTGATCACCGGCCTCGAACACCACTCGAACATCGTTCCCTGGCAGATGGCGTGCGAGATCTCGGGCGCGAAGCTGGCGGTCGCGCAGATCAATGATCGAGGCGAGGTTGAATTCGAGGAGTTCCAGCGGCGGCTGACGCCGCGGACGCGAATCGCGGCATTCGGGCACATTTCGAACGCTCTGGGGACGGTGAATCCGGTGCGAGAGATGATCGCAGCGGCGCGGGCGGCGGGTGCGGCGACGCTGATTGACGGCGCGCAGGCGGCGCCGCATGCGGCGATTGACGTGCAGGCGCTGGGCTGCGATTTCTACGCCATCAGCGGGCACAAGATGTATGGACCGACCGGGATCGGCGCGCTGTACGGGCGGCGGGAATGGCTGGAGAAGCTGCCGCCGTGGCAGGGGGGCGGAGATATGATCCGCTCGGTGACGTTTGAAAAGACGACCTACAACGAACTGCCGTACAAGTTCGAGGCGGGCACGCCGCACATCGCGGGCGGCATCGGGCTGGGGGCGGCGGCCAAGTTCCTGCGGGGCGTGGGAATGGGCTCGATTGCGGCCTATGAGCAGGAGCTGCTGACCTACGGGACGGAATTGCTCGAGGGCATGCCGGGCGTGCGGCTCATCGGTACGGCGCGGCGAAAGGCGGCGGTGCTTTCCTTCGTGGTCGAAGGGATCCACCCGCATGACGTGGGGACGGTGCTGGACGCCGAAGGGGTGGCGGTGCGGGCGGGGCATCACTGCGCGCAGCCGGTGATGGATCGGTTCGGGATCGCCGCGACCACGCGGGCGTCGCTCGGGCTGTACAACACGCGCGAGGATTTGGACAAGCTGGGGCAGGGGCTGCGGCGGGCGAAGGAGCTATTCGTATAATGTCGCAGCTGGGAGAGCTCTACCAGGAGCTGATTCTGGATCACAGCAAGCGGCCGCGGAACTTCGGGCCGCTGGCGGAGGCGAACCGCTCGGCGGAGGGATTCAACCGGCTATGCGGGGATCGGCTGACCTTGCGGCTGGTGCTCGAAGGGGAGCGGGTGCGCGAGGTCAAATTCCAGGGCTCGGGGTGCGCGATCTCGACCGCGTCGGCGTCGCTGCTGACGGAGGCCGTGAAGGGGAAGACGCGGGCCGAGGCCGAAGAGTTGTTCGAGCGGTTTCATCAACTGGTGACCGGCAAGGCGAAGGCGGATGCGAGCTTGGGGAAATTGGGGGCGTTTGCCGGGGTGAGCGAATATCCGGCGCGGGTGAAATGCGCCAGCCTCGCCTGGCATACGCTGCACCAAGCCCTGGCCGAACAGGCCGAGGACGACGCGCCGGTCTCGACCGAGTAGGGGAACAGGAACCGCCATGGACGATTTCCTACTCCGCGAGGCCGAACACAAAGAGCGGGTTGCGCTCGAGCTGGAGAAGTCGGCCGAGGCCGCCGTGCTGAAGGAGGCCGCCCGGCAGCGCGATGCCGCCCGCGAGCTGCGCACCGAGTGGGAGCGGCGGCAGCCGCAGCAACCGGCGCCCGGGCCTGCGCCCGCCGCCCCGGAAGAGGAATCCCCCGAGATCGCCGCCTTGCGCGAGTACATCGTGGACTCGATCAAGAGCTGCTACGACCCGGAAATTCCGGTCAACATTTACGACTTGGGATTGATCTACGCGATCCGCATCAAGGACGAAGGCAAGGTCGAAGTGGATATGACGCTCACCGCCCCGGGCTGCCCCGCCGCCGGCGTTCTGCCCGGGGAAGTCGAGGGCAAGGTGCGCTCGGTGCCGGGCGTAAGCGAGGTGGCGCTGAACCTGGTGTGGGAGCCGCCGTGGGAGCAGAGCAAGATGTCGGAAGCGGCGCGGCTGCAGTTGGGAATTGACTGGTAGGAGCAAGCATGAAATTCACCAGCCAAGAAGAATACGGTTTGCGCTGCCTGCTGCGTTTGGGCAAAGAGCACGGAACGAGCCTGACCATTCCTGAGATCAGCAAGGTCGAGGGGATTTCGAACCCCTATGTGGCCAAGCTCATGCGGGTGCTGCGCACCGGCGGCCTGGTCTCGAGCGCCCGCGGTGCCGCCGGCGGCTACATGCTGGCGCGCGCGCCCGAGCGCATTTCCGTGGGCGAGGCGCTGGCCGTGCTGGGAGGAAGGCTCTACGAGCCGGCGTTCTGCTCCGAGCACTCGGGCGAGGAGCGCGTCTGCACCCATTCGGTTGATTGTTCGCTGCGCTCCCTTTGGCGCTCGCTGCAATTGGTGCTCGATCAGGTGCTCGACGGCACCAGCCTGCGCGACCTGCTCTGCAATGAAACCGAAATGACCGCGTGGGTGGACCATCTGGTCTCGGTTTCCGGCCTCGTCCCCGCGGGCAAGCATTGAACGCATGCCCCAGCCCCACGTGGTCATCGTCGGCGCGGGCTTCGGCGGGCTGGCCGCGGCGCGCGCGCTGCGCAAGGCCCCGGTGCGGGTGACGATTCTCGACCGCCGCAACCATCACCTTTTTCAGCCGCTGCTCTACCAGGTCGCGACCGGAGGATTGTCGCCGGGAGAAATTGCGTATCCGATCCGGGCGGTGCTGCGCAAGCAGGCGAACGCGCAAGTGCTGCTGGCGGAAGCCACCGCGGTGAACCTCGCGGACCAGCGCCTGCTCCTTGCCGACGGCGAGGTGGGGTACGACTACCTGATCCTGGCGACTGGAGCGCGGCACGCCTACTTCGGCCACGACGAGTGGGAGCCGCTTGCGCCCGGCCTCAAGGATATCGAAGACGCCCTCGACATCCGCCGCCGAATTTTTCTTGCCTTCGAGCGCGCAGAGCGCATGCCGCACGACGCCGGGCGCAAAGCGCAGCTCACGTTCGCCATCGTCGGCGGCGGACCGACCGGGGTCGAGCTGGCGGGCGCGATCGCCGACATCGCCCGCCGCGTGCTGTCCCAGGACTTCCGTGCCATTGATCCGCGCGAGGCGCGCATCCTGCTGCTCGAAGGCGGGCCGCGGCTGCTGCCGTCGTTTTCGCAGCGGCTGTCCGGAAAAGCGGAGGGGGATCTGCGCGGCATGGGCGTCGAGGTGCGGACCTCCGCGCTGGTGACGGCGATTGTGCCGGGCCACGTGCGGGTGGGCGAGGAGGAGATCGCGGCCGAAACGGTGCTGTGGGCGGCAGGAGTGCTGGCTTCGCCGCTGGCGCGCACGCTCGGGGTCGCGCTCGATCGCGCGGGGCGGGTGCCGACCGGCGAGGATTGCTCGCTGCCGGCGCACCCGGAGGTGTTTGTGCTGGGCGACCTGGCCGCGCACGCCGGGCGGGACGGGCATTTGCTCCCGGGCTTGGCGCCGGTGGCGATGCAACAGGGGCGGGCGACGGCGGCGAACATCGTGCGCGACCTGAAACACGAGCCGCGGCGGGCGTTTCGGTATGTGGACAAGGGAAATCTGGCGACGATCGGGCGGGCGAAGGCGGTGGCGGAGATTGGCGGGCTGCAGCTCTCGGGCCTGCTCGCCTGGCTGGTCTGGATTTTCGTGCACATCCTGTATTTGATCGGCTTCCGCAACCGCGTCCTGGTCGTGATCGAGTGGAGCTGGGACTATCTCAGCTTCCAGCAGGCCGCGCGGCTGATCACCGGGCGCATTCATTGGACAGCGCGAGGAGGCGAGTGATGGTGACCACACTGCTATTCGATTTGGGCGGGGTGGTCTTGAGCAACGCCTGGGACCGCGCCGAGCGGGCGCGGGCGTGCGCGCAATTCGGGCTGGATACGCGGGATTTCGAGGAGCGACACTGGCTGCTGGGGCCGCAGCTCGAGATCGGGGCGATCACGCTGGAAGCGTACCTGGCGCAGGCGGTGTTTTATCAGCGGCGCGGGTTTCAGGCGCCGGAGTTTCGCGCGTTCATGGAGTCGTGCTCGGAGGCGCTGCCGGAGAGTTTGCGGCTTCTCGACCGACTGCGGGCGTCGGGCCGCTACCGCCTGGCGGCGCTCAACAACGAAGGCAGCGACCTGAACGAGTACCGCATCAGCCGCTTCGGCCTGGCGCAATTCTTCAGCGCCTTCTGCAGCTCCTGCTATCTCGGCGCGCGCAAGCCCGACCCGGAATTCTATCGCCGCGCCTTGGGCGTACTGCAGGCAAAGCCCGAGGAGTGCCTCTTCGTGGACGACCGCGAGGAGAACCTGGTCCCCGCCCGCGCGCTGGGCCTCGCGGCCGAGCGCTTCACCAGCGCCGAGGCGCTGCGAGCGCGGCTGGAATGAGCTGATGCGCCGCAGGGGCGCGAGGCGAGGGACGCTACTCCAAGCGACCGTGCAGGCCGGCCGCGAACAGGCGGCGGTCCACGCGGGCGAGCCGGCGGCCCTGGTCGTTCGGGAAAATCGGCGTGTGCGGCAGCCGGACCAGGTGCTCGGCCAGATCCCAAAGGTCATCTTCGGCGGTCATCCACCGCAGGCGGTCCCAGCGGCCCAGATGCACCGGGCGCGAGTAGGCGCGCAGGGTCTTTTCCCGCGCCAGGTTGAAATAGTGCTCGAAGTAGGACATCACCAGCTCGCGAATCGAGCGGTAGACCGGCTCGCGGAAGCGCAAGCCGGAGAAGTTGGATTTGCCGATCGCGCCCCAATGGCCGTCGCGGCGGAACAGCGCCAGCACGTGGTCGTCGTCGCGCACCGACTCGAGATCGAGCAGCAGCGGCGGGTCGCCCTGCACGCGCAGGGCAGCGGCGGCCAGGAGCGCGCCCTCGAAGCAGTGCGCGACGCGGTCGCGGAGCACGCGGCGAGGCGAGCGCAGGGTGGCGCCGCCGGGCTCCTTGTTATACGCGATCTCGGCGTCGAGAAATTTCTGGATGGCGGCGGGCGACTTCAGCGCGGCCAGGGTGCGCAGCTCGGCGCGGGTCCACTGCGGGGTTAGCGGGGCGATCCCCATCCGCCGCCTCCGGGGGATTCGAGCTTGATGCGGGTGCCTTGCGGCACGAAGACGTTGCACTTGCCGGGCAGCTCGCGCTCCCCCTGGCCGGGTTCGCTCAAGAGCGTGCGGCCTCGGGCGCCGGCGCTGCCTCCGGCCAGGCCGTAGGGCGCGAAGCGGCGGCGCTCGCTCAGCAGGGTCACCTGGGCGGGGGCGAGGATCTCGATCTCGCGCACCAGGCCGTCGCCGCCGCGGTGCGCGCCGGCGCCGCCCGAGCCGCGGCGATAGGCGTAGCGGAGCACGCGGAACGGGTAGGAGTATTCGAGCGCCTCGACCGGCGTGTTCAGCGTGTTGCTCATGTGGGTGTGGACGCCGGAGAGGCCATCGGCGTCCGGCGCCGCGCCCATGCCTCCGCCGCAGGTTTCGTAATAGGCGTAGGGTTGGCCGGCGCGGGCGTCGCCGCTGGGGTACATCCCGCCGATGGTCAGGTTGTTCATCGTGCCGCTGCTGGCCGCCGGGATTCGTCCGGGCAGCGCCTGCGCCAGGGCGCGCAGCAGGACGTCCACAATCCGCTGCGAGCACTCGACGTTGCCGCCGGCGACTGCCGCCGGCGGACGCGCGTCCACGATCGTCCCCGGCGGGATCACCATCGTGACCGGGCGCATCAGCCCTGCCGTGGGCGCGGCCTCCTGCGGCAGCAGGCAGCGGAAGACGTAAAAGGTGGCCGAGTAGGTGATCGCCGCCACCGCGTTGACGCTTCCGGCAACCTGCGGATCCGAGCCGGTGAAGTCCACCGTCGCGCGCGCGCGCTTGGGGTCGAGTGTGATCGCCACGCGCAGCCGGATCGGATCCGGCCCCAGGCCGTCGTCGTCCAGGAACTCCTCCGCCGCGAACCTCCCGGCGGGCATGCGCCGCAGCTCCGCGCGCATCAAGCGTTCGGAGTGATCGAGCAGGGCACGCATATTGCGCTCAAGGCGGGGCTGGCCGTACTTTGCGGCCATCTGCTGCAGGCGTTCGGCGCCGATGCGGCAGGCGCCGATCTGTGCGGTGAGGTCGCCCTCGCGCTCGCGCGGGGTACGGACGTTGTGAAGGATGAGGGCGAGCAGCGCCTCGTCGGTGACCCCGCGGCGGACGAGCTTGAGCGGAGGGATGCGGATGCCTTCCTGATAGATTTCGCGGCAGAGGCCCATGGAGCCGGGGTAGGTGCCGCCTACGTCGGAGTGGTGGGCGCGGTTGGCGACGAAGAAGGCGGGGTGCTTGCCGCGGGGGAGAAAGACGGGGACGACGAGGGTGATATCGGGGAGGTGGGTGCCGCCGTCGTAGGGGTCGTTCAGCACCGCGACATCGCCGGGCTCGAGCTGGAGCGCCTGTAGAGCCGCCGCCACCGACATCGGCATCGAGCCCAAATGCACCGGCATGTCGTCGCCCATGGCGACGACGTTGCCGGCGGCATCGAAGATGGCGCTCGAATAATCCTGTCGCTCCTTGATATTCGGGCTAAAGGCGGTGCGGCGCAGGGTCGCGCCCATCTCCTGGGCGACCGCATGGAACGCGTTCTTGAATATCGCCAGCTCAATGCCGTCCAGCGGTGTCATTTCGCCTCCAGGATCAAGTTGCCCCAGCCGTCCACCCGCGCGCCCCAACCCGGCGGCACCACGGTCGTTGCGCTGTACTCGGCCACCACCGCGGGCCCGCCGAAGCGGTCGCCGGGACGGAGGCGTTCGCGCTGGTAGAACGAGGTTCGGACCCGCCGCCGGCCGAACCACGTCGCGCGCCTGGCGACGAGCGCCTGCGCGCCGCGGCCGGGCTTTTCGGCCTGGCGCTGGAAGTTCACCGCCGGGCTGGCAGCGACCATGCGCACGCGGGCGTTGACCACCTCGAGCGGCCGCCGCGGATCGGCATATCCATAACGCCGCTGGTGGAGCGCGTGGAAGCGCGCGGCAAAGTCGCTGGTGTAGTCGAGCGTCAGCTCGAAGCCCTGGCCGGCATAGCGCACATCGAGCGAGCGCAACGACCGCGCCGCGAGGCCTTCGGCGCGCATGGCTTTTGCGCCTTGCGACTCCAATTCACGGAAGCAGGGCTGGAGCCGCGCGGCGACGCCTTCGGCGGGAAGCATGATCGTGCGGGAGAAATCCTTGACGATGTCGGACATGAGGATGCCGAGCGCCGAGAGCGCGCCCGGTAGGCGGGGCACGAGCACGCGCGGGATTTCGAGGCTGGAGGCGAGCGCGCAAGCGTGCAGCGGTCCGGCGCCGCCGAAGGCCACCAGGGTGAACTCGCGCGGATCGAAGCCGCGCTCGACCGAGATCATGCGCAGCGCCTTTTCCATGTGGGCTTCGGCGAGGCGCACGATGCCATCGGCGAAGGCCTCGACGGTCGGCAGCGCGCCTTTGAATTTGGCGAAGCATTTTCGGGCGCGCTCGACGTCCAACGTGACGCCGCCGCCGAGCAGGCCGCCCGGATCGAGGCGCCCGAGGAGCAGGTTGGCATCGGTTACGGTGGGGCGTTCGCCGCGTCCGTAGCAAACTGGGCCGGGATCGGCGCCGGCCGAGGCCGGGCCGACGGTAAGCGCGCCGCCGCCATCGAAGCCGGCGAGCGAGCCACCACCGGCGCCGACGGTGTGGATGTCGAGCATGGGCACGGCCACCGGCATCCCCATGACCTGGGAATCGTGGGTGGTGCGCAAGTGGGCGCCGCCCTCGACCAAGGCCACGTCGGTCGAGGTGCCGCCCATGTCGAAGGTGAGGATGCGATCAAAGCCGGCGAGGGCGGCGATGCGATGCGCGCCCACCACGCCGCCCGCGGGGCCGCTCAAGATGGTGCGCACGGGCTCGCGGGCCGCCGAGGAGGCCGAGATGATGCCGCCCGAGGACTGCATGACGTGGAGGCGCGCGCCCGCGAACTGCCTGCCGACCGCGGCCTGGAGCCGGTTCAAGTAGGTGCCCATGCGGGGCGCGAGGTAGGCGTTGATCAGAACGGTCGCGCCGCGTTCGTACTCGCGGAATTCGGGCAGGATCTGATGCGACACCGAGACCGGGATGCCGAGTTCTTCGAGCGTGCGGGCGACCGCGCGCTCATTGCGCGGGTTGGCGAAGCTGAACAACAGTGAAACTGCAACCGCTTCGGGGGCGGCCGCGGCGACGCTGGCGAAGAGGTCGCGCAGCGCGGCGGGTGCGGCAACAAGCGCAGCGGTGCCATCGGGGAGGGTGCGCTCGGCGATGCCGAAGCGCAACTCGGCGGGGGCGAGCGGGGCGGGCGCGGGATTGGACCATTGATAGAGCGCCGGGCGAGCCTGGCGGCCGATGGCGATGGTGTCCTCGAAGCCGGCGGTGGTAACAAAGGCGACGCGCGCGCCTTTGCGCTCGAGCAGGGTATTGGTGCCGACGGTGGTGCCGTGGCGAATTTCCGCCGCCGGAGCGGCGCCGATCTTCTCCAGTCCGGCCAGGATGGCGAGGGAGGGATCGGCGGGGGTGGAAAGCCGCTTGAACACCCGAAGCTCGCCCGCTTCGACCCAGACGCAGTCGGTGAAGGTGCCGCCGGTATCGATCGCAACCCGCGAAGGCGATGCAAGCCGTTTCATCGTCCCCTTTGGCCTCGCTTTCCGTGGGCAGCGGCGTGGGCCGTCACCGTCGGATCCACCTCGATCATGGCCCGCATCTCGGTCGGTTCGCCCACGCCCTGACCCAGCAGCGTGCCGGGTTCGGCGATCAGCTCCCCCAGCCTCGCCTCGGTGGAAGTCATGAACAGGCCGGCGCTGCGGCGGATGGTCTTGGTGACGTGCTCGGCCGCGCGCTGCCGCGCCAGCTCTGGATCGCGCGCGCGGATGGCGGCGACGATCTGTTCGTGCTCGGTGACCAATTGGGGACCGTAGGCGTCCATGGCGATGATGAGATAGAAGAATCTCATGAGCCGGGTCTGGATCGAGGTGACCACTTCGACCAGATGCTGGTTGTGCGCGGCCTGGGCGATGCCGACATGCAGGTTGAAATTGCGCTGCAGAAAGGTCGCGTAGCTGGCGCGGATGCCGATGCGATATTCGTATTCGGCTGCCTGCTCCATCAGTTTGAGCTGGGCGGGCTGGGCGCGCAGGGCGGCCAAGCTGGCAGCGGCGGGATCGACGATGAGCTGGATTTCGTGCAGGTTGTGGAACTCGGCCAAGGTGAGCGGCGCGACGAAGTAGCCGCGGAACGGAACGATGGTGATGAGCCCCTCGCGCTGCAGGTGCCGGCAGGCCTCGCGCACCGGGGTGCGGCTGGCGCGGTAGCGGCGGCAAAGGTCGCTCTCACTGAAGGGCTGGCCGGGGCGCAGCTCGCAGGTGGTGATGTCCTGCTTGAGATGGCGGTAGAGGCGCTCGGCGGTGGTCATGGGGCTACAGGCAATGCCGCACTGCAGGCAACGCAGAAACAGCAGGATACCTGAAGGCGCAGCGATGGCGCTCACGGTCAACAACCGGTATACAGATAGTGATCGTACGGTGTGTCGGCGGGCGGCGTCAAGCACCGGAGCGGCGCTGCAAGCGGTCATTCCAAGAGTTCCCCTTCAAAATGCGGCACTCATTCAAAAAGTCATTGACAACGGAATCGGGAGCGTAGTATACATTGCGCACGAAAGGACGCTTATGACCCCCACCCGCTGGCTCCGCCTTCCCGTGCTTGCCCTGATCCTGGCCGCCGTCGCCCTGGCAGGGGCTGCGCAAGACACCGCTCAGATCCAAGGCACGCTGAGCGATGCCAACGGCGCCGCGCTGCCGGGGGTGAAGGTGACGGCGACCAACACCGCCACCGGGTCCACGCGCACGGCGGAGGCCGGCGCCGACGGGCGCTTCCTGCTGCCGGCGCTGCCACTGGGGACCTACTCACTGCGCTACGAGAAGACCGGCTTCACGACCACCACCGTGAACGGGATCGTGCTGCAGATCGGGACCGAGATCGAGCGGCACGACGTGATGAAGGTGCAAGCGCAAGCGGCGACGGTCGAGGTGAGCGCGGAAGCACCGCCGATTGACACCAGCAAGAGCAACGTGGCGGGGGTGATCACCGAGAAACAGATTGACCAATTGCCGATCGCGAACCGCCAGTACCTGAACCTTTCCCTGCTGATGCCGGGCACGACCCAGGACGCCTCGCGATCGTTCTACAGCAACGTGCAACTGGGGGGCGGGGACCACTACTACGCGAACAGCTTCACGGTGGACGGGGTGAACAACAACTGGGCAGAGATGGGCGAACCGCGCGAGAACTTCCCCGAGGGGTCGGTGGCCGAGTTCAAGGTCTACAGCTCGCAGTTCAAGGCGGACGAAGGGGGCATGGCCTCGGGCGGGGCGGTGTCGGTGGTCACCAAGAGCGGAACCAACCAGTTGCACGGGGATTTCTTCGAGTATTGGCGCAACCAGAGCCTGAACCGCGACAACAGTTTCCAGAAGGCGGCGGAGGTGGCGCAGAACACCGGAAAGGCGCCGCTGAACCGCAATCAGGTCGGCGGGGACATCGGCGGGCCGATCATCGCCAACAAGCTGCACTTCTTCGGCGCGTGGGAATCCACGCTGACCCAGGGCTCCTACACCGTGTTCACGAACAACCCGACGATTTTCGGGGCGTTCCAGGGGGTCTACAAGCAGCCCAGCCACGACGATCTGCTGACGCTGCGCGGCGACTACCAGATCAACAACCAGCAGACGTTGTTTGTGCGCTGGGGGCAGGAATGGAACCTGCTCACCTGCCAGGGGTGCGGCGGGGCGGCTTCGCCGAACGCGGGCTATGACGGCCTGTTGCCGCGGCGCTCGCTGGTGGTGGGGCACACCTGGGCGCTGAGCTCGAATTTGGTGAATGACTTCCGCTTCCAGTATGCGCGGGCAGCCTACTTGCTGGCGCCGAGCCAGTGTCCGCTGGCCTGCGGGCAGGGCATCTGGACGGCGATCGGGCAGTACCCGGCATCGCGGTTCACTCCCTATGACACGACGCTGAGCTTTCCGGACTTCTCCTTCGGGAGCGATTACGGCGACGACGGGATCGAGAGCCACTGGGAGGTGGCCGACACTTTCAGCATTTTCCATGGCGCGCACAACATCAAGTACGGCTTCGACATCTCCCACATTCCGTTTGCGGATGACGCGCCGGTAGGGATCAAGGGCGCATTCAGCTTCAACACCGACCCGACGCAGCCGCTGACGCCAGCGCAAGCGCCAGTGTTCAACGCCGCGAACTTGTTCCATCCGGCCAGCGGCTCGACCCCGGCGTACGGCCCGACCTCGTTCTCGCAGACGATTCCGCCGGTGCTGACC
>DATNED010000162.1:0-20161 GCA_035553115.1 Terriglobales bacterium | reverse complement strand
GGGCGGCGCAGATGGACGGGGCGATCCTGGTGGTGGCGGCGACCGACGGGCCGATGCCGCAGACCAAGGAGCACGTGCTGCTGGCGCGCCAGGTGGGGGTTCCCTACATCGTGGTGTTCCTGAACAAATGCGATGCGGTGGACGACCCGGAGCTGCTGGATCTGGTGGAGCTCGAGGTGCGGGACCTGCTGAAGAGCTACCAGTTCCCGGGGGATGAGATTCCGATCGTGCGGGGCTCGGCGCTGGGGGCGCTGAACGGGGAAGAGAAGTGGGAGAAGTCGGTGGAGGAGCTGATGGCGGCGGTGGACAAGTACGTGCCGGTGCCGCAGCGGGACGTGGACAAGCCCTACCTGATGCCGGTGGAGGACATTTTTTCGATCTCCGGCCGCGGCACGGTGGTGACCGGGCGCATCGAGCGGGGCAAGGTGAAGGTGGGCGAGGAGGTCGAGATCGTCGGCTTCCGGCCCACGGCGAAGAAGGTGGTGACCGGCATCGAGATGTTCAAGAAGCAACTGGACGAGGGCCTGGCGGGGGACAATGCCGGGCTGCTTTTGCGCGGCACCGAGAAGGACGACGTGGAGCGCGGCATGGTGCTGGCCAAGCCGGGCTCGATCACGCCGCACACCAAGTTCAAGGCCGAGATCTACGTGCTGACGAAGGAGGAGGGGGGGCGGCACACGCCCTTCTTCAAGGGGTACCGGCCGCAGTTCTACATGCGCACGACCGATGTGACCGGCGTCGCGGAGCTGCCGACGGGAACCGAGATGGTGATGCCGGGCGACAACGTCGCCCTCACCGTCGAGCTCATCACCCCGGTGGCGATGGAGAAGGGGCTGCGCTTCGCCATCCGCGAAGGCGGCCGCACCGTCGGCGCCGGCACTATCACCGAGATCCTGCAGTAGGAGGAGACCATGCGCGAAATCATCACGTTGCAATGTCCCGACTGCAAGAACCGCAACTACTCGACCACCAAGAACCGCAAGACCACAACCGACCGATTGGAGTTCAAGAAGTACTGCCCGAAGTGCCGCAAGCACACCGCGCACAAGGAAACGAAATGAACAAGTTTCGCGTTTCGAGAGCGGGCGCCGCGTCCGCTGGAAGCTTGAAACTGTTGTCCGCAATGCAGGGGTATAGGTTCAACGGCTAGACCGTCGGTCTCCAAAACCGAATGTGGGGGTTCGAATCCCTCTACCCCTGCCAAATTCGCCGAGAACCGGAAACTACGAATAGCGAACCGCCAACCGTGAGCCTAATATGCCCGTGAGCGCAGCAACTGAAAACAATTCGCAAGGCCCAGGCGGCAAAGTCAAAGATCTTTCGCTGCGGCTGAAGAGCTTTTACGTGGACGTCCGCTCGGAGATGAAGAAGGTTACCGCTCCGAGCTGGAAGGAAGTCCAAGGGACCACGGTGGTGGTGTTGGTGACGGTCGCCATCTTCGGGGTGTTCTTCTACTTCACCGACATGCTACTCACCGCCGTGATGCAGGGGATTATCACCCATTTCAGCCGCTGAAGAGCCTCCCATGGCCGACAAGCACTGGTACATCATCCACGCCTACTCCGGCTTCGAGAAGAAGGTGGCCGAGAGTCTGAAGGGCCGCATCGAGGCGTTCGGCCTCGCCGAGAAGATCGGCCAGGTGCTGATCCCGACTGAAGAGGTCATCGAGCACCGTGGCGGAAAGAAAGTGCAGTCCACCCGGCTGTTCTATCCGGGCTACGTGCTGGTCGAGCTGGCCGCCGACAGCCACGGCAAGATTGACGATGAAATCTGGCACGTGATCAAGAACACCCCGCGCGTGGCCGGATTTGTCGGCGGCGGCCAGTCGCCCACGCCGATCAGCGCAGACGAGATCGCGGAGATCCTGCACCGGGTGGAAACCGGCGGGCAGCAGCCCCGCCTGCAGGTCAAGTTTGACAAGAACGAAACCGTCAAGATCACCGATGGCCCCTTCGCCAGCTTCACCGGCGTGGTGGACGAAATCAATGACGACCGCGAGACGCTCAAGGTGATGGTGACCATATTCGGCCGCCAAACGCCGGTCGAGCTCGAATTCACGCAAGTAGAGAAGGTGTAATCCGCCATGGCCAAAAAAGTTCAAGCCCAAGTCAAGCTGCAGATTCCGGCCGGAAAGGCCACGCCCGCACCGCCGGTGGGCACCGCGCTGGGTCCGCACGGGCTCAACCTGATGGAGTTTTGCAAGGCCTTCAATGCCCGCACCTCGTCGAAGGAACTTGAGGGCATGAGCGTGCCGGCGGTGATCACGATCTTCAACGATCGCAGCTTCACCTTCATCACCAAGACGCCGCCGGCGGCGGATTTGCTGAAGCGCGCCGCAGGCGTGGCGAAGGGCTCAGCCACACCGAACAAGGACAAGGTGGGCAAGATCACGCTCAAGCAAGTCGAGGAGATCGCCAAGACCAAGACGCCGGATCTCAATTCCGCCTCGCTGCAGGCGGCCATCAAGAGCATCTCCGGAACCGCGCGCAGCATGGGAATCGAGATCGGAACCTAAAGATCAGGTCCATACCACTACGGTCCGCAGGAAGCTGAAGCGGACCCCGTAGGAGACAGAACATGGCAAAAACCGGAAAGAAAATCGAGCAGGCCCGCAAGCAGGTTGAGACCCGGCAGTACGAACTGACCGAGGCGGTGCCGTTGCTGCAAAAGGTCAAATTCGCCAAGTTCGACGAGACTGTCGAGCTCAATATCCGCCTGGGGGTGGATCCGCGCCACGCCGACCAGATGGTCCGCGGCACCGTCGTTCTTCCGCACGGGCTGGGCAAGAGCAAACGCGTGCTGGTGATCGCCAACGGCGAAAAGCAAGCCGAGGCCAAGCAAGCCGGCGCCGAATTCGTGGGCGGCGAGGAGATGGTGGACAAGATCCAGAAGGAGAACTGGACCGACTACGACGCCGTCATTGCCACGCCCGACATGATGCGCTCGGTCGGAAAGCTGGGCAAAGTGCTCGGCCCGCGGGGACTGATGCCCAACCCCAAGACCGGAACCGTGACCTTCGATTTGGCCAAGGCAGTGGCTGAGATCAAGGCCGGCAAGGTCGAGTTCCGCACCGACAAGCAGGGGCTCATCCATGCCGCCGTGGGCAAGATTTCCTTTCCCGCCGAGCGGCTGGTGGAGAATGCCCAGACGCTTCTGCACAGCATCGTGCGCGCCAAGCCCCCCGCCGCCAAGGGCAAGTATCTGCGCGGCGTGCACCTCACCTCCACCATGGGCCCGGGCATTGCTGTGGACACTGCTGCGGTTGAGGCAGCCGCCAAGGCTTAGGACAACGCCATGCCATTGACCAAACAACAAAAGCAAGAACGACTGGATGCGCTGCAAAAGGAACTGCGCAGCGCGACAAGCCTGGTGGTGGCTGGATTCAACGGCCTCACCGTCGGGCAGGATTTCGAGCTGCGCAGGCAATTGCGCGCCGCCGGTGCCCGCTACCGGGTGGTGAAGAACACCTTGGCGGCCCGCGCCGCCAAAGGGACCGCCGCGGAAGCGCTGCTGAGCGGACTCAAGGGCGTCAGCTCGATCGCCTACACCGCCGGCGACGCCGTCGCCTTGGCCAAGGCGCTGCAGAATTACGTCAAAGACAACCCGAGTTTCCAACTGCGCGCGGGCATGGTCGAGGGCGCGACCATTTCGGCGGCGCAGGTGGCGCAGCTGGCCGCCACGCCGTCGAAGGAAGAGCTCTACGCCAAATTGTTGTTCCTCATTCAGGCGCCGGCCCAGCGCCTGGTAACCGCGCTGAACGGCGTGGGTCGCAGCACCGCAGTGGTGCTCGACCAAGCCGTCCAAGCCAAGAAATTTGCCGAGTAGCGCCTCGCTGCTGGGCTGAGTGCCGAATGCTGATTGCTAAACGCTTTTAGGAGAACCCATGGCTGACCTGCAGACCCTCGTCGAATCCATCAAGAACCTGACCCTGCTCGAGGCTTCCCAACTGGTGAAGCGCTTGGAAGAAGAGCTCGGCGTTTCGGCTGCGGCCGCCGCACCGGCAGCCATGGCAGGCGGAGGCGGCGGCGCCGCCGCGGCCGCTCCGGTCGAGGAGAAGACCGAGTTCACGGTCGTGCTCACCGCCGTGGATGCCGCCAAGAAGATCAACGTCATCAAGGTGGTGCGCGAAGTCACGAGCCTGGGCCTGAAAGAGGCCAAGGACCTGGTGGATGGCGCCCCCAAGACGGTCAAGGAAGGGGTCGGCAAGGAAGAGGCCGAGTCCATCAAGAAGAAGTTCACCGAGGCGGGCGCCACCGTCGAGGTCAAGTAACGGCGCCATCGCGCCATCAACACCGGAGCAGGAGACGCCGGGGACGCGCGCGCGGCGCGTCCCCGGCGGCCTGCCCATTTTGGCTTTGATCGCCTTCCCCCGAGGACTTGATTCATGCCCCATCAGGATGGACTTCCCGTTCGCACCGACTTCTCCAAGATCCCGACCGCCATCCAGATTCCGAACCTGATCGAAGTGCAGCGCCAGAGCTACGAGCGCTTCCTGCAGATGGATCTGCTGCCAGGCGAGCGCGACGACGACGGCCTGCAATCGGTGTTCAATTCGGTGTTTCCGATCAGCGATTTCCGCGGCGTCAGCCAGCTCGACTTCGTGGAGTACGCGATCGGCAATTGGGAGTGCAAATGCGGCCATCTGCGCGGCCTGCACCACCTGCGTTCGACCTGCCGAAGCTGCGGCGCGACCATCATCACCGATCCGTTCCATGCCGGCGAAATCCTGTGCCGGCAGTGCGGCACCTACAACGCCAATCTGCCCACGTTCTGCCAGAAGTGCGGCGATCCGGTGCGCCTGCAGCTCAAGAACGATGTCACCGAATGCGAGGACAAGGGCTCGACGTTTTCCGCCCCGCTCAAGGTGACGATCCGGCTCACCATCTACGACAAGGACGCAGAGACCGGCGACAAGAGCATCCGCGACATCAAGGAGCAGGAGGTGTTCTTCGGCGACATTCCCTTGATGACGCCCAACGGCACCTTCATCATCAACGGAACCGAGCGCGTCATTGTCAGCCAGCTCCACCGCAGCCCGGGCGCGTTTTTCGAGACCGCCAACCAGCGCACCTATTTCCTGGGCAAGATCATTCCCTACCGCGGCAGCTGGGTCGAGTTCGAATACGACGCCAAGAACTTGCTCTACGTGCGGATTGATCGCAAGCGCAAGTTCCTGGCGACCATTTTCCTGCGCGCCTTGGGCCTGCGCAGCGACGAGGAGATTCTTCGCACCTTCTACACGGTCGAGCGCGTGGCGGTCCGCAGCGGCAAGCTGTTCTGGCAAGTTGACCCGAACCGCGAAGCCGAGAAGGAGACCAACCTCCTCGGCCAGAAGCTCACCCGCCGCATCGCCACCGGCAAGGGCGAGGAACTGGTGCACTCGGGGCGCCAATTGCGCGCGGCGCAGCTGCGCGAGCTGCACAAGTCGAAGATCAGCGAATTCGAAATTGACGCCGCCGATTTGGAAGGCGCCTGCACGGTCCAGGACATCGTCAACCGCGAGAGCGGCGAGGTGCTGCTCGAGGCCAACTCGGAGATCAAGGCGAGCGATCTCGACAAGTACGCCGCTGCCAGCGGCGAGCTGCACCTATTCTTCCCCGAGCGCGACGTGGTCGGCAACGTGCTGTCGGTCACCCTGCGCAAGGATGCGATCAAGACCAACCAGGAAGCGCTGATCGAGATCTACCGGAAGCTGCGTCCGGGAGATCCGCCCACGCTGGACACCGCGCGCGCGCTGTTCGAGGGCATGTTCTTCGACGCCCGGAAATACGACTTCAGCCGCGTCGGGCGGTTGAAGTTCAACATCAAGCTGTACGACCGCGCCGACGCCACCTCGCTCGACAAGCGCACCCTCGATCCGGAGGACTTCTTCGCCACCATCCGCTACCTGCTCAAGCTGCGGCGCGGCGAGGGAGCGGTGGACGACATTGACCATCTCGGCAACCGCCGCGTGCGCGCCGTGGGCGAGCTGCTCGAGAACCAGTTCCGCATCGGCTTGGTGCGCATGGAGCGCGCCATCAAGGAAAAGATGTCGGTCTACCAGGAAATGGCGACCGCCATGCCGCACGACTTGGTCAACGCCAAGCCGGTCATGGCCGCCATCCGCGAGTTCTTCGGCTCCAGCCAGCTTTCGCAGTTCATGGACCAGACCAACCCGCTCAGCGAGATCACCCACAAGCGCCGCCTCTCGGCGCTGGGGCCGGGCGGACTTTCGCGCGAACGCGCCGGGTTCGAGGTGCGCGACGTGCATCCCACCCACTACGGGCGCATCTGCCCGGTCGAGACGCCGGAAGGCCCGAATATCGGCCTGATCTCGTCGCTTTCCTGTTTCGCCCGCATCAACGAGTTCGGCTTCATCGAGAGCCCCTACCGCAAGGTGCGCTCCGGGCAAGTGATTGATTTCGTCACCGTCACCAACGCCGGCGACAGCAGCCACAAGGTCGGCGACCACCTCGAGCTCGAGGACGCACGCAAGCAAAATGCCGCGCTCAAGGGCAAGAAGCAGATCGAATTCGAGCCCTACTCGTTCTACCTTTCGGCTTGGGAGGAGGACAAATACGTGATCGCGCAGGCGAACGTCGCGCTGGACGAGCACGGCCACATCGTCAATGAACTGGTGAATGCCCGCCAGACCGGCAACTTCGTGCTGAAGGCGCGCGAAGAGGTGGACTACATTGACGTCAGCCCCAAGCAGCTGGTCTCGGTGGCCGCGGCGCTGGTGCCGTTCCTCGAAAACGACGACGCCAACCGCGCGCTGATGGGCGCCAACATGCAGCGCCAGAGCGTGCCGCTGCTTCGAGCCGAAGCCCCGGTCGTGGGGACCGGCATGGAGGCGGTGGTGGCGCGCGACTCGGGCGCGACCGTGCTGGCCAAGCGCAGCGGCATCGTGGATTCGGTGGACTCCAAGCGCATCATCGTGCGCATGGAGGGCGACGCCCATGCCGGGCAGCTCTCGCGCGAGGTGGGCAGCGACATCTACCGCCTGACCAAATTCAAGCGCAGCAACCAGAACACCTGCATCAACCAGAAGCCGGTGGTCCAGCGCGGCCAGCGGGTCGGCAAGGGGCAGGTGCTGGCCGACGGCCCCTGCACCGACCGCGGCGAGCTCGCCCTCGGGCGCAACGTCCTGGTCGCGTTCATGCCCTGGCGCGGGTACAACTTCGAGGACGCCATCCTGGTCAGCGAGAAGCTGGTCAAGGAGGATTACTACACCTCGATCCACATCGAGGAGTTCGAGCTGGAATCGCGCGACACCAAGCTCGGGCCCGAGGAAGTCACCCGCGACATCCCCAACGTCAGCGAGACGTTCCTGAAGGACCTCGACGAGAGCGGCATCGTCACCATCGGGGCCAAGGTGAAGTCGGGCGACATCCTGGTGGGCAAGGTCACGCCCAAGGGCGAGACTCAGCTCACCCCGGAGGAGAAGCTGCTGCGCGCCATCTTCGGCGAAAAGGCCGGCGACGTGCGTGACGCCTCCCTCTACACCCCGCCCGGAATCGAGGGCACGGTCGTCGGGGTCAAAATCTTCTCCCGCAAGGGCGCCGACAAGGACGCGCGCGCGCAAACCATTGAGACCGAGGAGAAGGATCGGCTCGAAAAGGACCGCGACGACGAAATCCGCATCCTCACCGACGAGCGCGCGAAGCGCTTGCTCGCCATCCTTGGCGGCAAGGTCCTCACCCAGGACCTGCACGACGAAAAGACCAACAAGAAGCTCCTCTCCAAGGGGGGCGAGCTGGATCGCGCCGCGATCGAGGAGCTGTCGACCCGCAACCTCAAGCGCGCGCGCTTCGCCGACAAGGATCCGCGCGTCAATGAGCAGATTGACGAAATCGAGGAGATGACCACGCGCCAGGTCCAGACCATCAAGGACATCAGCCGCGACAAGGGAGAGAAGCTCGCCAAGGGCGACGAACTCCCGCCGGGCGTGATCAAGATGGTCAAGGTGTACATCGCCATGAAGCGCAAGCTCTCGGTCGGCGACAAGATGGCCGGCCGGCACGGGAACAAGGGCGTCATTGCCCGCATCCTGCCGGAAGAAGACATGCCCTACCTGGCCGACGGCACCCCGGTCGAGATTGTGCTCAACCCCTTGGGCGTGCCCAGCCGCATGAACGTGGGCCAGATTCTCGAAACCCACCTGGGCTGGGCGGGGCGGGCGTTGGGGCTGACCTTCGCCTCGCCCGTCTTCGATGGCGCCCGCGAGGCCGAGATCAAGGGCCTGCTGCGCAAGGCGGGCCTGCCCGAGAGCGGCAAGGCGGTGCTGCGCGACGGCGTCACCGGCCAGCTCTTCGAGCAGCCGGTCACGGTCGGCTACATCTACATGCTCAAGCTGAGCCACCTCGTGGATGACAAGATCCACGCCCGCTCGATCGGCCCCTACTCGCTCATCACCCAGCAGCCGCTGGGCGGCAAGGCGCAGTTCGGCGGCCAGCGCTTCGGCGAAATGGAAGTCTGGGCGCTCGAAGCCTACGGCGCCGCCTATATCCTCCAGGAATTGCTCACGGCCAAGTCCGACGACGTGTACGGCCGCGCCAAAATCTACGAAGCCATCGTCAAGGGCGAAGCCGCCATTGAACCCGGCGTCCCCGAGAGCTTCAACGTGCTCATCCGCGAATTGCAATCGCTGTGCCTCGATGTCGAGCTCATGAAATCGCAGAAGGAGCCCCAGCCCCTGGCCGTCGCCGCCGACGACTAATCCTGAAATCTCTCGAAACTTCAACCCGCGAACGCATTTCTAATCCAGGAACCGTCGAGAGGAACCCATGTACCGCAGCAGCCCATACGATCGCGCCAATCTGATTGCCGACTTCGACAGCATCCGCATCTCGCTCGCCTCGCCCGACAAGATCCGCAGCTGGTCCCACGGCGAGGTGACCAAGCCCGAGACCCTCAACTACCGCACCTTCAAACCCGAGCGCGACGGTTTGTTCTGCGCCCGCGTCTTCGGCCCCATCAACGACTGGGAGTGCCTCTGCGGCAAGTACAAGCGCATGAAGCACCGCGGCGTCATCTGCGACAAGTGCGGCGTCGAGGTCACCCTCTCCAAGGTCCGGCGCGAGCGTTTGGGCCACATCGAGCTGGCCTCGCCCTGCAGCCACGTATGGTTCTTCAAAGGCCTGCCCAGCCGCATCGGCCATCTGCTCGACATCAGCCTGCGCGAACTCGAACGGGTGCTGTACTTCGAGGCCTACGTGGTGGTGGAGGCGGGCGAGGCGCCGGTGAAGGAGCGCCAGGTGCTCAACGAAGACGAGTACCGCAAGCTCATCGCCGACGGCCATGGCGGCAAGTTCACCGCCCTGATGGGCGCGGAGGCCATCCGCGAGCTGCTCAAGCGGGTCGAAATCGAGGAGCTCGCCGTCGAGCTTCGCCAAAAGATGCGCGAGGAGGTCTCGGTCCAGAAGAAGCTCAAGTTCGCCAAGCGCCTCAAGGTCGTGGATGCATTCCGGAAGAGCCAGAACAAGCCGGAGTGGATGATCCTCGAAGTGCTGCCGGTCATCCCCCCCGAGCTGCGCCCGCTGGTGCCGCTCGACGGCGGCCGCTTCGCCACCAGCGATCTGAACGACCTCTACCGGCGGGTCATCAACCGCAACAACCGCCTCAAGAAGCTGATGGAGCTGCACGCGCCCGAGGTCATCGTCCGCAACGAGAAGCGCATGCTCCAGGAAGCAGTGGACGCGCTCTTCGACAACGGACGCCGCGGCCGCGTGCTGCGCGGGGCGAACAACCGCCCGCTCAAGTCCCTCTCCGACACCCTCAAAGGCAAGCAGGGGCGCTTCCGCCAGAACCTGCTCGGAAAGCGCGTGGACTACTCCGGCCGCTCGGTCATCGTGGTCGGCCCCGAACTCAAGCTCAACCAGTGCGGCCTGCCCAAGAAGATGGCGCTCGAGCTCTTCAAGCCGTTCATCTATCACCGCCTCGAACAGACCGGCCACTGCACCACGATCAAGCAGGCCAAGGAAATGGTCGAGACCCAGGAGCCGATTGTTTGGGACATCCTGGAAGAGGTCATCAAAGACCATCCGGTCCTGCTCAACCGCGCCCCCACCCTGCACCGCCTCGGCATTCAGGCGTTCGAGCCGGTGCTGGTCGAAGGCAAGGCCATCAAGATCCACCCGCTGGTCTGCACCGCCTTCAACGCAGATTTCGATGGCGACCAGATGGCGGTGCACATTCCGCTCTCGCCCGAGGCTCAGGTCGAGGCCAGCGTGCTCATGCTGAGCTCCAACAACATCCTCTCGCCCGCGAGCGGCGCGCCCATCACCGTGCCTACGCAGGACATGGTGCTCGGCGTCTACTACCTCACCAAGGCGAACGAGAAGTCCCGCGGTGCCGGGCGCACCTTCGCGAACACCGAAGACGTTCTTATCGCGCTCGAGATGAACGACGTCGAGATCATGACGCCCATCCGGTTGCGCTACAGCGGCGATCTGATTGACCTCAACTCGGCCTATGATTCCCAGGATGTCGTGCGCGCCGATGTACAGACCGAGGTGAAGAACCGGTATCTGAACACCACCGTCGGCACCGTCATCCTCAACGACCATCTGCCCAAGGGCATGCCCTACGTCAACGGCCTGCTCAAGAAAAAGGGCCTCAGCTCGCTGGTCAATTTCGTCTACCTGCGCAAGGGGCTGGAGGAGTCGGTCAAGATGCTCGACGGCATCAAGAGCCTCGGCTTCATGGCCGCCACGCGCGCCGGCATCTCGATCGGCATCGACGATCTGGTGATCCCGGCCAGCAAGGCGAACCTGGTGCGCGACGCGGAAAAGCAGGTGGTCGAGGTGCAGAAGCAGTACCTCGACGGCGCGATCACCAATGGCGAGCGGTACAACAAGGTGGTCGAGATCTGGTCCAACATCACCGAGAAGGTTTCGGATGAAATGTTCAACGTGCTGGAGAAGCAGGACCGCGAGGGCACGGTCAATCCGGTCTACGTCATGGCCGACTCCGGAGCGCGCGGATCGAAGCAGCAGATCCGCCAGCTCTCGGGCATGCGCGGCCTGATGGCCAAGCCCTCCGGCGAGATCATCGAGACCCCCATCACCGCCAATTTCCGCGAGGGGCTGACGGTGCTGCAATACTTCATCTCCACCCACGGGGCGCGCAAGGGCCTGGCGGACACCGCGCTGAAGACCGCCGACTCCGGCTACCTCACCCGCCGTCTGGTGGACGTGGCCCAGGACGTCATCATCAGCGAGGACGACTGCGGAACCGTGGACGGCATCCACGTCGGCGCCATCATTGACGCCGGCGAGACGGTCGAGAGCCTGCGCGACCGCATCGTCGGGCGCGTCTCGCTGGAGCGCGTCCGCGACTACGAAGGCAACACCATCGTGGACGTCAACCAGGAGATCACCGAGGATCTCGCCAACCGAATCCAAAGCGCCTCGATCGAGCGCGTGCTCATTCGCAGCGTGCTCACCTGCGAATCCAAGCGCGGCGTCTGCGTCGCCTGCTACGGACGCAATTTGGCCCGCGGCAAGCTGGTCGAGATGGGCGAGGCGGTCGGCGTCATCGCCGCCCAGTCCATCGGCGAGCCCGGAACCCAGCTCACCATGCGCACCTTCCACATCGGGGGAACGGCCAGCCGCGTGAGCGAGCAGTCGCGTCAGGAATCCAAGAGCAAGGGTTTCGTCAAGTTCGTCAACCTGGCAACCGTCCGCAGCAAAGAGGGCGGCCTGGTGGTGATGAATCGCAATGGAATGATCGCCGTCGTGGACGACCACGGCCGCGAGCGCGAGCGCTACACCGCCGTCTACGGCGCGCGCCTCAAGAAAAACGAAGGCGATCCGGTCGGCATGGGCGAGATCATGCTCGAGTGGGATCCGTACACCTTCTCCATCCTCACCGAAGTCCCGGGCTCAGTGAAGTTCAAGGACATGGAAGAGGGCGCGACCCTGCAAGAGGAAGTGGACGATGTCACCGGCCTCTCGCACTGGGTCGTGATGGAATCCACGGACGAGAAGCGGCAGCCGCAGATTCTGATCGGCTCCGGCAAGAACTCGCGCAAGTACCTCATGCCCTCCCACGCCCATTTGATGGTGCAGGATGGGCAGGAGGTCTCGGCCGGCGACGTTCTGGCCAAGATTCCGCGCGAGACCACCAAGACCAAGGACATCACCGGCGGCCTGCCGCGCGTGGTCGAGCTGTTCGAGGCCCGCAAGCCGCGCGAAACCGCGGTCATCAGCGAAATTGACGGCACGGTGAAATACGGCGACGTCAGCAAGGGTCAGCGCAAGATCTCGGTCGTGGCCGACAACGGCAAGGAGAACGAGTACCTGCTTCCCCGCGGCGTGCATATTGCCGTGCAGGAAGGCGACCGCGTCCAGGCGGGCGAACCCCTCATGGACGGCCCCCGCAACCCACATGACATCCTCGCCGTGCTCGGCGAAAAGGAGCTGCAGAACTACCTGGTCAACGAGATCCAGGAGGTGTACCGGCTTCAGGGCGTCAACATCAACGACAAGCACATCGAGGTCATCGTCCGGCAGATGATGCGCTGGGTGCGGGTCGAGGATGTCGGCGACACCGAATTCCTGGTGGACGAGCAGGTGGACAAATTCCACTTCCGCGAAGAGAACGAGCGCGTCATCGCCCTCGGCCTCAAGCCCGCTACCGGCCGCCCGCTGCTGCTGGGCATCACCAAGGCCTCGCTGTCCACCGACAGCTTCATCTCCGCCGCCTCCTTCCAGGAGACCACGCGCGTGCTCACCGAAGCCTCGATCCAAGGCAAGGTGGACCACCTCCGCGGCCTCAAGGAGAACGTCATCATGGGCCGCCTCATCCCCGCCGGCACCGGCCTCGAGGCCTACCGCGCCGTCCGCCTCATCGGCGAGCAGGAAGAGGAGCTGGCTGCGCTCGAAGCCGTCCAGATCCCGCCCTCGCCCTACGAAGAGGCCGAGCGCGCGCTCGACCTGTTCCGCAACGACACCGACGCCGACAGCGACCTGGAGGACCTCGGCGCCGAATAGGCTGGTATCGGTGAAAAAGGACAGGCTACCATCCCGACAAAGTTGGGGATAGCCTCGGCATCCGGCCCTGCACCTGCCTCGAGCTCGAAGTGCGCGATGGCGCGCTGATCGCGCGCCGAACGCTTGAACGCGACCCCCGCGATTGGATCCAATCCCAGAATCGCGCCCCCGCCCTTTCTAAACGCGCGCCAGCGCGACCTGCAACCGTTCGGGTCTCAGCTCCCCCAAACCCGCGCGGCAGCAGCCGCTTTCGCGCGTTCGGTTGCACACTGCGCCACGCCGTGATACAGTCCATCGCAATGGCGTACCGGGCAACGGAATTGGCAGTGCAGGCGGAGGCCATGATTCGACGGGAGCCCCGGATCAGCCTGTCCGCGTTAGCCGAAAAGCTCGGCGTGCACCGGCACACGGTAGCAAGCGCATTGTCGAGAGCGGGGATGACCTTCTTCGCGCTCCGGAAGGGCGAGGTCCTTCGCCGAATGGCGGTCTGGGCGGATTCGCCAACTCCCGCCCCGCTAAAACAACTGTGGGGCGACATGGGCTTCTCCTCCGCATCATCGTTTGCGCGATACGTTCGCAAGGCCACTGGCCGATCGCCCGCCGCAGCAACCGCTGGGCGGTCACTGGACCAATGGCGTCCAAATTGGCCCAAATGATTCTTGACGTGCCACAAAGGGAGGCGCATCTTTGACGCATGATCGTGCGTACGGTTCGCGCACTTCGATCACTGCTGGCGCGCCAGATCCGTGGCAGTTTCCCGCCAGCCCTGGTAGGTACTGACTCGAGCGGAGACCGGGGGGAAATCGGCTACGGCCGAGACCCCCGCGCGACTCTGGTCTTCACGTTCACCAAGGAGTGCCCGGAGTGCCAGGAGAGCTGGCAGGCGCTGCGCACGGCACAATCCCTTTCCCCAAGCAGCCTGCGGATCGCTCGCGCTCTTCGCGGGCGCGTCCCTTGCAATTTCCGGCGTCACACTCGCCGTCGCTTCGGGCGGGCCGCCCCCCACCGGCTGCATCAGTCTTGCAATTACGATACGAATTACCCGTGCAATGGACAGGCGTGCAACACCTGCACGTGGCAGTCGTATATGAAGTACACGTGCGAGGAGGGCCAGCCCGGTTAGAAGCGGCCTCAGGAATGGTGGCCAGCGGTCCGAAATGGGGCTCTGACACCAGGGAAGCCGCACGATACCGGCCCGGTGGGCTCACCTGCGGCTTGTTGAGGCGGCTTCTAACCGATTCGAAGCGATGATTGCGACAATGCACGGCTGGCTGCGGCCTTGGCGCCGGAGCCCCCTCATGGCGGGGCAACGTGTCCTTACGCTTGCGGTGGGGATGGGCTCGGTGACGGCTGTGGCCAGCCTGCTCCTCGCGCTGGGGTACCAGAAGCTGCCCTTCCGCGCCCCGAGCCAGCTGGTCGCGGTCTGGGAGCGGGGTAAACCCGGCGCCACCGTTGAGGCCATATCCGGGCCGGATATGGCCGATCTCGCCGCCGGGACCCAGGGCGTGTTTTCAATGCTGGCTGGATTCATCACCCAACAACTCACGCTTGCCGACTGGATCGGTTATTCCAAGATCTCAACCTGCGGCATTCGGCCAAGCGGCTTCGCCACGCTCGGAATGGCGCCGGTCCTCGGGCGCGGCTTGAGCCCTGACGACGCGCCCATCGGCCCGGCGGGGTTCGCCTCGGCCTGGATCAGCGAGCAGCTTTGGCGAACCCGCTTCGGATCCAATCCTGCGGTGCTCGGGCGGGTCGTCCGCGTCGGCATTGGCCCCACCGCCGCCGCGGCCAACCAGTTTCGCATTGTTGGCGTGCTGCCCGGAACAGCCGCGCTCCCGCTGCCGTTCGCCACCGGCGGCCTCGATCTGTGGTACCTCATGCCCGACATGCGCGGTCGCGCTCGCGCCGCGCCCGGATTGTTCGGCGTCGGTCGGCTGCGGCCTGGCGTCAGCACGGAAGAGGCCCGGGCTGCGCTGCGGTCGGTCACCGACCGATTGGGCGCGCGCTATGCCTTCGATCGCCATAAGCTTCCAGTCGTCGCGAGCTTCGAGGAAATCGCTGAGGGCCCGGTGCGCCGCACGATGGGGTTGCTCACGCTGGGCATCGGCCTGGTATTCCTCATCGCCTGCGGCAACACCGCCATTTCGATGGCGACGGAAGCGGCGCATATGCGGCGCGAACTCGCCATCCGAATGGCGTTGGGCGCGAATAGGTGGCAGTTGTGGAAGGGTGCAGCGGCGGACGATTGCGGGCTCACGGCAGCAGCCCTCGTCGCTGGGTTGGGTCTGGCCTGGCTGCTCGAACGCTTGCTGACCCAGTTGCTGCCCGCGGCCGGCCTTGCGGCCCCCATGCTTGCGCCCGGATTGAGCGCAGCCGTGCTTGTTGCGTTCAGCATCTTTGCGCTTGGCGCAGCCGCAGCTTGGTCGGCAATTCTTGTCGCCTCCGCTGGCATTGGCGGCTCGGCGCAGGCCCTCGGCGGCGGCCCCGGCGCGCCCAACGGCGATGGGTTTGGGCGCGCCCGCCTGCTGTTGCTCTCCGCCCAGGCCGCGATCGGCATTTGCCTGTTCACCGCGGCGGCGTTGGCCGCCCGCACCTACGCTGCCGCTTCTGCCGCGCAGCTCGGCCCCGCGCCCCAAGATACCGTGATGCTCGACGCTGCGCCCGCCTCGAACGCCGACCTCAGCGACGCTCAGGCGGTGCTGTTCAAGCAGCAACTCGCCTCCCGCTTGGCGCGCCTGCCTGGCGTGCAGCAATTGGCGCTAGCGGACCGGCTGCCGCCCAGCGGCGCGCCCGCGACGTTTCTCGAACCGAGCGATCCCGCTGCCACGCTCCGTGCCGCCACGCCTCCGCTGGCAGTGACCAGCGGCTTCTTCCGCGTTTTGGGCATACCTGTTCTTTATGGACGCGGGCTGGCCGATTCCGACGATCGAAGCGCTGCCCAGCGCGTGGCGGTCGTCAACCTGGAATTGGCGCAGCACAATTGGCCTGACTCGCAAGCGGCGGTCGGGTCCTTGATTCAGTTGGGCACCAAGCCCGATCAGCAATACCGGGTGGTCGGCGTGGTCGGGAATTTCACCGGCTATTGGTTCCAGCAGCCCGTGCCGGAAATTTACGTGCCCGAGGCCGAGTCCACCTACCAGAGCGCGACCGTCATTATGCGCACCAGCGCGCGAACGGGCGCGGTCTCGGGGCTTGCGCGCGAGGCCCTCTCCGGCATGGCCAACGCCCCCACGATCTCGAACCTGTGCACCATGCAATCCGCATGGCAGGCCACGCTCACCCGGCCCATGGCCCGGATGCTGGGCATGCTCCTGCTGGCATTGCTGGGGCTCGGCCTCGCGGTCCAGGGCGTGGCCGCTGCCGCCTCCGCCATCGTTGCCGCGCGCTCGTGCGAGCTGGCCGTGCGCTCGGCCCTGGGCGCCGACCCGGGTGCATTGACATGGTCGGTGACCCGCCTGCCGGTGTTCGCGGTCTCGGCGGGCGGCGCCGTGGGAGCAGTCGCGTCCCTGGGACTTGATCCCATGCTGGCCCACTGGCTGGGACCGCTCGCCCAGGGGCGTCTGGAGCCCATCGCCGCTGCAGTGGCCCTGTTGGCGCTGGTCGCACTTGCGGGCTGCTATTTCCCGGCGCGTGCGGCTGCCCGCACCAGCCCGGCAGCGTTGCTGCGCCAAGGCTGACCGGCGCGCGCAACCCCGCCCGGATTGACTTTTTGGCGGTTTTCCCCTATCGTTGTTCCTTGTCCTGCCTGTAGTCTCCCCCTCTTATGCTGGGTTTCTGGGGAACTTCTGCAACGGGCGTTGCGCTCGGCGCGCAGGGCTGCGATTTTTCGGGATGGGGAATTGAGCACGCAATGAGCACGTTTTTTCCGAGCAGCAAGACGACCGAGCCGCGTTGGTTCCTGGTGGACGCCAGCGACGAGGTGCTGGGGCGCTTGGCTTCGCGCATCGCGCAGCTTCTGCGCGGCAAGGCCAGCCCGACGTTCACACCCTTTTTCGATACCGGCGAGCACGTGGTGGTGATCAACGCCTCCAAGGTCAGGTTCACCGGCCAGAAACTCGAACAGAAGGAGTACCACCACTTCACCGGCATTCCGGGTGGCCTCAAGACGCGATCGCTGCGCAGCCGACTGGAGAAGCATCCGGAGGAAGTCGTGCGGGATGCGGTGCAAGGAATGCTTCCCAAGAACAAGTTGGGCAAGACGCTGGGCGCGAAGCTCAAAGTCTACGCCGGCGCCGAACATCCCCACACCGCCCAGCAGCCGCAGCCGGTGCGGCTCACCAAGACCCGCGCCGCGCGCGCCTGACTCCCAGGAACAATATCCCCATGGCTGAACTCGTTCAATTCCAAGCCACCGGACGGCGCAAGAGCTCGGTGGCTCGTGTCATTCTCCGTCCCGGCAGCGGCAAACGCAAGATCAACGGCCGCGCTTTTGCCGCCTATTTCGGCACCCCAACCCGTGAGTTGCTGGCCAACCGTCCCTTGGTCGCCGTCGAGCTCGACGGGCAGTACGATGTGCTGGCCAACGTTCATGGGGGCGGCGTTTCCAGCCAGAGCGGTGCGGTCGCGCTCGGCATCGCCCGCGCGTTGCTGCTGGTCAACCCCGAGCTCCGCGCCAAACTGCGCGGCGCTGGATTGCTCACGCGCGATTCCCGCATGAAGGAACGCAAGAAGTACGGCCAGAAGGGGGCGCGCAAGCGCTTCCAATTCTCCAAGCGCTAGTCGCCAAGGAGAGAAAACCGCGGCGGCATGCGCTGCGTTGCGGTTGCAAACTTTGAAGGAGGTTGCTTGGCATCCATTAGCATGAAGGAATTGCTCGAAGCGGGCGTCCACTTCGGGCATCAAACCAAACGCTGGAACCCGAAGATGAAGGAGTATATCTTCGGCGAGCGCAACGGCATCTACATCGTGGATCTTCAGAAGACCCTGAAGATGTTCAAGGATGCGTCCCGATTCGTCCAGGACCAATGCGCCGCTGGCAAGAATGTGCTCTTCGTGGGCACCAAGCGCCAGGCCCAGGATGCCATCGCAGAAGAGGCCACCCGTGCCGGCATGTTCTATGTGAACCAGCGCTGGCTGGGCGGCCTGCTCACCAACTGGGTGACCATCCAGAAGTCCATCAATCGCCTGAAAGAGCTCGACGCGATGGCGACCGACGGTCGCTACGAGCAGCTTCCCAAGAAGGAAGTCATCAAGCTCGAGCGCGAGCGCAAGCATCTGCATACGAATCTTGCCGGCATCAAAGATATGCCCGGCCTCCCCGACGTGATCTTCGTGATTGACTCCAACAAGGAGCAGATCGCCGTCGCCGAGGCGCGCAAGTTGGGCATTCCCGTGGTTGCGGTGGTGGACACCAACTGCGATCCCAGCGAAGTGGATCACGTCATCCCCGGCAACGACGACGCGCTGCGCGCCATCCGCCTGTTCACATCGCGCATCGCGGATGCGTGCGCCGAGGGTCGGCATCTGCATGTTTCCGGCGGCCAGGCCGCAGCTGCCGACGGCGCGGCCGCGCCTGCGCCAAGCGAAGGCGCAGTGTCCGATCTGGTGGCCGGCAACATGGGTTCCGACGAGTCGGACTACAAGGCTGCGCCGGAGGAGGTCATGACCGACGAGGCCATCTGGGCCGAGGCCGATCTGCGCAAGGGGCCGGGCCAGGAGCCAGGCGACGGACGCGAAGCTGCCGACGGACTCGAAGCCGCGCCCGCCAAATAGCGCGGACGCGCCGCACGCGCCGCGTCCCAACCAACCGGAATGCCAATGCCAGCCATGGAAATCACTGCCACCGACGTCAAGACGCTGCGGGAACGCACCGGCGCTCCGATGATGGAGTGCAAGCGCGCCCTTGCGGAAGCCCAGGGCGACCTAGCCAAAGCCGAGCTCGTCCTCGCCCGCCAAGGCATCGCGGCGGCCGCTAAGAAGGCCACTCGCACCGCTTCGGAAGGCGCGATCGGCTCCTATATTCACGCCGGCGGCAAGCTCGGCGTGCTGGTCGAAGTCGCCTGCGAGAGCGACTTCGTCGCCCGCACCGACGAATTTCAGCAGCTCGTCCACGATCTGGCCATGCACGTGGCGGCCACCGGCCCCCGCTACCTCAACCGCGAAAGCATCCCCGCGGACGTGCTTGCGGCCGAGCGCACCCGCTTGCGCCAAGAGGCGGAGACGGCGAACCCCAGCAAGCCTGCTGCGATTCTCGAAAAGATCACCGAGGGAAAGCTGGGGAAGTTCTTTGAAGACCATTGCCTGCTCGAGCAGCACTTCATCAAAGACGACAAGATGACCATTGCCGAGCTGGTTGCCAGCAAGATGGCAAAATTCGGCGAAAATATCCAGGTGCGCCGCACCTGCCGCTTCAAGGTGGGCGACGAGACGCCGGCCTAGCGCTCCGCGCATGCCCACCGCCTTCCAGCGCGTCCTGCTCAAACTCTCGGGCGAGGCCCTTGCCGGTTCCCAAGCCTTCGGCGTGGACCCGCAGCGCATGGGCGAGATTGCAGGGGAAATCGTCCAAGTCGCCCAAGGCGGAACTCAGGTCGCGCTGGTGCTGGGCGGCGGCAACTTTTTCCGCGGGGTCAAGCTTCAAGCCCAGCAAATGGATCGCGTCGCGGCGGACCAGATGGGCATGCTGGCCACAGTGATCAACGGCCTGGCGATGCAGGATGCGCTCGAGCGCCGCGGCCTCAACACCCGCGTGATGAGCGCCGTGCGCATGGACCAGGTTGCCGAGCCCTTCATCCGCCGCCGTGCCCTGCGGCACTTGGAAAAAGGCCGGTGCGTGATTTTCGTCGGCGGCACCGGCAGCCCGTATTTTTCGACCGATACCGGGGCGGCGCTGCGCGCCATGGAGATTCGCGCGCAAGCCATCCTCAAGGGCACCAAAGTGGACGGCGTGTATGACGCCGACCCCGCGCAATTCGCAGGCGCCAAGCGCTTCGCCTCCATCGAGTATCAGGATTTCATCGAGCGCAATTTACGCGTGCTCGATATGTCCGCGGTTTCGCTTTGCCGCGACAACCAAATGCCGGTGATCGTGTTCAGCCTGCTGCAGCCCGGCAACATCGTCCGCGTCGCCCGCGGCGAACCGGTGGGTTCACGCATCGGGCCGGAGCCTCCCCCCCTCGCCGTATCAGGAGCCACGCCATGAACCCCGCTTCGGCCTCGGTGCCCGCCCTGCGCCCCGTCATCCAGCAAGT
>DATNED010000161.1:0-8510 GCA_035553115.1 Terriglobales bacterium | reverse complement strand
CGCGGCCAACCCGTTCTTCAGCCCCAGGTCGTCGCCGTAGCAGGTGGTGTCCTGCCCGATCAGCACGATCTCGCGCGCCCCCTCCTGGGCCAGGCGCCCGGCCTCGGCCGCCACCGATTCAAACCTCCGGCTGCGGAACTTGCCCCGGTATTGGGGGATCACGCAAAAGCTGCAGGGATGGTCGCAGCCTTCCGCGATCTTGATGTATGCCGAGTGGCGCGCGGTGGCGCGCAACCGCGGCGTCAACTCGTCGTAGAGGAACGGCGGCGAGGGCGTGGGGTCGAAGAAATCCTGCGGCAGCACCGGGAGCAGCCCAGTTGACGCCGCCACCGGGCCCGCGCAGGCGGCCCCGATCTGCTCGAGTTGGTTGGTGCCGATGAGCGCATCCACCTCTGGGAGTTCGGCGCGGATATCGCCGCGAAAGCGCTCGACCATGCAGCCGGCCACCACCAAACGCTTGGCTTTGCCGGATTTTTTCAGTTCGGCCAGCTCCAGGATCGTGTCCACCGACTCGCGTTGCGCCGGTTCGATGAAGCTGCAGGTGTTCACCACCAGCACATCCGCATCTTCGGCTTGCGCCGTGATCTCCCAGCCTTGGCGCTGGAGCAGCCCCATCATCACCTCGGTGTCCACCAAATTCTTGGGACACCCCAGGCTTACGAAGCCGACTTTGCCCTTTAGTCTTTCAAAAGTGCTGCTCACAGCTCGCGCCGCCCCTGCAACGCGCGGCTCATGGTGTTTTCGTCGGCGTGCTCGATCTCGCTGCCCACCGGGATGCCCATGCCGATGCGACTGACTTTCACGCCCAGCGGTTTGAGCAGCTTCGCCAGGTACAGCGCGGTGGCTTCGCCTTCCGCGTTCGGATCGGTGGCCAAAATAATCTCCCGCACCAGCGGCTCGCCGTCTCCTCCGGTGGCCCGCAGCCGCGCCAGCAGCGATGGAATCTTCAGCTGCTCCGGCCCGACCCCCTGCAGCGGCGCGATCGCGCCGCCAAGCACGTGGTACACGCCGTCGAATTGCCGCGACCGCTCCACCGCCAGGATATTGTGCGGCTCCTCGACGACGCACACCACGGCCGGGTTGCGCTGCGGGTTGGCGCAGTAGTGGCATGGATCGCGGTCAGTGATGTTGTTGCAGACGCTGCAGAACCGCAACTCGCTCTTCACCGCGCGCACCGCCGCCGACAACTCTTCGGCCTGCTCGGGCGTGGCCCGCATCACGTGGAAGGCGATCCGCTGCGCCGACTTCTGCCCGATCCCAGGCAGCTGCCGCAAGGCTTCGATCAGTCGCGTGAGCGGAGGGGCGAGATCCATGGGATTGCTAGAACAGCCCCGGCATGCCGCCAGCCAGCCCGCCCATCAGCGGCCCCAGGCTGGCGCTGAATTCGCGTTTGATGCGTTCATCCACTTTGGCCACGGCGTCGTTGACCGCGGCGCGGATCAAGTCGGGCAGCATGTCGGGATCATTCTTGACGACTTCGGGGTCGAGGCGAATTTCGAGCATCTGCTTTTCGCCGTTCACGCGGACCACGACCATGCCGGCTCCTGCGCTGCCCTCTTCGGTGGTTTGAGCCACCTTCTGGCGCATCTCTTCGTAGCGTTGCTTGGCTTGGCCCAGCAGGCCCTGCATTTGCGAAAGATCAAAGCTCATGGGGGTTCTCAGCGCGCGCCTTCGGAGGGCGACAGCGTTCTCGTCTTCAGCACGTGGGTGGGAATCTGCTCGCGCAGCTGCCGCAGCAGCGGGTGACCCGCGGCCCGCTCCTCCGCGCTTCCGGGCAATGCCGCCTCCTGCGCCGCTGCCGGAGCCGACTCGCCCGGCCGGGCGGCGATCTCGACCTCAATATTGCGTCCCAGCGCCGCGCGGCATGCGAGCGCAAGCGCACTCTTCGAACTGGCCGCGAGCGAGGCCATCGCGGCCTGCTCGCCAGCGAAAATCAGGGTCAGGCGATTCTCCTGCCAATCCCACTGGGCAGGCGCCACCACGGTCAGCAGCGCGGCCTTGCCTTGCTCTTCCAACTGCCGCCGCACCCTCGCGGTCGGATTGCCCTCATCGGTCGCCGGCGCGGCGACCTTGCCGCTCCGCGCTGGAGCAGGACTGGGCATGGACGGCTGATCCTTATTGACCCTGGGCAGCTGCGCCTTTTCTTCGCCGCCCTGAAGCGAAGCAATCACGTCTTCAATCGAGTTCAACCGCCGAGCATGCAGCAGCTTCACCAGCGCCAACTCGAAGTGCAGGCGCTCCTGCTCGCCATGGCGAAGGTCTGCGGCGGCGCGCAGCAGAATCTGCAGGAACCGGGCCAGCTCTTCCTCGCGGAACTGCCCGGCAGCCTTCAAGGCGGCAGCGCGTCCGCTCTCGCTGGTTTCGAGCAAATCGGGCGAGGCCTGCGCCAACAGCGCATTGCGGACCGCTTGCGCCAACTGCCAGCACAACTGCGCGGGGCCGTTGCCGGCGGCCTGCAGCGCCTGCGCGGATTCGAGCAGCCCGCGAGCGGAATCGGCGGCGACCTGATCGAGGAGGCCGCCAATGGCAGCAGGAGACACCCGGCCCAGCAGCGCGCGCACCGATTCTCCAGTCAACTGCTCGCCGCCGGCCGCGCTGGCATGGGTAATCGCCTGATCGAGCAGCGAGAGCGCATCCCGCACGGAGCCTTCGCCGGCCTCGGCGATCAGTTCCAAAGCCTCGGCCTCGGCCGCGACCCCCTCCTGCCGGCAGATGCCGGCCAGGTGTTCGAGCAGCGCGCGGAAGCCCACCGCGCGAAAGGCAAAATGCTGGCAGCGGCTGCGGATGGTCGCAGGCAGGGCTTCGGGCTCGGTCGTGGCCAGCACGAACACGGCCCATTCCGGCGGTTCTTCCAGCGTCTTCAGCAGCGCATTGAAGGCATCGCCAGTGAGCTGATGCGCCTCATCGAGGATGAAGAACTTGTAGCGGTCGCGCGCGGGGCGGTATCGCACCCGGTCGCGGAGGGCACGGATCTCGTCAATGCCGCGGTTGCTGGCGGCGTCAATTTCGATCACGTCCACGGCATTGCCGTCGCGGATCTCGCGGCAGCTTTCGCATTCTCCGCATGGCGTCGCCGTCGGTCCAGCGCTCGCGCGGCAGTTCAGAGCCTTGGCGAGGATGCGCGCCACGGTGGTCTTGCCGATGCCACGGTGGCCAGAAAAAATAAACCCGTGCGCGATCCGGCCGCCGGCGATGGCATTGCGCAGCGTGCGCACGATCGCGTCTTGCCCGATGACTTCCTCGAAGGATTGCGGCCGATAGCGGCGCGCGATGACCGGTGGCATAACGTGGCACGCGAGCCCGGGGAGCGGCTCGAAAATGCCAGGTTTCGGAGATCGCGCTGCACAGTCCAGTCCCGCTACCGTTGCTTCCTTCCGGACCTGGCGGGGTTCGCAGGCGGAGCTTGCGCGCGGACCGAAACCTGACTCCCGATTTTAGCATTGGCGCGGCCTTGGCCATCGCCACTACAATCGTTATTTCAGCCCGGTTCCCTCATGCCCCAACGCGCCAAGATCACCTCCATTGGCACCTATGTGCCACCCCGCCTGCTCACGAACGCCGATCTGGAGAGGCTGGTGGACACCAGCGACGAGTGGATCCGGACCCGCACCGGCATCTCCGAACGCCACCGGGTCGAACCCGGCATGGCCACCAGCGACATGGCGGTCGAGGCGGCGCGCGATTGCTTGTCGCGCCGCGGCCTCGCGCCAGCCGAGGTTGAGGCCATCTTGGTCGCTACCGTCACCCCCGACATGCTGTTTCCTTCGACGGCGTGCCTGGTGCAGCACAAGCTGGGCGCGTCCCAGTGCTGGGGCTTCGACGTCCTGGCCGCGTGCAGCGGTTTTCTCTATGCGCTGGCCACCGGGGCGAGTTTGATCGCTGCCGGCACCCATCAACACGTGCTGGTCATCGGCAGCGATACGATGACCAGCATCATTGACTACACCGACCGCGCCACGTGCGTGCTCTTCGGCGACGGCGCCGGCGCGGTGCTGCTCGAACCGGCGGCGCCCGGCGAACCCTACGGGCTCTTCGACTACCACCACCAGATCGAGGGTGTCGGCGGTCCGAGCTTATACATGCCGGCCGGCGGCAGCCACCACCCCGCTACCCACGAAACCGTGGACCGGCGCGAGCACTTCGTGCACCAGGAGGGGCAAGCGGTGTTCAAGTACGCGGTGCTGAAGATGTTTGAAATCTGCAAGCTCGTGCTCGACCGCAATGGACTGCAGGCCTCGCAGCTCGACTGCTTCATTCCCCATCAAGCCAACCTCCGGATCATCCAATCCACCGGCGAAAGGCTCGGCCTCGATCCGAAGCGCATTGTCATAAACATCAATAAGTTCGGCAACACCACCGCCGCGACCATTCCCTTGGCCATGCGCGATGCGCAGGAGCAAGGCCTGCTGCATCCTAACGCCCTGGTGCTGCTTGCCGCCGTCGGGGCCGGCTATACCAGCGGCGCCCAGTTGCTGCGATGGGCGATCTGAGAACACTCGCCAGGTCCCGCGCCGAGTTGGCTCAAGGGCCGAAGTTCCCCTTCAGCCTTCATGTCGTAAACCAAAGGGGAATAAGCGCTTTTGCGTTACACGGTTCCTTGGGCAAGGTCGCCCGGTGAACGCGTCTGGAATTGTGGTGCGGGCCGAGGCGGTCGGGAAGCGATACGGCGAGGGCGCCGCTGCCCGGCTGGCTTTGCAATCGGTATCGGTGGCGATCGCTGCCGGCGAATTTGTCGCCTTAATGGGCCCGAGCGGCTGCGGCAAGACCACGCTGCTGAACCTGCTGGGCGCGATGGACTTGCCGAGCACGGGTCGGATCTGGCTTGACGGACACGACACGAGCCGTCTCGACGACGACGCCCTTACGCGGCTGCGCCGCCGCTGCGTCGGATTTGTGTTCCAGGCCTTTCATCTCATCCCCACGCTCAACGTGCGCGAGAACATCGCCTTGCCGCTGTTGCTGGGCGCGCCCGCGAGCGACCGCGAAGCTCGAGTGCAGGCGCTCGCCGCCGCCGTCGGTTTGTCCGCGAGACTCGACGCATTTCCGCATGAGATCTCGGGAGGCGAGGCTCAGCGCGTAGCGCTGGCACGCGCGCTCATTCGCCAGCCGCCGCTGCTGATCGCCGACGAACCCACCGGCAACCTCGATTCGCAATCCTCGACGCAAGTCCTCAACCTGCTGGCCAAGCTTGCAGCCGAGCACGGCGCGGCAGTGGTGATGGCCACGCACAGCGCGGAGGCCGCGGCCTGGGCGCAAAGAGTCGTTCGGCTGCGCGATGGCGCGCTCGATTGCCGGCACGAACCCAATGCTCTTTAGCGCGCTCATCTGGCGGCCGCTGCGCAAGGACTGGGGGCGCACGCTGCTCAGCCTGCTGGCCATTGCGTTGGGCGTGGCGGTCGTGATCGCAATCCGGATCGCCAACCGGGCGGCAATCGGCTCATTCCAGCGCACGACATCGGCCCTGGCCGGCGACGCCGATTTACTGGCCAGCGGCCCCGAAGCGGTGCCAGCGGCGCTCTTGCCGCGGCTGTTTCCGCTCAACGCCCAGGCCGAGACGGCGCCCTACTTGGATCGCTGGGCGTACGACCCAGCGCACCGCGACATGCTCGAAATCCTAGGCGCGGAGCTCTTGGGCAGCGCCAACGGCCTGCTGCTGCCGCCTGCCTACGCTTCCGATCACCGGCTGAAGGCCGGCGATGAAGTTGCGCTGATCGCGGCCGGGCGTTCTGTGCGAATCCGGATCGCGGGGATTCTGCCCGCAGGCAGTGCGGCCGCGGCAGCTTCCGTCGCACTGCTCGATCTTCCCGCTGCGCTGGCCGCATTCGAACCCGAGGGTTCGCCGCAATTCGACGGCCTGCGCATCACGCTCGCGCCGGGCGAGGGGGCGGCGAAATTCCAGGCCGCGCTGCGCCCGCTGCTGCCTGCGGCCGATGGCATTGCAACCCCGGCGTCCCAAGTCGCCCAGGACGCGACGATGCTGGGCGCGTTCCGCGCCAACCTGCAAGCGCTGTCGTTTGTCTCGCTGCTGATCGGCATTTTTCTCATCTACAACACCGTCTCGATCTCGGTCGTCCGCCGCCGCGGGATGATCGCCACCGTGCGCGCGCTGGGCGCTGAGCGACGGCGGGTGCTGGCGCTGTTTCTGGGCGAAGGGGGCGTGCTGGCGCTGGCCGGCGGCGCAATCGGGCTGGGGCTGGGTTGGCTGTTGGCTTCCGGCGCGCTTGCGCTGATGCAGCGGACCATCAACAACCTCTACGCGCCGACGGCGTCGGCCAGCGTTGCGCTGTCGGCCAGCGACGCGCTGTGGGGCTTCGTCATCGCGTTGGCCGCCGGTCTGGTTGCCGCGTGGGCGCCAGCGCGCCATGCCGCCGGCGTGCGCCCGGCTGCGGCGCTTCGCCCAGGCAGCGCCGAGGCGGGAGTGCGCCGCCGCATCGGCACGTTGGCCTGGTCCGCGGTGACGTTAGCCGCCGCTGCCGTGCTGCTGGCTCGCGTGCCGGCGGTTCACAACCAGCCCTGGCCGGGATTCGCCAGCGCGCTGGCGGCGGTGCTGGCCTGGGCCGCCGCCACGCCCTTGCTGCTCGCCACCGTGTTGCCGGCGCTGCGCCGCCGCTTTCTGGCACGCGGTCTTGGGGCCCCTGGGCTGGCGGCGGCCTCGCTCGCAGGCGCGCTGCGCCGCAGCGCCGTGCTCACGGTCGCGGTGGCCACGGCCATCGGCGTGATGCTGGGGGTGGCGATCATGGTGGGCAGCTTCCGCGAGACGGTTTCGCAGTGGCTGTGCGAACAATTGCAGAACGACGTCTTTGTGCGCGCCGCCGACTGGGATCGCAGCCACCCCGTTCCATTGCCGGCAGGCGTGCTCGCGGCCGCCGCTGCGACACCGGGTGCGGCCGCGGTCGCCGCCAGCTGCACCCAGCTCTGGAGCTTCCGCGGGCAGCCGATCGTCCTCAACACTCGTTGGCCGCTGACCGGCTCGGCCGCCATGCCCCGGTACCGATTCCTTGCGGGCGGCGCGGGTCCGGTGATCGTCTCCGAGCCCTTTGCCCGGCGCTTCCATCTGGGCCCCGGCAGCAGGCTCGAGCTGGACGCGCCGCAGGGCTCACTGCACCTGGCCATCTCCGGCGTCATTTTCGACTACACCACCGACCGCGGCATCGTAACGCTCGACCGGGCGACTTTCGAACGCGGCTTCGGCGCTCCCAGGGCCACCGAAATCGGCCTCGACGCCGCGCAGGGCGTGAGCGCGGCGCAGTTGCAGCGCAATTTCGCCGAGCGCGCCGCGGGCAGCGGCGGCCCCGTTCGAGGGCTGGCCATCAACGAAAACGCCGCCTTGCGGGCGCAGGCGCTGCGGGTATTCGATCAAACCTTCCGCATCACTTACGCGCTGGAGGTGATCACGCTGCTGGTTGCGATCCTCGGGGTAGGAAACACCCTGTTGGCGGTGGTGCTCGAGCGCGCGCCCGAATTCGCGGTGCTGCGCTTCCTGGGCGCGACGCGGTCCCAGATTCGCCGGCTGCTGCTGGCCGAAGCCGGGGTGGTGGCATCGCTGGCGCTGGCAGTGGGCTGGGGCATGGGTTTGGTGCTCGCAGTCATCCTGGCCCGCGTCATCAACGTGCAGTCGTTCGGGTGGAGCATCCAGTTTCACTTTCCGTGGATGTTTCTGGCAGCGGCATCGGCCGCGGTATGGGCCGCCACGCTGGCAGCGGGCTGGCTGCCGGCGCGGGCCGCGCGGTCGCAAGCCGCGCCCGCTTCGCTGGAGGCGATGTAATGCGGACGGCGGCGCTGCTGTTCCTGCTGCTCGCGGGCCCCGCCTTTCGCATTGCCACTCCCGGATATCACTGGTCCTTTCCCGCCGACGACTTCGCGCACCCGAATTTTGCCGACGAGTGGTGGTACTTCACCGGCAATCTCCGCGCCAGCGATGGACGGCGGTTCGGCTTCGAGCTGACGTTCTTCCGCATCGCCCGCGCGCCGAGCACACCGCTCGAAAAGCAGCTTTATTTCACGCATTTCACCGTCACCGATGTTGCCAAGCGGCAATTCCGGTTTCACACCCGGGCGCTTCCCGGCAACTGGCAGCAAGCCGGCGCCGCCCGCGACGCGCAGGGCATTCACCTTTGGAGCGAAAACTGGCGGGCCGACTTCGACGCATCCGGTCCACGCCGCCTCCGCGCCGCCTGGGATGGCCTGTTGCTCGATCTCGCGCTCGATCCGGGCCCACGCGTGCTCCATGGCATGAACGGCTGGTCGCAAAAGGGCGATGCGCCGGGCGAGGCTTCGTACTACTACTCATTCCCGCACGTCCAAGCCCGAGGTTCACTCGATTCCGCCAACGTCCAAGGGCTGGTTTGGATGGACCACGAGTTCGCCACCGACCAGCTCGCTCCCGATCAGCAGGGCTGGGATTGGATGGGACTGCACCTGCCCCAGGGCGATCTCATGCTCTTCAACCTGCGCCTGACCAACGGAGGGCGCGATCCGCACTCGGCCGGCACCTGGCGCGCGGCCTCCGG
>DATNED010000160.1:0-26462 GCA_035553115.1 Terriglobales bacterium | reverse complement strand
GGTGGCGGACTCGGAGGCGTTCACGAAGCCGCTCGAGGATGCCACCGGGGTTTGGCTGGTGGGCGGACGGCAGTGGCGGCTGGCCGATGCCTATAACGGCACCCGCACGCTGAAAGATATTTTCGCGGTGCTGAACCGGGGCGGGGTGGTGGGCGGAGGCTCGGCGGGGGCGAGCATCCAGGCCTCCTTCATGGTGCGGGGGTCGGAGTCACCCGACAACAACCACATCATGATGGCGCCCGGCCACACCACCGGCTTCGGCCTGTTCACCAATGTCGCCATTGACCAGCACGTGGATGCGCGCGGACGCGAAAACGACCTGGCCGCGGTGATGGCCGCCCACCCGGAGCTGCTCGGGCTGGGGCTCGATCAGGGCACCTCGATCACCGTGCACGGCGACGGCTTCGTGGTCAACGGCCCCGGGCGGGTGGCGGTGTGGGACGGGGCGCAGCATGACGGCAAGGGGTACTACTACCTGCACACCGGGGACCGCTTCAATACGGTCACGCGGAAGGCGACGACTTTGGTTGGCGGACAGTGACGCCTGAGCGGTGGACGGTGGTGGGGGCAGGGGGCGCGGGACGGGCGCTGCGGCAGTGGCTGCAGGCGGCGGGGAAGAAGCCGCGGGTGATTGCGGGGCGGCGCGCGGTGCCGCGGTGGCTGAAGGAACTGGAGGCGCAGCCGAGGGGGAACGTGGTGCTGGCGGTGCCGGACGATGCCATCGAGCCCCTGGCCCGGCAGATGGCGAAGGCGCGCCGCGATTGGCGGGGGTGGCAGGTGGCGCACACCTCCGGGGCGCGCAGCGCGCTGGCGCTCGGGGCGCTGGCGGAGCGGGGCGCGAGCGTGGGCGCGGTGCATCCCATGATGACGTTTCCGCGCAGCGGTCCTGCGCCCAGCCCGCAGGGCGTGGTCTTCAGCGTCGAAGGCCGGGCACGGCTGCCGATCGAGGAGTGGAGGGGCGTCGAGCTGCGGCTGACGGCGAGCCAGAAGGCGGCGTACCATGCTGCGGCAACGCTGGTCGGGCCGGGCGCGGTGGCGCAGATGGCGGCGGCGGAAAGCGTGCTGGCGCGGGCGGGGGTGCGGGGCAGGAAATTGGCCGCGGCGCGACGAGGGCTGGTGGCGTTGCTCGAGGCGACGGCGCGCAACCTGGCGGCGGGATCCACGCGCAAGGCGTTCACCGGTCCGCAGGCGCGCGGCGACGAAGCGACGATCGCGATGCAGCGGAAGCTGCTAGGGCGAAGCCCGGAGGGGCGGTTGCACGAAAGCCAGATGGGGGCCGCGGCAGCTTTGAAAAGGACTAGCCGCAGTAGGGAAAGTTAATTCTTATTGCAACTGGGCTGCGGGCGGGCTACTATCCCCCGACGCGGGGTATATCCCCTGCGTGATGATGGTTACCAGTGCCACGAGTCTCCGGGGAGCGCTCTCGAACCGCGTGAACCCGGCGCGGATGCCGCGATTGTGCATCGCCGTGCAGGCTCCGACGGTACCGGAATTGCTGGGGCGGGCGGAGCGCGCGGCGCGCGAAAGCCAACTGATCGAGCTGCGGCTGGACAGCCTGAAGACGCCAGCGAACGTGATTGCGCCGCTGCGCGAGTTCCTGCTCTCGACCCCGCAGACGCTGGCGATCGCAACCTGCCGCAAGCAGACCTATGGGGGCGGGTTCAAGGGGACGGTGGCGGAGGAGTGGCAGATCCTGAAGCAGGCGGCGGTGGCGGGGTGCGCGCTGGTGGATATCGAGCTGCAGTCGGCGGAGCGGGTGGCGGCGAACGCACTGGCGGAGATGCGGCAGCATGCGGATTTGATCGTCTCCTACCACGACTTCAAGACCACGCCGGCGCTGGGACCGGTATGGGCGCGGATGAAGAAGGTGCCGGCGGACATCTATAAGTTGGTGCCGACGGCGAACACCTGGCGGCAGAACGTCGAGCTGCTGCGGTTCCTGGAAGCGCACGAGGAGTCGGCGGGGACGATGATTGCGTTTTGCATGGGGGAGAACGGCTTGTTCAGCCGGGTGCTGAGCCTGCGGCTGGGGGCGGCCTTCACCTACGCGGCGCTGGAGGCCGAGGCGGCGACGGCGCCGGGGCAGCTCGATTACCAGACGCTGCGGCAGATGTACCGGGTGAGCGAGCTGAGCCGGGCGACGCGGATCTATGGCGTGCTGGGGTATCCGCTGGAGCATTCGCTGTCGCCGCGGATGCATAGCGCGGCATTCCGGCGCACCGGAGTGAATGCGGTGTACCTGCCGCTGCCGAGCCGGAAGCCGAACGAAGTGCTGGATGTGGCGGAGGCGATTCCGCTGAGCGGGATGAGCGTGACCCATCCCTATAAAAGCGCGTTCCTGAACCGGCTGGAGCGCGTGGACCCGCTGGCGAAGGCGGTGGGGGCCATCAACACGGTGGTGCGGAGCCAGGGAAAGCTGTATGGCTACAACACCGATGTGGCCGGGATCGTGGAGCCGCTGGCGCAGGCGATGACGCTGCGGGGCGCGAAGATTCTGGTGCTGGGGGCGGGCGGGGCGGCGCGCGCGGCGGTGTTCGGGCTGCGGAGCCGCGGGGCGCAGGTGACCATCTGCAACCGGACGCGGGCGCGGGCGCAGGCGCTGGCGAAGGCGGCCAAGGCGAAGGTGGCGGGGCGGAGCGAGCTGAAGAAATTGAATTTCCAGGCGATCGTGCAGGCGACGCCGGTGGGACAATATCCTAATGTTGGAGAATCGCCGCTCGAGCCGGACGAGATCCGGGCCCCGCTGGTGTTCGACCTGGTCTACAACCCGCTCGAGACCGAATTGGCGCGGCGCGCGAAGGCGCGCGGGGCGCAGGTCATTCCCGGGCTGGATATGTTCGTGCTGCAGGGAGCGCGGCAATTCGAGCTGTGGACCGGGAAGCCGGCGCCGACCGAAGACATGCGGCGCGAGGTGGTGGCCGCGCTCGGCGAGATGCGCAACGGTCTGCGCTGAGATGGCGACGGCGCGACCCGGGCGAACGGTGGCGAAATGATCACGGCGCTTTTTGTGATTGCGGTGGTGGCGGTGGGGCTGGCCGCGCAACTGCGGGCGCGGAGGCGCGGCACCTTGGAGCCCGGATCGCTGCTGCGCGATCTCGGCATCGCCGCGGCGCTGCTGTATTTGGCGATCGAGGGCTCGAGTTTCTGGATTGATTTCGCCTGGTGGAGGGAGCTGGGCCAGGCGGCGACGTTCTGGCAGTACCTGCGCATCCGCTGGCTGCCGCAGACGGCGCTGGCGGTGCTGGCGGCGGTGGCGCTGATGGCGGCCTTCGGCATCGCGCGGAGGCACTGCGGCACGGCGCTGGCGCGGACGAAGCTGTTCGGGATTGTGGGATACCTGGGCACGGCGCTGCTCGGGATCGTGCTGTCGGTGAATGTGATTGATCCCTGGGTGCTGGTGCTGTACCTGGGCGCGCGCAACACGGGCGCGTACACCGATCCGATCTTCCACAAGGACCTGGCGTTTTACATCTTCCGGCTGCCGATGTACCAGATGGCGTTTGCCTGGGTGGCGGCGCTGGCGGTGGCGGGGCTGGTGGTGGCCGGGGTGACGCTGGCGGCGGGCGCGTCGGCGGAGCGGATGCGGGAGCTGCGCGCGCGGATTATGGCGCAGGCCGAGGGGCGGGGGTATGCCGGGGGCTCGACCCTACCCAACGTGAGCCGCGGACGGGTGCCGGTGGCGGGGCTGGTGCGCACGGGGGCGGTGCTGCTGCTCGGGATTTTCGCGGTGGCGCAGTTCTATGCGCGCTACGACCTGCTCTATTCCTCGCACCGCTTCCTCACCGGCGCCGATTACGTGGACGTGAAGCTCGGCCTGCCGCTGCTGTGGGTGCAGATCTTCGGGGCGGCGGGGCTGGCGCTGCTGATCCTGGCGGCGCGCGGCGGGCGCGGCCCAGCGGGAAACCGGTTCCGGCAGCCGACGCCGTTGCAGGAGGCGGTGGAGCGGTGGACGCCGGCGAATGCGCCGCGCTGGCTTCCGCCGGTGGCGATCGGCGCGTTCCTGGTGCTGGCGATCGCGCCGGCGCTGATCCAATCGGTGGTGCGGAATGTGTACGTGAGCCCGAACGAGCTGACGCTGGAGCGGCCCTACATCACCGACCATATCCAAGCCACGCGCATGGCCTACAACCTGGAGCAGACCTCGCACGAGGAGGGGTTCGATCCGCGCCCGACTGACACGCTCGACATGAGGCAATATCCGGAAACGGCGAGCAACCTGCGGCTGTGGGACGAGGGGCCCTTCCAGGACGACAGCACGCAACTGCAGGCGCTGCGCCCGTACTACGCCTTTCCGCACGTGGACGTGGACCGGTATCCGATCGGCGGCGAGACGCGGCAGGTGCTGATCGCCGCGCGCGCGCTGGACACGGATCTTTTGCCGCAGACGGCGCAATCGTGGGTGAACCTGAGCCTGCAGTACACGCACGGCTACGGCGCGGTGGCGGCGCTGGTGAACGCGGCGACGCCGGAGGGCCAGCCGGAGCTGATCGTGAAGAATGCGCCGCCGGCGAGCACGTATCCGGATTTCACCATCACGCAGCCGGGGCTGTACTTCGGCGAGGACACCACGCGGCCGGTGTACGTGGACACACGGCAAGACGAGTTCGACTACCCCAAAGGCGACGACAACAGCTACACGAACTACTCGGGCGCGGCCGGCATCGTGCTTTCGAACCCGATGCTGCGGACGGCGGCGGCGATCGAGGAGAACGACGCGAACGTGCTGCTGACGCGGTACTTCACGCCCGCGACGCGGCTGCTGCTGCACCGCCAGATCGTGGATCGGGTGGCGACGCTGGTGCCGTTCCTGACGCTCGATTCGGATCCCTACCTGGTGGTCAACAGCGACGGCCACCTGTTCTGGATGCTCGATGCCTACACCTCGACCGACCTCCATCCGTATGCGCAACCGGTGGAATTCGGCGACGGGGAGGCGAACTACATCCGCAACAGCGTGAAGATCACGGTGGATGCCTACAACGGCACGGTGCGGATGTACGTGTTCGACGAGCATGATCCGATCCTGGCGGCGTACCGCGCCGTGTTTCCCAACCTGTTCCTGCCGCGCGCGGCGATGCCGGCCTCGCTCGAGGCGCACATCCGGTACCCGCAGCAGCTCTTCGACGCGCAGGCGGAGATTTACCGGTTGTACCACATGCAGGATCCGCAGGTGTTCTACAACAAGGAAGACCAGTGGGACATCGCGCGGCAAGTGGTGGCGCAGGAGGAGACGCAAGCGACCAAGCCCTACTACGTGATGCTGCGGCTGCCGGGAGATGCGCAGGCGGAGTTCGTGCTGCTGGTGCCTTTCACCAGCCATAGCCGCGATAATTTGATTGCCTGGGTGGCGGCGCGGTGCGATCCCCAGCATTACGGGCAATTGATTTTCTACCGCCTGCCCAAGGAGGAGCTGATTTACGGGCCGCTCCAGATCGAGAGCCGCGTGGATCAGGACCGGAACATCAGCAAGGACCTGAGCTTGTGGAACCAACAGGGGAGCCGGGTGATTCGCGCCACGACGCTGGTGCTGCCGGTGGACGGCACATTCCTGTACGTCGAGCCGATCTATATCCAAGCGCCGCAGGCGAAGCTGCCGGAGCTGAAGAAGGTGGTGCTGGCGGTGGGGAACCGGCTGGTCTATAGCGATGATCTGGCGACGGCGATTGCGACCCTGGCGGTGCCGGCCAGCGGCCAGGCCGCGCCCGCCGCCGCGGACTCTGCAGCAACTGGCGGGGCGCAAGCGGGGCCGGCGGGCGCCGCTTCGACAGGGCCAGCGGGGGGACCGGTGATCGGAGCGGCCACGCTGCGCGAGGTCGAGGGCCACCTGGAGAAGTACCGGCAACTGACCGCGCAGGGGCAGTTTGCCCAGGCGGGGGCGGAGCTCGATGCGGCCGAGGCGGCGCTGCAGAAGGCGCTAGCTGCGCATCGATGACTGGCGCGGGACCCCGTTCGGCTGTCCGTCCGCGGCTGTGACTTCGCCTCGCCGGTGCCCGGCCACGACTGGGACATCGCCGTGCCGCTGTGCCGAGCGACCCGCTTATGCGGACGCGCCGCTGGAGAAGCGCGCGTGGCCTGCTCGGCCGACTGGGGGCCCCGGCAGCCCCAGTCGGCCGGGTCGCGCGGCCCCAGCGTACGGTTGAATGGCGCGGGCAACCGCGCTGCTCAGTGCGCCTCGATGCCGCCGCGATGGGTGCAATCGGGGCAGCGGCAGAGGGAGCGGAGGTACTCCCAGGTGTAAATGCCGGTGGTGTGGCCGTCGCTGAAGTCGAAGTGCAGGGCGTAGTGGCCGACCGGCTTGACCGCGGTGAGGGTCGCCCCCGACGGCTTGAAGATCGGCAGAAGCGATGGCGGCGCGGGAAGCGGCGCGCCGGTGCCGTGCAGGTCGTTGCAGGTGGCGCAGGGACAGGCGGCGCGGAGCGCGGCGATGGCGTAGCGGCTATGGTGGCCGTCTTTCCAGATGATCTCGATGCCTTCGGAGAGGGAGACGTCCACGCGCTCGGGTTCGCTGCTCATGGATGCAGCGGCACGTGCTCCACGACGCGCAGGCCGTAACCCTCGAGGCCGGCCAGGCGGCGGGGGTGGTCGGTGAGGAGGCGCAGCTCGCGGATGCCGAGGTCGGCGAGCATCTGCGCGCCCAGACCGATCTGGCGCTGAACCGAAGGCGAGGCATCGCCGGCGCCCGCCGGCGGCCGGTGGTCGGAGGGCTCGGATGCGGCGGGGCCGAGGTGCGCGATTGCAGCTTCGCCGGTGAGCGCGTAGCCGGGGCTGTTCTGGTGCAGGTAAATCAGCACGCCGCTGCCTTCGGCTTGGATGCGGGCGAGCGCGGAGGAGAGATTGCCGGCGCAGGCACAGCCGTTGGCGCCCCAAGCGGCCATCAGGCAATGCGATTGCACCCGCACCAGCGCGGGCGCGTGCGCGGCGGGGTTGCCAAAGACGAGCGCGGAGTGGAACTCGGCGTCGTGGTCGAGGCGGCTGCGATAGGCGATCAGGCGGCAGCGGCCGTAGGCGGTGGCGTGATCGGCCTCGCCGACGCGGTGCACGTGCCGTTCGTGCTCCAAGCGGTGGCGGATCAGGTCCGCGACCGTGATCATCTTCAACCCATGCCCGGCGCAGAAGCGGGCCAGGTCGGGCACGCGCGCCATGCTGCCGTCTTCGTTCATGACCTCGCAAATGACGCCGGCCGGGCGCAGGCCGGCGAGGCGGGCGAGGTCCACGGCGGCTTCGGTCTGCCCGGCGCGGGCGAGCACGCCTCCGGGGCGCGCGCGGAGGGGAAAGATGTGGCCGGGACGGGCGAGATCGTGAGGGCGGGTTGCCGGGTCCACCAGCGCGAGGATGGAGCGGGCGCGGTCGGAGGCGGAGATGCCGGTCGAGACGCCGGCGCGGGCATCCACCGAGTCGCAGAAGGCGGTGCCGAAATTGCTGGTGTTGGCCTCGGTCATGAGCCGGATGCCGAGTTCGGCGAGGCGCTCGGGGGTGAGCGCGACGCAGATCAGGCCGCGGCCGTGGCGGGCCATGAAGTTGATGGCCTCGGGCGTGGCGTGTTCGGCGGCGAGGGTGAGATCGCCTTCGTTTTCGCGGTCGGCGTCGTCCACCACAACCACCATGCGGCCGGCGCGGAGATCGGCGACGGCGTCGGCGATGGAGGCGAAGGGAGTTGCGAGCGGTGCGGCAGGCGCCGCCGAAGGGGTCACAACATTATTTTAGCGGACGCGCAGCAGGACGACGCCGTGGGCGGGGATTTGGGCGGTGTAGCCGGCGGCGCGCGGGAGGTCCTGCTGGGTCCAAAGATCGCGCGCGCGGGGGCGCGCGGGGAGGCCGAGGTCGCTCCAGGTGACGGTGAGCGAGGCGGGCTGGTCGCCGCGGTTGAACAAGCCCACGGCGGCGGCGCCGCCGGCGAGGGGTTTTTTCCAGACTTCGAGCGAGCCTTGCTGCGAAACCCGCGTGCCCTGACGCCCGAGCTTGTCTTGATCCACGGAGATGACGTCGCGGTTGGTGAGGATGGCGCGGATGTCGGGCGTCATCTTCGAGAGGTCGTTGCCTGCGAGCAGCGGCGCAGCCAAAAGCGACCAAAGGCTCAGGTGGGTGCGGTACTCGTCGTCGGTCATGCCGCCGTTGCCGATTTCCAGCATGTCGGGATCGTTCCAGTGGCCGGGGCCGGCGGCCGACTCGCGCCCGTTCTGGTTGAAGCCGATGTTGGCCATGGAGGCGTAGCGGTCGCTGATGTCGCCGGTCGTGCGCCAGAGATTGCCGCCGGCCGCTGCGCCCCACTCGCCGACGTCGAGCCAGCCGTATTCACAGAGGCTGAGCACGATCGGGCGGCCGGTGGCGCGAAGCGCAAGCGCCATCTTCTCGTAGGCTTGCTTCATTTCCTCGGGGCCGTAGACCGAGGATGCGCTGCACCAGTCGTACTTGAGGTAGTCCACGCCCCAGGAGGCCCAGGTGCGGGCGTCCTGGTCTTCGTGCAGGTAGCTGCCCTCGTAGCCAGCGCAGGTCTTGGGGCCGGGCGAGGAGTAGATGCCGAATTTCAGCCCCTTGGAGTGGATGTAGTCGCCGAGGGCCTTCATGTCGGGGAACTTCGAGTTGGATTGGATATTGCCCTGGGCGTCGCGCGTGCCCTCCCAGGTGTCGTCAATGTTGACGTAGACGTAGCCGGCATCGCGCATGCCGCTCGAGACGATGGTGTCGGCCATGGCGCGCACGCCGGCGTCGTTCACCGCGGCGTGGAACTTGTTCCAACTGTTCCAGCCCATGGGCGGCGTGAGCGCAAGGCCGTTGGGCGGAAGGGCGCGGAAGGGCGGAAGCGGCGCGTGGGCGAGCGCGGGCGGGAGGTGGTACACGGTGTCATCGGAGATGCGATGCAACACCAGCGGCGGCGCCGGACCCCGCCCGGCGCGGGCGGGCGTGCCCGGCGGCGGAGGGCGGCGGACGGCGGTGACGGCGAGGCCGTCGGCGGTGAGCTCGGCGGTGAAGGGCTGGGGCGTGCTCTCGGGCACGAAGGGGTTGCGGAGGCCGTAGGCGAGGTGGGTGCCGTCCACAGTGCCGTTGACGACTTCGCGGCGGTCGCCGCGGGTGAACACGAGGCCGGAAAACGTGGCGCCGCTGGCGCTGAGGACGTAGGTGGTTTCGACGGTCGTGGTTTGCGTGCCGCGGGTGAAGGTTTGTGTGCCTTTCCAGGTGCCAGCGAGCGGGGGCGCTTGGGCGCAGGCGAGCGGGACAAGGAGGGCGAGGAGAGCGAGGCGAGGGGTGCGCACGGCGTTCACGCTCGCAGTGTACAACAGGTGGCACGGCCACTTTTTGCGGGGCTGCGCCCCGCGGCCTCCCGTTGGTCGGCCTCCCCTCGCCTTCGTGGCCGGTCGAGGCGAGGCGGGCGAGATTCGCTTCCCGGCAGCGGGGCGGGAGCGAAGGCGGGACCCCGCCCTCGACCTCGGGCTTGCCACGTCCGACAACTCGTTCGCTTTCGTGGTCAGGCCGCGGAGAGATGCTTGCGGAACAGGACCTGGAATCCGGCGCGCCAGGTTTCATTGAGACCGAGGCAGGTGAGGGGCACGGCGTTATCGCCTTGGCAGGAGAACCAGCGTGCGACGAGATCGGTGTGGGGATGCCAGCGCAGAGCGGGGGCGACGAGCCAGAGCCGCGGCGGGAGCGGGCTGATGCCGCGGCCGGGGAAGTAGCCCAGGCGCTCGAAGTCGCCGAGATGCTGGTGGTGGCGCACCCAGCGCCAATAGTCGAGCGCTTGCAGCGGAAAGCCGAGATCTTCACCGGCTTTGAGCTCGATGACGACGAGGCGTCCGTCGCGGTCGAGGGCGAGCAGATCGAGGATGCGGCCGGTGCCGAGCGAGATTTGGGATTGGATGGCACCGGAAGCGAGGCTGGGATCGAGGCGGCTGGGATCGGCGCGGAGCAGATGCTCCATCCAGCGTTCGGGCTGGAGGGCATAGAGCGGAGCACGGGCGTCGCGGCCGGGGACGCGTTCGCGGGCCACTTGGTCGAGCAAGCGGTCGAGGAGCGGCTGCGCGGCGGGAACAAGCGGCGAGGCCTCGCGGCCAATACCAAAGTAGTGCGGGGCCAGGAGCTCACCGGGGAGGGCTTCGCGCGCGACTTCGAGGCCGAAGACGAGGACGCGGCCTGCGCCCGAGGGGCCGATCTCCCAGGCGGCATCGGGGCAGCGGCTGCGGACATGGGCGAGGAGTTCGGCGGAGGCGGGGGATTGCGGTTCCGAAGCGCGGGCCGGGGCGCGGCGGAGGACGGTGGAGCAGTTGCCGTCGTCTTCGAGCGGCGTGGCTTCGAGCTCGCCCGAGGAGGCATCGAAGCGGAAGCAGGCGAGGGGCGGATGGGAGCGCAGCCAGCGGCTTCGCCCGGCGAGCACGCGGCGCGCGGCTTCGGGGAGCACCAGATGAACGGATTTGAGCGGGGAGTTGGAATTGCGCGCGCGCAGCAATTCGATCCAGGCAAGACCTTGGGCGAGAAGGGCGTCGTAGGCGCCGGCGGGTTCGCCGGCCTCGAGGGCGAGCCAGGCGAGGGTCTGGTGCTGGCGGCGGAAGAGCAAGCGCAGCAGGCCCGAGGCGCCGCCGGAGGTGCGCAGCTCGGCCGGGCCGGTGGCGGCCCGATCCAGGTGCCAACCCGGCCAGGCGCGGGTGATCGCGGCGAGCAACTGCGATTGGAAGTCTTCTCTGGCTTGGGCCCGGGGCTGGGCCGGGGAAGCGAGCAAGGGAGAGCGCGCGTCGAGCACGACCCGCGTGGGGCGGGGGTGGCCCATGCGCCAGCAGTCGAGATCCATGCGCTGGCTGTCGCGCGGGGCGGCGCGGAGGACGCGGCGGACGAAGTTGGCGTCGGCGCTCCAAAGGTGGAAGACCAAATGGCCGGAGGCGCAATCGAGGGCGTAACCGGAGGCCGAGTCGAGGCGGGCTACAGGCTGGCCGGCTTCGGAGACGTGCACTCCCTCGTGGGTGGAGAGAAAGTCCCGCAGGGCGGAAGCCATTAGGGCAGGATCGGGGGCGCCGGGGGCGAGGTGGGCGACGGCCATGGGAAGAGGATATGCGGGAGGGAGAGGAAAGGACCATCCCCACGGTTGGGGGGAGGAGAGGGAAGGAGAGAGGGGAAGTAGAATTGTGGGAAGAGGAGATGAGGACGGAAACGGAAATCGGGATGGCGACGCTGGAGGGCGTGGACGACGAGCGGGCCTTGGTCGCCCGCGCGCGGGCCGGCGATGCCGGCGCGTTCGAGACCATCGTCGAGCGATATGAGCGGCGGATCTACCGGCTGGCGCTGCAAATGATGGGGAATGCCGCCGACGCCGAGGACGTGCTGCAGGAGACGTTCCTCAAGGTGCATGCCAAGCTGGACCAGTTCCAGCAGCAGTCGAAGCTCTACACCTGGATGGTGCGGATCGCGGTCAACCAGGCGCTGATGAAGCTGCGGCAGCGGCGGAAGAACGTGGTTTCGCTGGATGAAGAAGTGGCGACCGAAGAAGGGAACGTGCCGCGCGAGGTGGCCGACTGGCATCCCAATCCGGAAGAGCAGTTCGAGGCGACCGAGTTGGGCGACATCTTGGAGCGGGCGCTGAACGCGCTGGCGCTGCCCTACCGGATGGTGTTCCAACTGCGGGATATTGAGCAGCTTTCCACCGAGGAGACGGCCGAGGCGCTGGGCATCAGCCAGGCGGCGGTGAAGTCGCGGCTGCTGCGCGCACGGTTGCAACTGCGCGGGCGGCTGAGCCGGCATTTCCATCTGCGCGAGGCGCAAGGAGCGTGAGCATGCAATGCAAGGAATGCGCCGATGCGCTGGGCGGGTACCTGGACGGCGAATTGACGGCGACGGTGGTGATCGCGTTCGAGGCGCATGTGCGCGGCTGCGTGGGCTGCGGAAGGCTGGTGGCGAGCTGCAAGAAAACGATCGAGATCTACCGCGCGCACAATGGCAACTGCGTGAAGGCGCCGCTGCCGCAGGAAGTGCATCGCAAGCTGGTGGCGCGGGTGGCGGCAATGCCACCTTTGGGTCCGGGGCGGCATCCAAGCAGTTGAGGAGTCTGCGATGGCGTTTTCCATTTTAGGATGTCCGCACAACCATCTCAGCTTTCCCATGGTGATACCCGAAGCGGGCGGGAAGCGGACGGCGGAGGGGGTACCTGGGGTTCCACAGGCGCATGTGACGTGCTTGGACTGCGGGCGGGAATTCTGGTACGACTGGACGCGGATGCGACGGCTGTCGGCGCGGCCGCAGCCGGTGTACACGCCGCGACGGGCCGCATAGCAGCATCGGCCTTGCGTGTTTATCCAGCTTCGACGAGGCCGTAGCGGCGCTGCCAGCGCTGCTGGATAAGGGCGACAAGGCGCTTGAGGTCGGAGGGTGCGGCGGTGTCGAGATGGGTGCGGATCTCGGAGCGGGCGAGCTCCATTAATTCCTGATCGCGGACGGGCTGGGCGACGGTGAGCAGCGGCAACCCGCTCTGGCGGGTGCCGAAAAATTCGCCGGGGCCGCGCAGCGTGAGGTCGAGTTCGGCGAGCTCGAAGCCATCGCGGGTGCGGACCAGCGCGCGCAGGCGCTGCCGGGCGGCGGTGCCTTTGAGCTCACCATGGAGGAGGAAGCAGCAGGAGCGGTCTCGAGGCGCGACCGGCAAGGGCTGAGGGCGGCCGATGCGACCGCGGAGCTGGTGCAGTTGGGCCAGGCCGAAGCGTTCGGCGTGCTCGATGACCATGAAGGTGGCGTTGGGAACGTCTACGCCGACCTCGATGACGGAGGTGGAGACGAGCGCGTGGATGTCGCCGGCGCGGAACCCGGCCATGACCGCCTGCTTTTCGGCGGCGTGGAGCGCGCCGTGCAGCAGGCCGAGGCGGAACTCGGGGAAGAGGGCGCGGAGGTGATCGAACATGCGCAGGGCGGGCTTGAGGTCGAGCGCTTCGGACTCTTCAATGAGCGGATAGACGAAGTAGGCCTGGCGACCGCGGGCCAAGCCCGCGCGAACGAACTCGTAGACCTCGGGGGCGCGGCTTGAAGGCACGGCGCGGGTGGTGATGGGCAGAGCGCCGGGCGGCGGGTGGCGGAGCAGGCTGGCGTCGAGATCGCCATAGAGGGTGAGGGCGAGGGTGCGGGGAATGGGCGTGGCGGTCATGACCAGCAGATGCGGGGGGGGCGCGTCGTGGGCCGCTGCGGGGGCCGCGCCGGCGCGCATGAGATGGAAGCGCTGGAGCACGCCGAAGCGGTGCTGCTCGTCCACGATGACAAGGCCCAGGCGCGGGAGGCGAGCGTGCTCTTCGAGCAGGGCCTGGGTGCCGATGACCAACTGCGGCTCTGCGGCGGCGGCGCGGCGGCGGAGAGCGGCGTTTTGGGCGCCGGTGACGAGAGCGACGCGGTAGCCGGGCAGGCGGCTGCGGGCGTAGAGATAGTGCTGCTCCGCCAAGATTTGGGTGGGCGCCATCAGCGCCACCTGCCAGCCGTTTTCGATGGCGATGATGGCGGCTTCGAGCGCGACGATGGTCTTGCCCGAGCCGACGTCACCCTGCAGCAGGCGGCGCATGGGATGGCCACTGCAGAGGTCGGCGGCGATTTCTTTGAGCGCTTGCTTCTGGTCGCTGGTGGGATGAAAGGCGAGGACGCGCTTGAGCTGGTCGCGGATGCCGGGGTTGAGGGCGATGGCGGGTCCGGGCTGGCGGCGCATGCGGCGGCGCTTGAGTTCGAGGCCGGCTTGAAGGAAGAAGAGCTCTTCGAAGATGAGACGGCGGTGGCCGGGCGTGCGCGCCTGCTGCAGCAGATCGAGCGAGGCGTCGGGCGGGGGGAAGTGGACTTCGTCGAGCGCCTGGCGGCGTCCGGGAAGTCGGTGGCGGGCGCGGAGCTCCGCGGGCAAGGGATCCTCAAGGGCGGGCGGGAGCGAGGCGAGGGCGCGGTAGACAAGCGTGCGGAGGCGGGCGGCGGTAAGCGGGCCAATGGCCTCGTAGACCGGGACGATGCGGCCGAGCTTGATGGAGTCGCCAAGGTCGGAGTCTGGATCGTCTTTTTTTTCGGTTTCGAGCACTTCGAACTCGGGTTGGCGCATGGCCAGCCGGCCGGCTTCGCGGGTGAGGCGTCCGTAGAGGGCGAGGGTTTGACCGGATTGGAAGCGGTCGCGGAAATACTCGGCGTGGTACCAGATGCAGCGAAGATTCCCGGTGCCGTCGCCGGCCAGCATCTCGAGCAGCTGCAGGCCGCCGCGCGTGCGACCGTGCGAGAGGGTGCGGACCTGGACGACGACGGTGGCGGTTTCGCCCTCGACCAAGGCATGAACAGGAAGCAGGCGGCTGCGGTCCTCGTAGCGGAAGGGGAGGGTGAGGATGAGATCTTCGATGGTGAAGATGCCCTTGGCAGCAAGCACTTCCGCCCAGCGCGGCCCAACTCCTTTCAAATACTGAACTTCGGTGCCGAGGCCCAAAGTACGGGAAGTTGGAACGCGGTCGGCCGACATGCGCTCTTTATAATAGATGGTGCTCTGGAACCGCCTGAGGCCGAAGTGTGCCGCTGCTTTGTTGCTGCTGGGCGTGGCGGCGGGGGCTTCGACGACGCCCTCGGCGCAGCGGCTGATGGGCGAGGCGCTGAGGGCATCGCAGCATGGCCAGTTGGATGCGGCGTATCTGCTGGCCGAGAAGGCGGCAGCGCAATCGCCGACCCTCGAGAACCGATCGGTGCGCGATACGCTGCGGCAGCGGGCGACGCTGGCGCATTTGGAACGGGCCCACGGATACGCGCTGGCACGGCAGGCGGGAAATGCGGCCCTCGAGTATCGGGCGGCGCTCGAGCTCGAACCCGAGAACGTGGATGCACGGCAGGGGCTGGCCGGATTGTATCCAAGTGCGCAGACGCCCACATCCACCGACAGCGAGATGCGGGTGCAGCAGGCCGCGCCGCCGGTGCGGATCGAGCCGACGCCAGGCGCGCACGATTTCGAAGTGCGGGGGACGCTGCGCCAAGCCGCGGCGCAGATCGCCGCGGCTTTCGGGCTGCGGGCGTATGTCGCCGATGCCGTGCCCGAGCGCAGCCTGCACTTCACGCTGACCGATGCCACGTTTTCCCAAGCCATGGCGGCGCTCGACGACTTGGGCGGAACGGGATGGATCGCGCTCGACGCGCACACGCTGTACCTGGCGCAGCCCGAGCAACTCCGCGACCGCACGCCGCTGGGGGTGCGGACGTTTTATTTGCCGTGGGTGAATGACGGACTGCAGCTGAACGAGATCGCCAATACGGCCAAGTCGCTGCTCGGATTGCGCGACGCCTCGGTGGACGCGGGGCAGAAGGCGCTGACGGTGCGGGCCGCGCCCGAGCAGCTCGACGCGGCCGAGCAACTGTTCGTGGATCTGCGCGGAACGCCGGGCGAGGTGGTGCTCGAGGTTCGAATTCTGGATTTGAACGCGACCACGGCGCGGAATCTGGGCATGGCCGTGCCGGACGAGTTCACCATGTTCGCGCTGGGGCCGCTGCTGGAGCAACTGGCTCAGAATACGAGCCAGGCGCAGGAGATCTTCAACTTGTTCGAGCAGGGCGGGTTGAATGCGATCCTGAATTCGGGGCAGTTGGGCGCGGGAGCGCTGGGCGGGCTGCAGCAGCAGCTCTCGCCGCTGCTGCAGAATCCCTTTGTCGTATTTGGCGGCGGCGCGACGCTGATGGCGATCTCGGTGCCAAGCGCGACCGCAAACTTGGGCGCGCAATCGGGACAGGTGACCAGCGTGGAAACGGCGCTGCTGCGCGCACGCAGCGGGCAGGCGGCGGAACTGAACATCGGGCAGAAGTTTCCGGTGATCAATGCCTCGTTTTCGCCCATCAGCCTGAGCCCGCAGATCGCGCAGGTGCTGGGCAACGGCAGCTTCGTGCAGCCGTTCCCGTCGTTCACCTATCAGGACCTGGGGCTCGATGCCAAGCTCACGCCGCGGGTGACGGACCGCGGCGGCGTGCGGCTGCAAGTGGACATCACCGAGACCGCACTGTCGGGGGTGGCGACGAACAATATTCCGATCCTGGCCAGCCGGCATGTGCTGACGGCGATTTCCCTGCGCAACAACGAGCCGGCGCTGTTGGCGGGGCTGTTTGATCAGCAGGAAATGAAGACGCTGGCGGGATTGCCGGGGCTGTCGCAGGTGCCGGGGTTCGGAAAGCTGTTCTCGGCCGAGAACCGGCAGACCAAGCGCGACCAACTGGTGGTCATGATCACGCCGCACGTGGTGCAGCTGCCCACGGGGGAATCGGCAGAGACGTGGCTGCCGGCGAGCTTCGCGCCGCCAGGCGGCAGCGCCGCCACGCCGCTGGTGTTTGGCACGCCGCGGTTGGTGCCGCCGCCGCTGGGCGGCCGCGGCAATTGATTACTAGATGCTTCCGCCCTTGTAGACCACGCCGCCCTTCATAACGAAGGCGACGTGCTGGAGCAGGGTGATGTCCTGCAGCGGATCACCGGCAACGCCGACGATGTCGGCGAATTTGCCGGGATCGAGGCTGCCGATGTCCTTGTCGTCGCGCAGCAGCTCGGCGGCGTTGATGGTGCCGGCCTGAATGGCGGCGAGCGGGGCCATGCCGTAGTGCACCATCCAATAGAATTCCTTGGCTTGGGTTCCGTGCGGGAACGGACCCACGTCGCTGCCCATGGCGAAGGGAACGCCGGCGGCGATTTGCTTGCGGAACTCGGCGGCTTTGTACTCGTTGGTCGGGTTGGGGCCGCCGCGGCCGCCACCCTCGGGCGAGGCGAAGAACTCGAAGATGGTGAAGGTGGGCACGGCGAAGATATGCTTCTGGACCATGAGGCGCATGGTCTCGGGGCTGAGCTGGGTGGCGTGGTCAATCGAGGCCACGCCGGCCTGGGCGGCGTAGAGGGTGCCGGGCTCGCCGTTGTCGTGCACGCCGACGAAGGTGCCCTCGCGCGCAGCCTCCTGGACGGCGGCGGCGAGCTCGGGTTCGGTGAACTGGTACTGCACGTGGAATTCGCCATTAACCATGCGCTCGCTGCCGGTTTCGTACATTTTGATGAAGGTGGCGCCCAGGCTGATTTGACGCCGGATGGTGGCGACGATCTCCGGAATCCCGGTGACCATGTCGGCGTTATCGGGGATGGGGATGGCGGGGTTGTAGCCGCGGGCGGATTCGTGGCCGCCGATGATGGAGATGGCGTTGCCGCTGATCCACATGCGGGGGCCGGGGATTTGGCTGCGGTTGATGGCGTTGCGGACGGCGGTATCGGCGGCGCCGGCTCCCTCGGTGCCCATGTCGCGCTCGGCGGTGAAGCCCGCCATGAGGTCGGACTTGGCGGCGAGCGTGGCGAGGATGGTGCGCTCGGGCACGGATTCGCGCACGGTTTGTCCGGCTTCGTCCACGCGCTGGCCGGGCGGGGCGGCGTGCAGGAACAGATGCACGTGGGCGTCAATCAGGCCGGGAAGCAGGGTGAGGTTGCCGAGGTCGAGGGTCTCGGCTCCGGCGGGAGCGGCAAGATCGGCGCCGACCTTGGCGATGCGGCCATTCTCGACCAGCACCATGCCCGGGCGCAGATACGCGCCGGTCTTCACGTTGAGCACCGCCGCGGCCTTGAGCAGCACCGGCGGCGCGGCGTTCGCGCCGCGGCCGCGGCCTTGGGAAGCCGCGGGTGCGGTGGCTGCGAGGAGAAACAGGGAAAGGGCCGCAAGTGGACGGAGCCGCATGCGGGTCAGCGTAGCAGTTTCGAGTTTCCAGTTTCAAGGTGGCACGGCCACCTTTTGCGGGGCTTCGCCCCGTCGCGCATTTGAAACTGTGGACTTGAGGCTTTCTTCAGTGATAGATGGCGTAGTCGGGCCAGCAGTCGAGCACGCCGTCCGGGGAATCGAAGGGGTTGACGAAGCCGCCGCGCCCGGCGCTCGCGCCGGGCGCGGCGGGGCGGACGAACTTGGGATCGAGGGCTTTGGCGATCTGGTCGCGATCGGCTTCGAGATGCGCGCGCGTGCCGCGGTCGGCCGCTTTGGGCTCGGCGGCGCGGATCGCGCTCGAAAGCGAGGTCAGCTCGTAGCGCAGCAGGGCCTGGGGCTCGGCCATGGCGGCGGTGTTCTCCCCGAGTTTTTGGCCGACGAGGTCAATGTAGCTATCTTGAAGGTTGCGGCGATAGGGGTCAATCTCGACTTTGGCGGCGTCGAGCTCGCTCCAGATGCCGTGGCGGAGATCGGCGAGGTAATCCACCGGCGCGTAGGCGGCTGCGCCATCTTCGGCGTGCAGCTCGACCAGGCGCTCGAGGCGCTGGTCTTGCAGCAGCGTGGTCAGGACCCGGGTTTGGCTGGTGCGGATCTGCTCCATTGAGCCATAGGGTTCGAAGATGCGGGTGATCTTGGGCCGGATCAAGAACGTGGGCGTGGCAAAGGCATTGGCATTCAAGAACGCCACTGCCGCTGCCTGCCGCGCCTTGGTTTCCGGGGTGAACTGAACCCCGGTTTGGTCGCTGTGCTTGTCCTGCGAATCCACGCCGGCGACGATGACGGCGACGTGATTCATTTCCAGCACCCATTGGCCGAGGATGCGGGCGTAGACCTCACTCATGCGGTCGTAGGGCTTGCCGCCAGGTTCGGTGGTGGCCTTGACCAGCATTTGCATCACGCGGTGAAGGTTCTTGACCCCCATGCCGGTGGAGAAGATGGCGTCCTGGTCGCCCACCGCTTCGGTGTTTTCGCCCGGGTCGCTGGCATTGGAGTGGTCGGTCGAGAAGCGAAGCCAAGGGGTCTTGTCCTGCTCTTCGGACCATTTGTCGAGGGTGGGCTTCTCCTCATCGGCGGTGGTTGCGCCGGGAATGGGGGCATAGCCCCAATGCACCGCCCACTTGTCGTAGGGGCCGATCTTGGGGATGAGGTCCGCAGGATCAATGTGATCCTCGGGCTGCGCGACATAGTTGAAGCGGGAGTAATCCATCAGGGTGGCGACATGGCCCATGGTGTGCACCCAGGCGGGGTCCTGGAGCTTGCGCGCGTCGTAGAGGGCGCTCGACTTCATGTTGTGCTGGAAGCCGAGGGTGTGGCCGACCTCATGGGCGACGACGTACTCGAGGAGGCGGCCGGTGAGGTCGTCGGGCAAGGGCAGGGTGGCGGCGCGGGGATCGAGCGGGCCGACCTGATCGAAGTACCAGTCGCTGGCGAGATTGAGCACGTTTTGATAGATCTCGACCTGGGCGCTGAGGATTTCGCCGGTGCGGGGATCGTGGATGTTGGGGCCGACCGAGTTTTCCGTGGTGGACGGGAGCCAGCGGATCATGGAATTGCGCATGTCCTGCGGGCTCCAGGTGGGGTCTTCGGCGGGGGTGGGGGCGTCTTTGGCGATGATGGCGTTCTTGAAGCCGGCTTGCTCGAAGGCGGGCTGCCAGTCTTCGATGCCGCGGCGCACCCAGGGACGCCACTTCATCGGGGTTGCCGGATCCACGTAGTAGACGATGGGCTTGACCGGCTCGGAGAGGGCGGCGGAGGGATCCTTCTTCTCCAGGCGCCAGCGGGTGATGTAGGTGCGGATCGGGGCGCGGGGCTCGTCGCGGCCGAAGTCCTGCTGCGAGACGGTGAAGTAGCCGACGCGGTCATCGAACAGGCGCGGCGTCATCTTGTTGTCGGGCAGCTTGATCATGCTGAAGTGCATGCGCACGGTCTGGCTGGGCGGGGTGGGGCCGCGGCCACCGCGGCCGCCGCGGCCGGGAGCGGCAGCGCCGGCGCCAGGGGTGGCGGGAGGGGTGGTGTAGGTTTGGGTGGCCTCGACCTCGACGTTGAGGGGAAAGGCGCGGGCGCCGTCAATGTAGGAGCGGGAGGCGTCGAAGCCGCGCGCGCCCAAGCGGTTGCGCGGGCTGAACTCCTCGACTTCGGTGTCGAACAGGCGGGTGACATCAATCACCGCGGCTTGGTTCGCGTCCAGGGCCTCGATGGGGAAGGCCATGACGATGGAGCTGTTGTCCGAGGCCTGGACGGCGGAGGCGATGGGCAGCGAAGGATCGGCCACCATGCGGTAGTCGTAGAGGCGGAGCAGGATGGTGTCGTCGTGGCGCTCCCAGCGCACGACGCGGTTGCCGACCTGGTCGCCGCCGTAGCCATCGCCAAAGGGGGTGCGGGCGATGAGGGAGGTCCAGAGGAAGTCTTTGTCGAGCTGGGCGGGGGGAATGGCGAAGAAGAGGTGCTCAGCGTCGGTGGCGCGATCCTTCTGCGAGTAGACGGTGAAGATGCCGGACTCTTTCGTTGCCGCCGCGGTGATGACCTGATCGAACGGCTGTGGTCCGCGGTAGCCGCCGCCACCACCCGCTCCGCCGCCCCCGCGACCGCCGCGGCCTTGCGCGATGGCGCCGGGAAGCAAACATACCAGACTCAGTCCACACACCAGCCAGAGAGACTTCTTCATGTTGCAACGCTGCCTCCAGCGGGGATTATACAGGGACTAGGGATGAGGGAACAGAGGTCGCCGGGGGGCCGGGGCAGCGTGCGAGGATGGAACCATGCTGAGCGGTTTTTGCGACCGATTCCGGCCGCTGGCGCTGACGCTGCTGCGGCTGGCGCTGGGCGTGATTTTTCTGTGGCATGGCTGGGGGAAGCTGTCGGGTTTGGGCCATTGGACGCAGAACTTCGTCCCCAAGGGGTTCCCACCCTACTTCGCCTATCTTGCCGGGGGCCTCGAAACGGTGGGCGGCGGGCTTCTGATCCTGGGGCTATTTGGGCGAGTGGCGGGGTTGCTGCTGGCGGGCGAGCTCCTGATCGCGCTTGTGAAGGTGCATTTGCCGGGCGGGCCGATCTGGAATGTGGGGAGATACGAGCTGGTGATGCTGCTCAGCGCAGCGAGCTTCGTGATTTTCGCTTATGGCTCAGGGCCGTGGTCGCTGGATGCGAGGGTGCGGGTACGAAGAGGAGCAGTCCGGCGAGCAGCGTAAGGTTTCTTCGCCCCATGGGGCGCGACGGTCGGCATGCTGGGTGGTCGTCTTGCCCGGTGGGCGCCACGGGCGTGCCGATGGCACAACGAACTGGGTTATTGAATACGACGCAACGACACTGAGCATAGATTCGGCTTCCTACACGCTGGGCGGTTACCGATTTCAATGGGGATTTCGCTGATCGATGGTCCGTGAAGCTGGTCCGGGATCCCCTTACGATATCGTGATCCAATGGAAACGGGCGCTTGCACGCATGCCGATTGGCGCAGCCACGCAGGAGGGTATTCGCATTGAGATATCTCCGCTGGATTTTCTTTTTGACGGCGTTCTTTGGGTTCAGCATCGTGGCGTTCGGACAGGGTCCCGAAGTGCGGTCCGCCGAGCCCGGCGAATCGCATTTGGAACTGATCCTCAAGGAATTCAGAGCACCAACTTGGCAGAGGCGAGCGGACGCATTCTACGCTTTGACAGCGCTGGGCGGCCCTGAGAGAGATTTCATTCCGCGCCCATTGCATTTGGCTATTGCGCGCTTCGGTGCAGAAGCAAACCAGATCCACCTCGCCCTGATCACTCTTCTTGGGGTGGAGAACCGAGCGGTGCATTGGAGTGAAGAATACATGAACTATTACGGCGATTTGATTGAGGCGGTGGGGGTGTTGGGGGATCCGCGGGCGGTGCGGCCGTTGCTGGGCGCGATGACGACCGGGGGCGACGCGGTCCGCCCGCTATCGAGCTTTGGCGAGTCCGCGCTCGGTCCAGTGCTGGCACGCTCGAGTGCTGGCGATATTCTGGTCCGGCACGCCGCATTGGAAGTCCTGTAGGCATGCTGACGCCGCTGAACCGTTCCTTAGCTCAGCCGCGACGACCTCTCGCGCCTTGGGGACGGGCTTGCCCGCGCGGCAAGGGATCCGAACGGACGTTTGCGCGCAGGCGCATATCACGGACTCGGTGCTCTCGGTGACCTGCGCTATTGTGACGTCCTGCGCGCGGCGGAGACCGCTGATCCGGCGGCCGATAATCGAGGAATTGCGAGGCAAGAGACTGCCCGCGCGGGCTGCGCGCCGTGACGGGGCCGGGGACTGTGCGGCATGCGTCAACGCCGGTCGATTCTATTGTTCTTTCAAAACCGACATGGGGTGGGTCCCGGCCGCGCGGCGAGCGGGCAAGTAGCTCGCCGTAACTGCCGTGGCCAGCAGCACTGCGCTCGGAACCGCGAAAAGGGCCACGCCCCGCGTGGGGATGCCGGCAAACAGGTTGGCCAGCACATAGGAATCGAGCCAGGCAAACAGCAAGCCGGCAGCGACACCGATGAGTGCCAGACTGAGTCCGTCCGCCGCCAACAGGTGGATGACTCGCGCCCGAGTGGCACCCACAGCGATGCGAATGGCGACCTCCCGCCGCCGGCGCGCGGCGGCGTAGGCGACGACGCCATAGAGGCCGACGGCGGCGATCAACAACGCCAGGCCCACCAACAGCCCGAGCAACTCGGCAAAATATTCGTCTCCGCCATGATCCTGTGCGCCAGTGCCGGCAACCTTGTGGACGGCGTAGACTGGCAACGCGGGATCGAGGCGCGTGGCTGCTTCCCGCAGTGCTGGGGTGGCGTCCGGTGCTCCGCGTGCGGAGCGCAAGAGTATGCCAACCCCGGTCCATGCGCCCGCTTGCGCTAGTGGTTCGTAGACGTTTACCCGCTCGCCGGGACTTTCGCCTTCGTAGACGCTGACATCGCCTACGACCCCCACAACTTGGCGCCACTCGACCGGCTCACCCTGCCGGACAATACGCAGGTACTGGCCCATGGCCGTCGGAACTCCGGGAAACAAACGGCGCGCCGCCGTTTGGCTCACAATCGCGACCGGCGTCGCCCCGGCGCCGTCGCTCGGCTGGAAGTCGCGCCCGGCCTGTCGCCCGACTTGGAGGGCGGAGAAATATCCCGGCGAAACCGCCCACACCTTGACCGTGGTGTCGAGCTTGGGTTGCGCACCGCGCACGGTGACGCTGGGCTGATCGTATTGCATGCCCGGCGGGCTGACCAGAGCTGCGTTCCGCACCGCGGGCAGCGCTGCGGCGGCGGCGAGGAGCCGGGAGGCGAAGCCCGTGCGCGCGGCCGCCGTCTCGTATCCCGGGCCGGCCACGTCAACGGCGGCGGCGATCACCCCGTCGGCATGGTATCCGACGGGCACGTGAACTTCGTGCCAGATGTCCTGGATCAGGGTAGCGCTAGCGGCCACGCTGACCAGCGCCAGCGCGATCTCGCCCACAATCAGCGCGGCACGCAGCCGTTGGCGACGCGCACGCGGCCGGCTGATTTGGATTGCCGGGGCCAGCCCGGCGAGCAGAACGGTGAGCAGTCCCAGCATCGCCGTAAACGCCAGCACCCGGGCGTCGAGCCGCGCGGTGGATGTCGCATGGTCCAGCACGGTGGCATTCAGCCAAGCGATGCCAAGCCAGGCCAAGAGCGAGCCGCATACAGCAGCCATCGCGGCTAAGACCAAATTCTCGGTCAGCAACTGGCGCACCAGGCGTATCCGCGCCGCCCCTAACGCCGCGCGAGTCGCCATTTCGTTGGCGCGCGCGGCGCCGCGTTCCAATAACAATCCCGCGACACTGGCGCAGCCGATTACCAGGAGAATTCCAGTCGTCGCCATGAGCAGGGCGAATGCTGCCACCGAGTTGCCCGATTCGAGTTGCACCATTTCGTCGATCGGCACGACGGCCACACAGTGGTTGCAAGGCCGGTCGGGTGCGTGGCGCTCAGCTCGCTGTTGTGCCAGTGCGAGAATTTGCTGTTGCGCCTCGGCCATGGTCGCGCCAGGGCGCAAGCGCCCAGCTACATCGAGCGGCACCACGGTGGCACGGGTATGGGCGGCGAGTTGTGCCGGACTCAGCGTCAGGGGAATCCAGCAGTCCACGTCGATAACATTCCGGGCCCAGGCTGCCGGCATGATGCCGACCACCGTGTACGCCGCACCATCGAGCCTGATCTGGCGGCCTACCATCGGCCGCGCGCCCAACGGTCCGCGCCACAGATGATTGCTGAGAACGATTTCACGGGCGCGATCAGTCGCGCTCTCGTTGGGCATGAAGGTTCGCCCTTGGGCGGCCGCCACACCCCAGATCGAGAAAAAACCGCGTGTCACCTGCATCACCGAGACGTGCGCCGCCGATCCAGCGCCCGAAAGATTGGCGGACCTGACGCTCCATCCTGACAATTCGGAGAACGCCGAAGCGTGAGCGCGATACACGGCAAAATCGCCCGACCAAAAGGGATTCCCCCACAACTTACGCCCATTTTCGTTCACCGAAACCAGTTGGGCGATGCGATCGGCATCGCGGAACGGCGATCGCAGTTCGAGCAACGGAGCGAGCATGCTGTAGGCCGCGGTATTGGCTCCGATCGCCAGCGCAAGCGTCACGATGGCGGCAACCGCAAACCCAGGGCTCCGCCGCAGTAGCCGCCACCCCAAACAGAGATCGCGGCCAAAGCCCGCGGCCGCCGCCCAGCGCCGTTCTGCACGGCACTCCTCTTTGATTGCGTCGCTGCCGCCCAGCAGGGCTTCGGCCCTGCGGCGGGAGCCCTCGCGCAGCGCTGACTGGCGCAGGTGGAATTCGAGTTCATCCTCAAGGTCGCGTTCTTTCCGGCCGCGGCGGCCCCAGTGCGGAAGCATTATGCCTCCTCCAGCACTTGTCCTACGGCGCCCACCAACCGATGCCACGCCGCCGTTCCCGTAGCAAGCCGCGCGCGCCCCGCGCGGGTCAGCTCGTAGTATTTGGCCCGCCGGTTTGACTCGGAGGCTCCCCAAAAGGACTTGAGCAGTTTCTGGCGTTCCATGCGGTGCAGGGCGGGGTAGAGGGATCCCTGCTTGATCTGCAGCGCATTATCCGAAACCTGCTGGATGCGCTCGGTGATTGCCCAACCATGCCGCGGCCCGGTTGCCAGAGCTCGCAGGATGAGGAGCTCCAGCGCCCCCTGCGGCATCTCGAGACCCTCGTCGCCCATGCCCGCCTCCCTTTGCACTTCTACAAGAGGGAGTCTAAGCCTCTTCTTGTAGAAGTGCAAGGGGCCTGACAGACCACCAATGGTTGGTGCTTGGGGCGGACCGTATACTCGGCGAATGCGCGGATTCCTCCACAACCATTCGCTGACGCTGGCGGCGGGCTCGATTCTTGGGACCTGGATCGTGTTGTACAGCTTCTGGGATCCGAACAGTCACCTGGGGAACTTCTTCGGCAACGCCATCGCCGACTGGTCGGGCGTGGTGGTGATGGTGGTGGCGACGAAATTCATGTACGAAAAAGGGTCGTCCGAGAGCAATGAGCCGCCGCCGGATGAGCCGTCGCGACCGTGGTTGGATTTCTTGCGCGATCACTCGCTGACCGTGTTTCTGTCGCTCACGCTGCTGGCGTGGATCGCGCTGTACGCGCATGTCGGGGTGAACGCCAAGTGGGGGCAGGTGGTGGGCAATTTGGTCTCGGAGTGGACGCAGGCGATCGGGATGGTGTGGCTGACGAAACGGTTCATCGAGCGGCACGCGAAGACCTAGAAAAGGCCCTGCAGGGAGGCGTGGCGCTAAATCTTGACTTTTTGGTACAGATTTGGAACCCTGTACTAGGGGATACGCATGAGCACGCAGGCGCAGGACCTGGAGGCGCTAGCCACCCAGGAGTATAAATACGGGTTTGTCAGCGACATTGACGCCGACACGATTCCGCGCGGGCTGAACGAAGACATCGTGCGCATGATCTCGGCCAAGAAGGGCGAGCCGGAGTTCATGCTGGAGTGGCGGCTGCGGGCATTCCGGCAGTGGCTCAAGATGACCGAGCCCACGTGGCAGAACGTGCACTATCCGCCGATTGATTACCAGGACATCATTTATTACTCCGCGCCCAAGCCCAAGGGCACAGGTCCCAAGAGCCTCGACGAGGTGGATCCGGAGCTGCTCGCGGTGTATGAAAAGCTGGGCGTTCCGGTGCGGGAGCGGGAATTGCTCGCGGGAGTCGAGCCCCAGGTCGCGGTGGATGCGATCTTCGATTCGGTCTCGGTGGCGACGACGTTCCGCGCCAAGCTGGCCGAAGCGGGCGTGATCTTCTGCTCATTTTCGGAGGCGGTGCGCGAGCACCCGGAGTTGGTCGAGAAGTACCTGGGATCGGTGGTCCCGTACACCGACAATTTTTTTGCCACGCTGAACTCGGCCGTGTTCAGCGATGGATCGTTCTGCTACATCCCCAAGGGCGTGCGCTGCCCGATGGAGCTTTCGAGCTACTTCCGCATCAACTCGAACGACAGCGGGCAGTTCGAGCGGACGCTGATCGTGGCCGAAGAAGGCGCGTCGGTGAGCTACCTCGAGGGGTGCACGGCGCCGAAGCGAGACAAGAACCAACTGCATGCGGCAGTGGTCGAACTGGTGGCGCTGGACCGAGCGACGATCAAATACTCGACGGTGCAGAACTGGTATCCGGGGGACAAGGACGGGCGCGGGGGGATCTACAACTTCGTCACCAAGCGGGGGAAGTGCCTGGGGCGGGGATCGAAGATCTCCTGGACGCAGGTCGAGACCGGATCCGCGATCACATGGAAGTATCCGAGCTGCATTCTGCAGGGCGACGA
>DATNED010000159.1:0-13562 GCA_035553115.1 Terriglobales bacterium | reverse complement strand
GTCGCGGCGGCTGATATGCTCGATCACGCCCACGCCCTGGTTGGGGTAGACCACCTTGTCGCCAACGCGAAATGATGCTATCGCGCTCATGAGCCTTCCAGCCTTCCGTCTTCCCAGTATGCCAAAATGGCGTGGGGCACTTCAATTCAGGGAGCCGGCATGGCGCCAAATATCCGCGAGAAGGTCGAGAAGGAAATTCAGCACTTCGAGCACGAATTGACGGTCGAGCTGCCGGCCGAGCTCAAGCGCGCGGTGGCGCTGGGCGACCTGAGCGAGAATGCCGAATACCACATGGCCAAGCAACGCCAGGAGTTCGTCAACGCCCGCTTGGGCCAATTGCGCAAACGCCTGGCCGAGTTGGCGCTGGTCAATGTGGACGCCATTCCGCGCGACCGCGCCGCCTACGGATCGGTGCTCAAGCTGCAAGATTTGGACAAGAATGAGGAGGTCGTGTACTGGCTCGTCACCAGCGAGGAGTCGGACGTGGCCAAAGGACGGATTTCGACCTCTTCACCCATCGGACGGGGCCTCTTGGGCAAGAAAGCCGGCGATGAGGTGCGCATTCAAACCCCGAACGGCATCAAGGAATTCGAAGTGCGGAGCCTGCGCACCATCTACGATCGCGATGCCGAAGGAGACCCGACGCTTTGACCTATACCCACGCCATCGGGGTGGGGTGCAAATGGGTTCTCGACAAGATCGTGCGCTCGCTGGCGTTGGCGCGAATCAACCCCAACGTGCTCACCTTTATTGGGCTGGTGATCAACCTGGTCGCGGCGGCGCTGTTCGGCTACGGGCATTTCTTTGTCGCCGGGCTGGTCATCATCCTGGCGGGCATCTTCGACATGGTGGACGGCCGGGTGGCGCGGTACACCAACACCGTCAGCCATTTCGGGGGCTTCTTCGATTCGGTGATGGACCGCTACTCGGATTTGGCGCTGTATTTCGGCTTGCTGGTCTACTACGCCAGCATCAATCGCGCCTTCTACGTGGTGCTGGTGGCGGTGGTGATGACCGGCTCGGTGATGGTCAGCTATGCGCGCGCGCGGGCGGAGAACACCATCCCCAGCTGCAAGGTGGGGTTCATGGAACGGCCGGAGCGCATCGTGCTGGTGATCATCGGCGCGCTGTTTAATCGCATGGCGGCGTGCTTGTGGGTGATCGCGGTCCTGAGCAATGTGACCGTGATCCACCGCATCCGCCACACCTACCAGCAGACGCGTGAGATGGACCGCAAACCAGCCCCGTCGCGGCAGGGCACCGTCATCGGCGGCTGAAGCCCGTGGGCTACAATGAAGCAGTGGACGGAGCTTCCAAGACCATTCTGATCCTCAAACCGCGCGGGTTTTGCGCCGGCGTGGTGCGCGCGGTGGATGCGGTCGAGTCGGCGCTGCGCAAATTCGGTCCGCCCATTTATGTGCTCAAGGAAATCGTCCACAACCGCACCGTCATTTCGAGTTTGGAGTCGCGCGGAGCGCGGTTCGTGCCCGAGCTGGATGGCGTCCCTGCCGGCGCCCGGATTTTCTTCAGCGCGCATGGCGTCGCGCCGCAGATGTGGGAGCAGGCGCGGGCGCGCGGCCTGCAGGTGATTGACGCCACCTGCCCGCTGGTCAGCAAGGTGCACAGCGAAGCCCAGGAATATACCCGGCGCGGCTACAGCATCGTCATTATCGGGCATCGCCATCACGATGAGATCATCGGCTTGCTGGGCGAGGTGCCCGAAGGCACGCCCGTGGTGGAGACGATCGAGCAGGTGGACCAGCTCCAGGTTCCCGATTCCAACCGCGTTGCCTATCTGACCCAAACCACCCTGAGCTTGGACGAGACCCGCGCCATCATCGAGCGCCTGCGCGAGCGGTTTCCCAATGTCGCCGCGCCTAAGGCGCAAGATATTTGCTATGCCACCCAGAATCGCCAAACTGCGCTGAAGCGCGTCGCTCCGCGCGCCGACCTGGTGCTGGTGGTGGGCAGCGAGAACAGCTCGAATTCCTTGCGCCTGGTCGAAGTCGCTGCCAACGCCGGCGCGCCAGCGTATCGCATTGACGACGCGGATGCGATCAGCCCGGCTTGGCTTGAGGGAGTAGCCACCGTGGGGCTGACGGCCGGCGCTTCGGCGCCGGAGTCGCTGGTGCAGGAGGTGGTGGCTTCGCTCTGCGTGCGCTTCGGCTTCAGCCGCGTGGAAGAGGCCGAAGGCATTGATGAACACGTTCGCTTTGTGCTTCCAGAAACCGTCCTTGCCGGCTCGGCTTAGCCGACCCCACTCCCATGGCATCCAAATCCGCTGATCTCGCGCTGCATAATCTCGCCACCCAGCTCCGGATTGATTCGATCCAGGCCACGACCGCAGCCGGCAGCGGGCACCCCACCAGCTCGATGTCGGCGGCCGAGATCATGGCCCTGCTCTTCTTCGAGGTGATGCGGCTCGATCCCCAGCGTCCGCAGGCGCCAGAGAACGACAAGTTCATCCTCTCCAAGGGCCACGCCGCGCCGGTGCTGTATGCGGTGTGGGCGGAGCTCGGATTGTTTTCGCGCGAACACCTGCTGACGCTGCGCCGCTTCGGTTCGAATCTGGAAGGTCACCCCACGCCGGAATTGCCCTTCGTGGCCGTGCCCACCGGCTCGCTTGGCCAAGGGTTGGCGGTGGGGCTGGGCATGGCGCTGCAGGCGCGCTTGGCCGGGGCAGCGTATCGCAGCTTCGTGCTGATGGGCGATGGCGAGACTGCCGAGGGTTCGGTGTGGGAGGCGGCGGGCCTGGCGAGCTTCTACCATGTGGACAATCTCTGCGCCATTGTGGATGTGAACCGGTTGGGCCAAAGCCAGCCCACCATGCTGCAGCACGACATGGAGGGGCATCAGCAGCGCTGGGCGGCATTCGGATGGAACGCGCTGGTGGTGGACGGGCACGATATACCCCAGCTTCGCGCTGCCTTTGCCAACGCCGAGGCGTGCGTGGGCAAGCCCACGGTGCTGCTGGCGCGGACGCTGAAAGGCAAGGGCGTGTCGTTCGTGGAGGACAAGAACGGCTGGCACGGCAAGGCTTTGAAAGCAGGGGAGGAGGCCGACAGCGCCGTGGCGGAACTGCAGCAGCAGATGCGGCCGGACGCGGACGCGCCCAAGCCGTGGCCCCGCCCTCCAGCTGCGCCAGGCAAACCGCTCGCCGCGCCCGGGGCTTCTCCGGCGCCCAATTTCAAGGCGGGCCAGCAGGTGGCCACGCGCGAGGCGTTCGGGCAGGCGTTGGCTGCGCTGGGCCAAGCCGATGCGCGCCTGGTGGCCGTGGATGGCGATGTCGAAAATTCGACCTTCACCCAGGATTTTCAGAAGCTGCAGCCCGAACGGTTTTTCGAGGGGTACATCGCCGAGCAGAACATGACCGGCATGGCGATGGGGCTGGCCACCACCGGACGCATTCCGTTCGTTTCGACCTTCGCGTGCTTTCTGACCCGCGCGGCGGATTTCATCCGCCTGGCGGGGCTGGCGCGCGCCAACGTGAAGTTCGTCGGCACGCATGCCGGCATCTCGATCGGCGAGGATGGCGGCTCGCAGATGGGGCTCGAAGACCTCTCGCTGTTCCGCGCGCTGCCCGAATCGGTGGTGCTGTACCCGAGCGACGCGGTCAGCACCTGGCGCGCAGTCGAGCTGGTGGCGGCGAAGGCGGGGCTGTGCTATATCCGCACCGGGCGGCCGAAGGCGGCGCTGATCTACGGAAATGACGAGCCCTTCGCGATCGGAAAGGCCAAAGTCCTGCGCCAAAGCGCTGGCGACAAGGCCACGGTCATCGCCGCGGGCGTGACCATCTTCGAGGCGCTGGCAGCGCAAGAGCGCCTGCAGAAAGAAGGCATCGCCATTCGCGTGATTGATCTATTCAGTGTGCGTCCCGTGGACCAGGCAACGCTGCTCGAGGCCGCGAAGGCGAGCGGCAATCTGCTGATCACGGTCGAGGACCACTACGCTGCCGGCGGCTTGGGAGACGCCGTGTGCGAGGCGGTCGCTCCCGCGGGCGTGCGGGTGCGGCGGCTGGCGGTGGCGGGCATCCCGCGCAGCGGGCAGCCCGCCGAGCTGCTGCATCACTACCGCATCGATGCCGACGCGATTGTGGCGGAAGTGAAAGCGTCGCTGAAGGCGTAGAACGGCTCTAGACTCAGGTGTGACTTCGCATGCTGGCTGGGTAGACGTCGCGCTGCCCGTGCCCCTTGATCAAGCCTTCACCTATTCCGTGCCCGTGGGCATGGAACCCGTGCTGGGCGGACGCGTCCGCGTGCAGTGGGGCAACCGCCCCATGACCGGCGTGGCGGTGAAGCTTAGAACGGAGGCGCCTGCCGAGATCGCGGCTGCCCAACTAAAGCCGATCAGCGCCGTGGTGGATGGCGCGCCGCTGCTGGAGGACGCCATGCTGAAGCTGGTGGCTTGGACGGCGTCGTATTACCAGGCGCCGGTGGGGGAGGTGATGCGCTGCGCGCTGCCGCCAGGCAAGGGCGATCCCCCGCGTGCCCAAACCGGATTCGCCCTGGCGCCGGCGCCTTCCGAGCGCGGCCGTCGCACCCCCGCGCAGGCGAAGATATTTGAAATGCTGCGCGCCGCCGGGGGCGAGATGGACGCGGCCAGCCTGCGCTCCCAGGCATCGGCCTCGGCGATTGCGACCCTGCTGAGGCACGGAGCGATCGTTCGCACCGAGCGGGCGGTCGCGCCGCAAGCGCCGGCCTGGGCGCCGCGCGCAAGGGTGCTGGCGCTGAACCGGCATCAGCAGGCGGCACTGGAAACCATTGCCGCTTCAGATTCTCGCCCGGTGCTGCTGCACGGCGTCACCGGCAGCGGCAAGACCGCGGTCTACATCGCGGCGATCGAACGGACGCTCGCCCAAGGGAAAACCGCGCTGCTGCTGGTGCCCGAAATTGGCCTCACGCCGGCGCTTTTCGCGGATTTTCACGATGCCTTTCCCGGCATGGTCGCGGTGCTGCACTCCGGGCTGGGCGCGTCCGAGCGCGCGCGCCACTGGCACCGGCTGCGCGCCGGCACCGCGCGGGTGGCAGTCGGAACGCGCTCGGCGGTTTTTGCGCCGATCGCGGGCTTGGGCCTGGTCGTGGTGGACGAGGAGCATGACGGCTCCTACAAGCAAATCGAATCGCCGCGCTACCACGGCCGCGATCTCGCCGTAATGCGTGCGAAGCTGGCCGGTGCCCGCATCGTGTTGGGCTCGGCCACGCCCTCGCTCGAGAGCCTGGCGCACGCCCGCAGCGGCAAGTATCGCCTGGCGGCGCTGCCCGAGCGCGCAACTCCGCGTCCGCTGCCGGCGATTCAGATGGTGGATATGGGCGCAGAATTCCGGCTGGCCAGCGCCGCCCAGGGGCCGCGCGCGGCGCGGCTGCCGGAGACGCTGTTCTCCGAACCCCTGCGCCAAGCCATCGAAAAAAGGCTCGGGCGCGGCGAGCAGGCGGTGATCTTGATCAACCGCCGCGGCTGGGCGCCGGTGGCGTTGTGCCGGCATTGCGGCGCGCACGCCACCTGCCGCGATTGCTCGGTGGCGCTGAGCCTGCACCGGCGCGACCAGCGCATGCTCTGCCACCTGTGCGGCTACAGCACGCCTCCGCCGCGGGTGTGCGCGCAGTGCGGCAGCGAACATATTTATTTTCTTGGCTCCGGCAGCGAAAAGATTGAAGAAGAATTGGCGCGGCTCTTTCCCCAGGCGCGGGTGGCGCGCTTGGACCGCGACTCGGCCAGCAGCCGACGCCATTTCGAGCGCGTGCTGGCGGAGTTCCGCGCCGGCCAATGGGATCTGCTGGTCGGCACCCAGATGATCGCGAAGGGGCACGACCTGCCGGGCGTGACCTTGGTGGGTGTGCTGCAGGCCGACCTCGGCCTTTCCTTTCCCGATTTCCGCGCCGCAGAGCGCACGTTTCAACTCCTGACCCAAGTGGCCGGACGTGCGGGTAGAGGGCACGAGGCCGGAGAAGTTCTCTTGCAGGTGGTGCACCCCGAACACTACGCTGTGCTTGCCGCGGCCACCGGCGACCTGGATGCCTTCTATGAGAAGGAAGTGAACTTTCGCCGCTGGATGCGTTATCCACCATTTTCGGCGCTGGCGGCAGTGCAGCTTCGGCACCAAGATTTGGCCAAGGTCGAGGCTTGGGCCGTAGTGGCTTCGACGTTTCTGCGTGCCGCAGGCGCGGCGCATCCGGGCACGCGCGTCATGGGGCCGGCCCCGGCGATGCTGGCGCGGGTCAAGGGCGAGCATCGCATGCAATTCCTCTTCAAGAGCGATAGCCGCCGCGAACTGGGGCATCTGTTGCGCGAGCTGCGCGCCTTCGCTCGCGCGCGGAAGTTTCCTGCCGGCGCGCTTGCAGTGGATGTGGATCCGCTGGGAATGTGACCGAATCAAGCGACAATATAGAGGTGAGCACGCCAGCTCCCGCGTCCATCGGTGCCCGCATTCCGCTGCGCTGGCTGGCGCTCGCGGTGGCCGCGGCGCTGTGCGTAATCCTGTACGTCATCACCGCGCGCCCTCCTGCGGCAGCGCCGCTGAGCAGGATGGACGCCGCCATCGCACAGCGGCTGACCCGCGATCAGGATTTATTTCAGACCGCGACCCAACTTGCGGCGGACGCAGACACGCCCGAGGAACGCTCCCTGGCGGCGCAGGCTGAGCATTTGGCCGATGAAGTGGTGGACACTTCCTTCGCCCTGTCGTTCGCGCGCCTCGCCGATCAGCCGCCGGCCAAGCCGACCCCGGAGTCCACTGCGGCTGCGGCTCGCGTAGATCGCGTTGCCGCCGCCGTTGGCGACGACAAGATCCATCTGACCGCGCTGCAGGCGGCGCTGAAGAAGGCGAGCGGAGACCGCGCGGCAAAAGTGCAAGCCGTGATCGCGGTGGAGCAAGCGCAGTTGGAATTGGACCAGTCGCGCCTGGACGACGCGCGCAACGATGCTTCGCGCATCGAGGACGGCAGCGCCGCGCGCTTGCAGCAACTGCAGCGCGAACATGAGAACATCCACGGAGCGGCGCACGCGAGCGCGATTCCGGCGGCGGCATCGGCAGGTTCCGGCGGGGGCCTGATCGGCGCGATGGCGCGGGCTTGGAAATTTCACCGCCAATGGCGCAGCCTCGAAGCGGCGGAGTCGGCGGCGCGGGCGGCGCAAACCGCGATGCAAGCCGACCACGAGCGCCTGCACACGCGGCTGCAGGCGTCGCAGGCGGATCTGAAATCCGGAACGCTGGTGGGTGCCGACCGGGTGAGGATGCTGCGGAAACTGGAACAGCAGCAGCAGCAGCTTGCGCGCTACGACCAGCAGAGTGACGCTGCCGGCGAGCTGGCGGATACCTATCGCCAGTGGCAGCCGCTCGAGAACGGCCAACGGGAGCAAGCGCTCCACGGCGCATTGGGGCTCGGGCTTTGGTTGCTGGCGCTCGCCTCTGCGCTTCTGCTGATGCTGCGCGGGGTGGGGAGGGTGCTGCGGCACCCGCGCTCGGACCGAAGAAGGATGCAGACGCTGGCGCATTTGCTTCGGCTGGTGCTGGAGGTCATCGCCGCGCTGGCGGCACTGGTGGTGCTCTTCGGGCGTCCGCCGCAGCTGCTAACCGTATTGGGCCTGTGCGGCGCAGGGCTCACGGTCGCATTTCAGGACGCGATCCTCAGCTTCGCCGGCTGGTTCGTGCTGATGGGGCGCAACGGAATGCACTTGGGGGACTGGGTCGAGGTCAACGGCGTCGTGGGCGAGGTGGCCGAACTGCGCCTGCTGAAGACGGTGCTCTTGGAGTCGGGCAATTGGATCACGGCCGGGCACCCGACCGGGCGGCGCGTGTTTTTCCCAAACAGCTTCGCCCTGCGCGGCAGCTACTTCAACTACTCCACGCGCGGGCAATGGCTTTGGGACGAGGTGCAAATGACCGTGCCGAGCGGGGCCGACGCGCCCGCATTGCTGGCGCGGGTCAACGCGATGCTCGAGACCGAAATGGGCCCGGCGCATGCGCGCGCGCGCGCGGAGTGGCAGCACGAATCCTCGACCGCGCTGGAACATGCCGCACCCGCAGCCACATTGCGGCCCAGCTCCGGCGACAACCTGTTGATGGTCGTGCGTTTTGCCACGCCGGCGAAGCTGCGTACCGCGACCCGCGAGCAGGTTTGGAGCAGCCTGGCCGCAACCGTCGCCGGGCATGCAACCTCTGCCAGCGCCGGATAGCACTCGGAATTCAGGCCGCCAGCGGCCGCATAAGCGGGACGCTTAATTATCCAAACGGGCGCTCACCGAGATGTCCGCCTTGAAGAGCTTGGAAACCGGGCAGCCGGTTTCCGCCTCCTTGACCGCGGCATCGAACTTCGCTTGCGCGGCGCCCGGCACGCGCCCCGTCACCTCGAGGTGACTGCGGGTGATGGAGAAACCGTCCCCCACTTTGTCGAGCGTGAGGGTGCAGCGGGTTTCGAGGCGCTCGGCGGTCAACCCGGCGGCGCCCAACCGCGCGGAAAGCGCCATGGTGAAGCAGCCGGCGTGCGCGGCCGCGAGCAGCTCTTCGGGATTGGTCCCGACACCATTCTCAAAACGCGTACTGAAGGAGTACTTCGTCTCGCGCAGCACGCCGCTCGCCGTCGAGAGCGCGCCTTTGCCGGCGCGCAAATCGCCTTGCCAAACCGCGGTCGCTTCGCGTTGCATGGGGTGTGAGTCCTCTATTTCTATTATTGTCCACTCCACTCCCTCACGGGTTCACCGTTCGCGGGGGTCGCGCCGCTTTGCCCGGTGGGCAAAATCGGCGCGAAGGCCCGCGAAATTCGGGACGGCGGGCCCCTGCCGGGGAGCCAGCGGCGTGAGCATGAAGGTGAGTGCGAAGACGGCCAATGCGAGCAGGGCAAGTGCGGCGCGCGCCTTTCCCAGGGGCTGGACCTTGGGCACTGGGGGGTGGCGAACCCGCATGAGCGCGATGAATCCGGCGAACACGAACCAGCCCGGCCAAAACCTCCAGCCGGCAAAGATCATGAGCAGCATTGCGCCCCAGGACGCGATGCGGTGCAGGGTCGGCGACGCAGCATAGAGGATGTGGCCGCCATCAAGTTGGGCGCCGGGAACAAGATTCAACATCGTGAGCAGCAGGCCCACCCAGGCCGCGCGCGCCACAGGCGAGATCGAGAGTTGGGCAATGCTCGTTCCCGGCCGCAAGCCGTGCTCGATCCATTGCGCCAGCGGCGGCCAGCCGAACTCGAAGTACTGATGCCGCCAGAAAGGAAGCTGAGCCGGCGTCAGCACGTGCGAGGTGGCGAGGCCGAAGGTCAACAGCGGCAATGTGAGGATCATGCCGGCCAACGGGCCGGCGATGCCGACGTCAAATAGCTCGCAACGCTCGAAAAACGCCGACTTGATGCGAATGAACGCGCCGATGGTTCCAATCAAGGTCGGGGCCGGCAGGAAGATGGGCAGCGTGGAATCGAGGCCGTAGTGGCGGCAGGCGAGATAATGTCCGAGCTCGTGCGCCAGCAGGATCGCAAGCAGCGGCAGGCTGAAGCTCAGGCCGCCGAGCCAGGTCGCGGGATGATGCCAAACCCAAGCGAACGGAAATAGATCCGTATTGGAAACGTAGGAGGGCCGCCCCAGGTGGAAGTTGTACGCAAGGCGCGCGCCGACGACGGTAGTGGCAAGAAACGTCGCCGCGAAAAGCAGTGCCGCCCAAGTCCACGAGACCCGGTGCAGAGCCGGGCGCAGATCGCGCAACGAATCGCCCAGGGGAACACCTAGGCCAGCGTGCTGATGTCTTTGCCGGGGCGGAATCGAATCGAGCGTCCCGGCGCAATGGATACTTCCGCCCCGGTGCGCGGGTTGCGCCCCACGCCGGTCTTGCGCGGGCGCACAGTGAAGACGCCAAAGCCGCGCAGCTCGATGCGGTCGCCCTGCTCGAGGGCAGTTTTCATGCGTCCGAACACGGCCTCGACCGCTTCTTCGGCCTGGACCTTGCTCAGCCCGGTGCGGTCAATCACGGCGTTGATGATGTCGAGTTTGATCATGGTCCCGGCTCGCTACCCTAAGCTGATTATCTTCAACGGGATAGCCGCCGTCAAGGCGTTTATCGCGGATGCTGCTGGCTGGGGGTGGAGGGGAGATCGGTCTTCATCCAGACCGCAGGCGTCTTGGCGGCGGCTGGAGGCCGCTTGGCGGCAACCGGGCGCGGCTGGGCGTCGCGAAGACCCAGTTCACAATTCGACATGGGGCGGCGCAGGCTGCGGCGAACGATCTGCCAGGGAATCGAGCCCAGGCCGAGAACAATTCCGAACAGGAACACGCCGACCGCAATATGCGACTGGTAGCGCATCAGGTCATCATGAAGCAGCAGGAATAGCGACTGCAGCGCCACCCCGAAGTACGCCAACACGCCGACCCAAACCACGCCGCCGACCAAATTGGTCAGCGAGAATCGGCGCCGGCGAATGTGCAGCATCCCGGCTGCGAACGGGATCATCAGTCGGAATCCCCACATGAAGCGGGAAAACAGCAGCGCCATGAAGCCGCTGCGAGAGTTGTGCAGCCAGCCCGATACGCGCTGCCGATGCGAGCTGGCGGCCAGAATTCCGCGCATCCGGCCCAGGGCGCCGAGCTCATAGAGCAGCTCGTTTCCGCCCACCGTCACCCCCAACGCAATGCCCAGCACCCATCGCAAATCGAAGTAGGGCTGTCCGGCCTGGCTGGCCAAGATCATGGCTGCAACCAAGGTCGCGTCCCCCTCGACGATCAAACCGAACACGAGGAACGCGTAGCCGAAATGGAGCAGGAGGTATTGCACGGGGTGCGGCGGCAGACTGCCATCTGCAAATAGTATGCAGATCCGGCTATGGTTCTGAAAAACGGAATAGCCGACACCGCCATTTTACCGAATCCAGAAGGGAATGGCTAGCAGATTCCATCCAGCAGTTCCGTATTGAGACGAAACGGTTTAGGAACGCGGGCGGGACGGGGCGGGACTGATTGTGCCGGTATGCCAAGGTGACTAGAATGGAATCCGTATTGCAATTCCCGACTCCGCGCCTGACCCAAGCTTTGCAGCACAGGCGCGGCACGCGGTCAACCAAAGAGGCTTACAATGTCGCGCAGCGTGAACAAAGTGATTTTGCTCGGGCGTCTGGGCAAGGACCCCGAGTTGAAGTACACCCCGTCTGGGCAGGCCGTGACCAAATTCAGCCTGGCCACAAGCGAGCGATGGAAAGACAAGAACAGCGGCGAATTCCAGGAACGCACCGAATGGCACAACGTCGTCTGCTGGGCCAAACTGGCCGAAACCGCCAGCCAGTACCTCACCAAGGGATCGAGCGTTTATTTGGAGGGCCGCATGCAAACCCGCTCATGGGAAGATAAGGAAAACAAGCGGCACTACATGACCGAAGTGGTGGTGAACGAGATGGTGATGACGGGCGGACGCGGCGAGGCCGGCGGCAAGGCCAGCCACGCCGCGGCGGCGCCCTCCTCGTCGGGGCATGAGGCGCCTCATCGCGCCGAACGCGGGGATGACGAGCCGCGCTACGGACAGCCGCCGGTGGAAATCACCGACGACGACATTCCGTTCTAGGGGAGCTGCGCATCCGCTTCGAAAACTTCAAACGCCCAGCCGCAAACCTTCCCTTGGCGGAGATCGAAGCGGACGGGTTGCGCCTGGATTTGCACCGGAAGCTGCGCCTGGTGGGCCTGACCTTCGGGATCGAGCCCACCACCGCAACTTTGGGATGGGCCGCAGTGGAAGAGATGCTCGTGGTGCGCAACGGGCAGGCCGTGCCGCTGAGCGGCTTGGCGCTGCACTTCACCACCCTGACCCGGTTCGAGGTGTCGTTCCAAACCGAGCCCCCAGGGCAACTCGAGTACTTCGAGTTGCGCAACGATCCCGAACCCACCCTGGTGTTTTTTTTTGAAGGCGGAACCGTGCGCGCGTCAGCATCGGAATGCCGGGCCGAACTTGTGACCGACACCGAGGCCGGCGAATCGGGCCCAGAGGGGGACTCCGGGGCCGATCTTTTGCAGTAAATACCTGAGTTGCGTTTTTCACTGACCGAACGCGCATTTGCAGCCGATATACTCCAGACAGTGAGGCCCCTCTTTCAGGCTGGACTGGCACTGGCGCTCGGCGCCGCTGCCGTGGGCTCCGTTCCGCTGCCGCAGCAGGCGGTTCCGGCGGCATTGACCATGTTCGCCTCGGCCGACATCGGGCAAGCGCTGTTCTATGCCATGCCCGACATGGCCAGCGCCGCCAGCTTTCGGGCGCATGCCGGCCAAATCGGCATGATCGCGCCGCAGAGCTTCGCGCTGACCAGTCGCGGCGAGTTGCGCGGCACGCTGCCAACCGATCTCGCGGAGATTGCGCAGGCCGCGGCGGTTCCGATCATGCCTCTGGTGATCAATGCCGGATTCTCGCGCACCAATGCCATCAAGCTGCTGCGCAGCGCCACGGCCCGCGACCAAGCCATCGGCGCCCTGGTGGAGCAGGCGCGCGACCTTTCGCTGGCAGGCTGGCAGATTGACTTCGAAGGTCTGCCCTCGACCCAGCGCGCAGCCTTCACGCGCTTCGTTCGCGAAGTGGCGGACGCGCTGCATCGGCACGGCAAACTGTTAAGCGTTGCGGTGGCCGCGCGGACCAGCGATGACCCGGCCTCGGGGAATTGGAAGGGGTTTTCTGGCGTCTATGACTACGCCGGGTTGGCCGACAGCGCTGACTTCTTGAGTGTCATGGCGTATCCAGAGAGCGATGCCACGCATCCTGGACCGCTGGCCAGCGCGCCCTGGGTGGAGCAGGTGGTGCAGCATGTGCTTGAAACCGTCCCCGCCGACAAGATCTCGTTGGGGCTGCCCACCTATCAGACCGATTGGATGGAGCGGCGCGTGCGGGTCAGCGTGCGCAAGCGCGTGGCGGGCAAGGTGAAACGCGTATTTCACACCGTCTACAAGCTCTTCCACCGCTCCGGCCCGGCCATCCACACCGACGACGAGCCGCTCGAGTGGGATCCGACGCTCGAATCCTCCTATCGCATCGAGGGCGAGGGGCATCATCGCCAGATCACCTGGGTCGAGGACGAGCGCAGCTTCGCCGCCAAGATCCAACTGGTGAGCGCCTACCACCTGCGCGGGTTTTCCGTGTGGCGCATTGGCCTGGAAGACCCGCATATTTGGGGCGAGCTGCCCGACGCGCCCCGGCAGGTCGCGGCGCCCGCGGATTCCGGACCCGTGGCTCTGGTGACCGGGCACGGGCAGAACTCTTTCCGCTAAAACCGGCCCGAACCGCGGCAGCAGCAGAATCCTAGAAACTTCCGTGGCCCCCCGGCTGGGGCACGGCTTCGCCGTCTTTGCGCGGGTCGCTGGCGCCGAAGTTGACGCCGGTGGCGGAGTTGCGCATCACCGCCTGCCCGCCGCCGACGCGGTCGGAGTAGTCGTTGCCCAGCGTGATCTTGTCGCCCTTGGCCACGAGCGCATCGCGCACCGCGGCCGGGATGCGGTCTTCGAGGAAGAAGGTGCAGCCGCCGAAGCTCGGATTCGTGAAGCGCGGAGCCTCCATCGCCGCTTGAATGTTCATGCCGTAATCTGCGATATCGCTGACGAATTGCGCGTGCGCC
>DATNED010000158.1:0-66856 GCA_035553115.1 Terriglobales bacterium | reverse complement strand
CGCCGCCGCCCAAGCCGGCCAATCCCTCGTCGTCGCCTGCTCGGCCCTCAAGCAGGCCTACCGCGACACCCTCGCGGCCGGCGGCCTCCCGCTCACCTGGGTCTACCTCAAAGGCTCCCGCGACCTCCTCTACGCCCGCCTCGTGGCCCGGCACGGACACTTTTTCAAGGCGGACCTGCTCGACAGCCAGCTCGCCGACCTCGAAGAACCCTCCGGCCCCTCCGTCCTCACGCTCGACATCGCCACGCCTCCCGCTGCCCTCGCCTCCGCCATCGCGTCCCAAATCGGCACCGCCCCCTAGCCTTTTGCTGGACCAAAGCACCGCCCGCCGCAGTAGGCGGCATCTCACCTCAATACATGCGCGGCCGAGGAGGTGGCCGCCCCCAGGGGCGGCGAGCCGCGCACTCTTGACAACCGAACCACTCTTCGCTCGGGTGCGCCCGGTTGCTCTGCATCGAGCAACGCAGGAGCTTGCCCTGCGTAGCTCCGGCCGGAGCGAAGCAGGCCCCCTCGCCCGCGCCTTTTTCTCCAGCCTCTGCGCGGATCGCATGCCGCCGCAAGCACTTGAAAACAAAGACCCTAAAGTGGCCGCCAGACAGTTCCGCTAGCCCAAAACGCCTGCCAAATGTCCTCGTGATTGCACGCCGGACACCGGGTCCAGGAATCTTCCCCCCACTCGATGTCTCCCCCGAACCGCGACAGCGCCGCGCCGTCGTCGGTCACATCCACCGCCGCCGACGCGAACACCACCAGCATCTCCGCTTGCCCACACCGCGGGCACCGCCGCCCCTCCAGGCAACTCGTGTTCACACCCTCAACAGATGCCCCAAAGCCCCCCGCGGCCGCACCCCAAACCCTGCCCCAGCGACCGCTCCGACCCCCAAAAAACAAAGAACTTAAAGTCTCCACGGGACAGCCCTGCTGCGCCACCAGCGCCGCTCCCGCAACAGTGCCTCCAGCCGCTCGGCAGCTATTAAAGTGTCCACGGGAAAATTCCTACCCGTTGCGAACGCTCAACCGTGAACGGTGAACGGCGGCGCAGCCGTCCCATACCGCAGGTACAGATGCCCGCGCTCGCCCAGCTTCACGCTGGCGAGCTCCAGCCAGGGCGCCTTTTCGGGCGAGAACCCCTGCCCCTCGATCAGCCCCGGTCGCGGCGCGCCGGTCGCCCGCCCTGCCAACTGCGGGCTCAGCGTCAGGAACAATTCGTCCACCAACCCCTGGGCCACGAACCCGCCGAAGAGGTGCGGGCCGCCCTCGAGCAAAATGTGCCGCGCGCCGAACTCGGTCCGCAACCGCGGCACCACCGCCTCGGGCGAGGAGACGAGCAGTGCGCTTTCGGGAAGCAGCACGCGCCCCGATGCGCTCACGATGACGAGCAGCGGCGGCCGCTCCTTGCCCAGCACTTCGCGCCGATAGGCGGCATACGCTTCCCGTGCCGGCGGATACAGCTCGCCCGGCAGCCACCGCGCCGAGGCCGGCACCGCCGCGAACGTCTTCGCCCCCACCACGATCGCATCGGCCGAGGCGCGCAGCAGGTCCATGATGAAGCGGTCGCCCGGATCCCGCCCGCTGATGACGCCGCCGCCTTCCTGCCCCGGCAAGGCGTAGCTGACGACGCCGTCGAGCGTCTCGACGAAATTCGCCGACACTCCCTCGCGAAACCCGAGATCGCCGTCGTACCATCGGCGCAGCGCCGCCGGCAGGGGAACCGCCGGCGGGACCCGTTCCAACAGCGTGCGGATCAATGCGATGCGCCGGCGTCGAGCGCCTGGTAGTTCAGGAGCGCATTGAACAGGAACGCGAATGCGCCCGAAGTTTCGTTCCGCCACATCGGGTTGGCGGCAAACATCACCACATGACCCTCGCCGTGCCGCGTCTCGACGATCGCCGGCTGGTTCGCAATCGCCTCTCCGCCCTGCAACAGTCCGCTCAGCGGCAAGTCCTTGGCATCGGCGAAGCGCACGATCACTCGCGGCGCCGATCCGGGCCCAGCCGCGCGGCCGCCGCGGCCGGCGGCGGCACCGCCGGCCCACGGCGTCTGGCCTTCATCCAAGCCGCCGGGCGGCGTGGCGCCGCGCCCCGCGCGCGCCGCCTCTTGCAATTCCAGCGGCCGGGTCTGGATCACGTCCGGATCGGTCAAATCGCCGGTGCCACTCGGCCGCGGAGAGCGCGCCGCCGCACCCGGCCCGCCCCTGCCGCCGCCCCGTCCGCCGCGGCCAAACCCGCCGCCCCCGCCGGCCTCCAGGATGGGCGCCGCAGCATAATACAGCGCCAGATCGCGGCTGTATCCATACGCGATCGGGCTCGAAGCATCGGCCAACGTCGCCCGCACCACCCCGCCGCCGGCGATGAGCGTCGGCGGCACCGGCGCCTGCGACACGCCGTCGGCCATGTCGGTCTGGATCGGCAGCACGGCGTTCGCCCCGATGGTGACGAGGAGCCCGCCTTGGCGCACGAATTGCTCCAGGTTGGCGACGCCGCTGAGGCCGAGGCCGCCGCGCTCGTCCGCAGTCGAATCCATGCCCGGCCTCACCAAGTCGGGCATGTCGGCGGTGTTCTCCCACGCGACCTTCGGCCCCGACCCATCCGCCGGCATGGGCATCCCGCGGATGATCGGGGGCAAATCGCCGCCGAACGTCGGCGGCACGATGATGGCATCGAACTGCTGGCGCAGATCCGGCGTGACCCGGATCTTGGTGTCGGCGATGTAGGTGTAGGGGACCTGCAACTGGTCCATCGAGAGCCGGAACCAGCCGTCCTGCTGCGTGCTCTGCCAGTTGTGCATGAGCGCGATCCGCGGCGCCGCCAGCGGGTGCGCTGCCACGTGCGGCAGCGCATCCACCGCATAAACCTGCACCCCAGCCGATTTCGCCGCCGCCGCAACCTGTTCCGCGCCTGCCTCCGCGATCAGGAAGCTGCCCGGGTTGAAGTGCCTCCCCGCCGCGTCGAAGCCCAGTTCCGCCGCCTGCATCGCGACCGAGGCCAGGGCGAAGCGGAAGGTCGCGAGGTTCGCATCCGCATTGTTGTTGACCACATAGGCGGCGCCCGAGCCTACAACGCCGCTCGGCGGCGCGACCTTGCCCGCAACTTTTTCCATGGGGACCTCGAGCACGCTGGGCGCGGCCACCCGCACGGTTGCGATGTTCGCCAGCGGCCCCTGCGTCCAGCCCGTGTCGTCGTAGGGCCGCGGATCATCCGGCGAGTAGTACTGCTTGTCGAGCAGCATGTCCACCAGCCGGCTGTAGGGCTGGTCCATGCGCACGATGTAGGTGCCGGCAGCGAAGTTCTGGCCGTTGGCGCTGAAGGCGGCGGTCGCGCGGTGGACCTCGACCCCCTGCGCCTGAAGCTGGTCGAGAATGCGCGCCTGCTGCCCTTTGCGCTCGTCGCTCGCCGGAAACACCCACGCCGCCGGGCCCTCGGTGCGCCCCTTCGCCACCGCGCGCCGGCTCTTCAGCAAGAAGTCGCCCAGGAACTCGCGCGCGTGCGCGGCGACATTGTTCATGCCGAACAAAATCGCGCTCTCTTGCATGTTGATGTTGTCGCGCAACGACCAAATCACCGTCTGCAGCGGGGGATTCGGCCGGAACCAATCGCGGTTGTACTGCGTCGGCGAGACGTTGATCGGGCCGGTGTCGCCCTGCCCCGGCGCCGACTGGGTTTCGTAGAAGCGCCCGATCGCGTTGTGCGTATTGGCGAAATAGAAAAGGTAGTTCGGCGCCCAGCCGTCGTAGTAGGTGTGGGTCCAGATGCCGATCACGCCGCGCTTGGTCATCTCGTCAATCTCGTGGTACGCCATCGAGTGCCACTCGTCGATCTGCATCGGGTCGAGCCAGGGATTGTAGGGTCCGCTGCCGGTGGAAACATAAAGGAACGACTCCGACTCGTGCAGGTCGTGCAGCACGGTCGGATGCCAGTCGAGGAACCCGTTCATGATGTTGCGCGAAAGCGCCAGCCCCAGGGTCATGCCGTCGCGATTGTTGTCGTGCGCGACGTAATGGCCCCAATAGAGCAGCCCCGGGGTGGGATCGTTCGGGTGGGTGTGGCGATGGGTGAACAGCTCGACCTCGCGGTCGTGCCCGTCGGTTTCAACCAGCGGCGTGATCAGCGTAATCTCATGATCGCGGATGGTCTGGATGAACGGCGTCTCCTCGACCACCAGCCGGTAGGCCAGCTCCATCAGCATCTCGGGCGACCCGGTCTCGGAGGAATGAATCGAGCCGGTCGCCCAGTACATCGGCTTGCCCTCCGCCACCAGCCGCTCGCCCTCGGCCGCCGAGAGCCCGCGCGGATCGGCGAGCCGCCGGGTGACCTCCTTGAAATGATCGAGTTGCGCGATGGTGGCCTCGTCGGCGATCGCCGCCACCACCATCTCGCGCCCCTCCTCGCTCCGCCCCAGCGAGAACACTTTGATGCGCTTCGATTTCGACTCCAGCAAGCGCAGGTAGGCGTTCAGCTTCGCGGTCGGATCGAGAATCCCCGGGGCGCCGATGATGTGCCCGAAGAACGCGTCCGGCGCCGGCACGCACGAACTCGCCGGAAGATGATCCACCAGTTCGGTGATGAAGTTGGGCAGCGTGGTGTTGTGCTTGATCGCGGCGGTATAGGCGGCATCGTCGGTGACGGTGCAATTCTGCGCGGCGGCAAACGAAGCGGCGGCCACGAGAACCATCAGCGACAGGAGGAGTCTGCGACAGGGCATGCCGCACAGAGTAGCAGCATTCCGAGGGGACGGAAACGGGGCCGAAGCTAGGCCGCAATGCCCTCGGCCAGCAAGGCCTTGAGTTTGTTTTGCAGGCTCTTATAGCTGATGTTCAACTGCCGCGCCGCCAGACGCCGGTTCCAGCGGGTGGCCGCCAAGGTGCGCAAGAGCGCCTCGCGCTCAGCCTGCCACGCCGCGTTGCGGCCGATCTCGAGCAGTGAGGCCGCCGAGGCGGGCGGAATGGCCGCAGCCGCCGAGGCCACCGTTCCTTCCGGCGCCCGGGGCAAGAGATCCGCCATCAACGAGGTCTCGTCCCCAAGAACCACATAGCGGCGCACCAAGTTCTCCAGCTCGCGCACGTTCCCCGGCCAGGCATAGCTTTCGAGCCGCTCCTGGAGCGCAAGCGAAAACGCCGGCACCGGTCGTGCGTAGGCGGTCGCATACTTCGCCAGGAAATACTCCGCCAAGGGCAGCACATCGCCGGCGCGCGCCCGCAGCGGCGGCAGCGAGATCGCGATCACGTTGAGACGGTAGAAGAGGTCGCGCCGGAACTCGCCGGCTGCGGCCGCGGCTTGCAAATCCACATTGCTGGCGGCGACCACCCGCACGTCCACGCTCAGCGAGCGGTGGCCGCCGAGCCGGCTGAACTCGCCGTCTTGCAGCACCTGCAGCAGCTTGGCCTGCAGATGGGGCGGCATCTCGCTGATCTCGTCGAGAAAGATGGTGCCATCCTCGGCGAGCTCGAACTTTCCCGATTTCTGCCGGTTCGCTCCGGTGAACGCGCCAGGCTCGTAGCCAAACAGCTCGCTCTCCCACAGCTCCTGCGGAATCGCAGCGCAGTTGATCTTCACGAAGTTGGCGGCACGTCCCGGATGCGAGCCCAGCAGTCGCGCCACCACTTCCTTTCCGGTTCCGCTCTCGCCCTGCAGGAGCACCGGCAGGTTGGTTCCCGCCACCTGCTCGATGGTGCGGCGAATCGCGACCATCGCCGGCGATTCCCCCCGCAGCGCCGTCGGCAGCGGTGCGACAGATTGGGATGCGGCGGCCACCAGTTGCAACCATAGCGGAAAATTCACTCCCTTCCATTCCCCCAAACGGGGGAGCGCGGGTTTCCAATTGCAGGCCTGCGATCGGGCACCGGCCATCTGCCAGCATGCCGCACCGGCGCTGCGGGAGGCATCTGAGCAACAGACAACATGGGACAGGCAACTAGGTTGAGTGTGGAGGCGCGTGCCCAGAGAGTGCCGCCTGAGGCGGTGGTCGAAGTCCTGAGCCAGCCCACGGCCGAACTATTTCCGCGCCACCTTGAAGCGGTGGCCAGCCTGCTGCGCATGGCGTTGCTGTCAGGAGTGGAGCTGACGCTTCCGACCGCGCTCCATCTCTTGCTGGATATCTCCCAGACCGTGGTGGCCAGTGAGCGCCAGTTGGTGGTATTCACGGGGATGGGCGAAGCGGCTGCAGGCACGCAGATTGGAAGAAACATCGCTTCGCCACCCCTGATCGAGGCCAATCTGCTCAACACCTGGGTGGGGCAGGCGGGCAAGCCGCTGTTGATCGCGCGAGGCCTCGACCCCAGCATGGACCAATACCTGGAATGCACCGACGCCGGCTTCGCCGTCGCTTCGCCGCTCTATATCGAGCACGATTGGGCGGGCTCGCTGCAGATGTTCCGCTCCTCCGCCGCCGCCTTCACCGCCGAGGACGCGCGCCTGCTCTGGATTCTCACGTTGCTGGCCGAGAACCAGATGGCCCGCATCCGCAGCTTGCAGCAGCTCATGCACCTGGCCTACACCGACTTCCTCACCGGCCTGCGCACCCGCGGCTACTTCGAGCAGGCCCTCGAACAGGCGGTCCACGGCAGTTTCCGCCATTCCGCCCCCTGCGGCCTGGTGCTGGTGGACCTGGACAACTTCAAAGCCGTAAACGATACCTATGGCCATCCCGCCGGTGACAGCGTGCTCCGCCAATTCGCGAGCATCCTCGGCCACGAGATGCGCGAGGTGGACACGGTTGCCCGTTTCGGCGGCGACGAATTCGCGTTGATTCTCCCCGACACCGGAGAAGATGGCGTCCGCCTCGTCATCGACCGGCTCCGCCTTTCCCTGCAGAACACCCGTTTCCGCCTGCCCAATTCCGAAGTCAAGATCCCGCTCAGCATCAGCCTGGGCGTGGCTCTCTGCCCCAAGGACGAGCACACGCCCGATCAGTTGCTGCGCGCCGCCGATTTAGCCCTTTACCAGGCCAAGCAGCGCCACAAAGATCGCCGCTGCTATTGATTGGCGCGGGCCCCAGGGCGGCTATGCCGCGCGGCCCCTGCGAGGAGCCAAATCATCTATATTGATGCCCAGGAGGGGACATGCTTCCCGTTTTGCGCGGCCTCCGCCGCCAGCCTGGGTTTGTTCTCGTCGCCATACTCTCGTTGGCCCTGGGCATTGGTGCCAATACCGCGATCTTTTCCTTGGTGGACGCAGTCCTGCTGCGTTCTCTGCCGGTATCCCGTCAAGATCAGCTCTACGCCCTTATCCGCCTGAATCAGCGCGACTCCTCGACCTCAGCCTATCGTGCGCTCTGCGGGGGACTGCCGGCCGGCAGCGATCTTTTTGCGCAGGCGCATCCCTTTCCCGTCCACGTGCAGGTGGCCGGTGCTACACCGCAGTCCGTCACCGCGCAACTGACATCGGTAAATTATTTTGCGGCGCTTGGTGTGCAGCCCTGGCGCGGACGCTTCTTTGACCCGGACGATACGCTGGTCTCGGCGCCCCTTCGAGTTGCCGTGATCAGTTACGCTTTTTGGCGGCGCGAGTACGACGGCGCCCCGGCGCTTGGCCAAGCGCTCGTTCTCAATCGGCAGGCGGTCGACATCATTGGCGTCGCACCGCCCGGCTTTAGCGGTCTCGACAAGTTCAAATCGGTGGACATTTGGTCGCCTCTCCCGCTGCAGCACCTGCTCGGTTACGACAAATCCGCTTCGCTCGACAGCGGGATGGGTGGGGTGGATCCCTCCCAACCCTGGGCAACGCAGGCAGGTATTGGCTGGCTTCAGGTTTACGCCCGCGTCCGTCCCCCGCTGGCGCCTGCGGCCGTCGCCAGCGCCGCCAGCGCGATCGGCCTGGCACCCTTGCGGAAGCGCTATGCCGGCGCCAATCCCTCCGACCGCCGCGTTCTGATCGAGAAGACACAGATGCGGCTCGTCCCGCTCGCCCAAGCCTCGGGCGACGCGGCGGGCAAATTGTTCTCTTCGACGCTCGTGATTCTGACGGTCGCGGTGGAAGCGGTGCTGCTGATCGCTTGCCTCAATCTTGTGCTGCTCGTGCTGGCGCGTGACGCCGCCCGCCGCAAGGAGGATGCGGTGCGACTCGCGCTTGGCGCCGGCCATGTCCGCCTGTTCCGCCGCCGCTTCGCCGAAATCCTCATCCTTGCCGTTGCCGGCGCCGGGCTGGGCCTACTCTTGGCACGCTGGATGGTCATCGCGCTGCCCGGCGCGCTCAGCACCGGCTCCGTGCCGACTGCGGCCGGCTTCGACTGGCGGGTTCTTGCGTTTACGCTGGCCGTCGCGTTCCTCTGCGCGCTGGCGCTGGCGCTGGCTCCCTGGATCGGAAGGCGCCGCGACGACCCGCTGAATGACTTGCGTTCGGGCGCGTTAAGCGGCGGAGGTTCATCCTCGCTGATTTTTGGTCGCGGCGGACGCTGGTTTATCACCGGCCAGATTGCGCTGGCATTCGTTCTGACCATCTCCGCCGGCTTGCTTACCCGCAGCCTTCAACACCTGCTGACCACGCAGGCCGGTTTCGACCGCCGTGACGTGCTGACCGCCCGTATGGACCCCGCCGCCGCCGGTTACTCGCCCGCGAAGTTTGTCGAGCTCTACCCCACGTTGCTAGACCACATCCTGGCGCTGCCTGGCGTGCGCTCCGCCGCCGTGGCTGCTTGCGGATGGTACTGCGACATCACGGGAAGCTACCGAATTACCGCCAGCGGTAATTTTTCGAATCCTGCCGCCAGGATGCAGGTCGATATCGTCAGCCGCGACTTTCTCGCCACTGCCGGATTGCACCTCCTGCGCGGCCGCGGGTTCACACGCGAAGATACGGCTGCCTCGCCGGGCGTTGCCTTGGTCAACCAAGCCTTCTTGCGCCGGTATTTTCCCAATCGCGATCCCGTGAGCTCGCAGCTCACGCTCGACGATTTTGACAATCCCCGTGTTGTCGGCGTTGTCGCCGATGCCCAGGTGGACGGGCTGCTTAGCCGCGTTCCGCCCATGGCCTATCTCGATCTCAACCAGAACCCTCTCACCGTGCGCGCTTTGGAAATCCGCACTGCGGGTGATCCGGCGGCGCTGATCCCGGCTCTGCGCCGCGCCCTGGATGCTGCCGCCCCGGATGTGCCCGTCACCGGTATGGAGACGGTGGAGGCCAACCTTGAAGGCCGTCTTGTGAATCAGCACCTCGTCGCCCGCCTGTGCTCCCTGTTCGCGTGGCTGGCCTTGATGCTCGCCTGTCTTGGAGTGTATGGCGTTCAATCCTGGCGTCTGAATCGCCGCCGCCGCGAATTGGGCGTTCGCTTGGCCTTGGGCGCCGATCCGGCGGCGTTGTTTCGCCTGGTGATCGTCGAATCCCTCGGGCTCACCGCAGCCGGCGTAATAGCAGGCGCCATCGTGGCGCTGTTCGCGGTGCGCCTGCTGCGCGCCCAACTGTTCGGCCTTAGTCCTGTCGCCCCCAGGGTCTTTGGGCTCGGCATCCTCGCTGTTTTGATCACCGCGGTTGCGGCGAGCGCCCTACCTGCGATCCGCGCTGCCCGCACCGATGCCGCGGTCGCCCTGCGATGCGATTGAGTTCTCGAAATGTTGGCGCGGACCTCAACGGCCCGCCTAATCGTTCTCGCTCGAGGCCGGCGGCTCGAAGGGCACCGCCACCAACGCTCCCGCGCGCTTGATCAACATCTCGACCTTGCCTTCGGCAGCGTCCAACTGCTTGCGGCACTCTTCGACCAGCGCCATCCCTTCCTCGAACTTCTTCACCGAATCCTCCAGCGGCAAGTCGGCGCGCTCGAGCTCGGCCACGATGCCTTCGAGCCGCTGCAGGCTGGCTTCAAACGAATTGGCGGCGGGCTTAGGCATCGGCATCTTTCAAGCTTGGCAGATAGGCGGCTCCGAGCAAGCCTGCTTCGGCGCCGAGGGCGCTGGGCACGATGCGGGTTGGGGTCGAGCGCGCGACCAGCGAGCGTTTCCAGACTTCGGCCATCAGCGTGGCAGAAAACGCGTCCCACCCGCGCGCCACCCCGCCGCCAACGACGTATAACGGCAAGTTGAATATGTTGATCAAGTTGGCAATCCCGACGCCCAGCGAGCGGCCTACCATCTCGAAGATCTCGCGCGCCACCACGTCCCCCTGCTTGGCTTTGATGTACACAATCTCGGCGGTGAGCTCGCCCAACTGCTCCGCCTCGCGCGCGAGCTCCGCCGACCGCCCCACCCGAATCGCCGCCATCGCCATATGCGTGATCGCGCTGGCAGCGGCATACGCCTCGATGCAGCCCAGGTTGCCGCAACCGCAGAGCGCGCCGTTGGGGTCAATTGTCATGTGCCCGAGCTCACCCGCCATACCGGTCGCGCCGTGCCAAATGCGGCCATTCAGAATCAAGCCGCCGCCGATGCCGGTACCGACGGTAATCATGCACATGCTGTCGAAGTCGCGCCCGGCGCCGACCCATTTTTCGCCCAGCGCGGCGGCGTTGGCATCGTTCTCCAGAATCACCGGCGTGTTGAGGCGGCGCTCGATATCGGCGCGAACAGGAAAACCTGCCCAACCGGGCAGGTTCGGCGACTGCCGCACCGTACCATCGGCGAGGTTGATGATGCCGGGCACGCCGATGCCAATGCCCGCCATGGTGCCGCCGGCCAGGCGCCGCTCAATCTCGGCGATGGCATCGCACATGTCGCTGACGACGCGCTCGCGGCCTTCCTTAACCTCCGTATCCAGGGCGATGCGCTCCAGGAACTTGCCATCGGAGGTCACCGCCGCGATCCGCAGGTTGGTACCGCCCAAGTCCACCCCGATGGTGAACCGTTCCCCTGCCGCTATCCCCATGGAGGAGAGTATAGAACGGCTTGAATTTGGCGCAAACCAATTTCAGAGTTGACAATGGGTCGCTAAGATTTTAATTGACAATGGCACGCTCATAGCGTAGGCTGGTTTGGGCGGGAAAACCATGGCAAAAATCATTGGCATTGATTTGGGAACGACGAACAGTGTGGTCGCGGTAATGGAAAATGGCGAGCCCAAGGTGATCGCAAACGCCGAGGGCGGGCGCACCACGCCGTCGGTGGTCGCTTTCACCAAGAACGGCGAACGGCTGGTAGGACAAGTGGCGAAACGGCAAGCCATTACGAATCCGGAGGGGACGGTCTATTCGATCAAGCGCTTCATGGGGAGGCGTTTTGATGAAGTCAGCGAAGAGATGAAAATGGTGCCGTACAAGGTCGAGAAGCAGGGCGACCATGTTGCGGTGGTAGCGCAGGGGAAAAGCTACACGCCGCCGGAGATTTCGGCGTTCATCCTGCAAAAGCTGAAGCAATCGGCCGAGGATTACCTGGGCGAGAAGATCAGCGAAGCGGTCATCACGGTGCCGGCGTACTTCAACGACGCGCAACGGCAAGCCACCAAGGACGCGGGACGCATCGCGGGCCTGGACGTCAAGCGCATCGTCAACGAGCCCACCGCCGCGGCGCTGGCCTATGGCTTGGACAAGAAGAAGGAAGAGACGATCGCGATCTACGACTTCGGCGGCGGAACCTTCGATATTTCGATTCTCGAGGTCGGCGAGGGCGTGGTCGAAGTGAAGAGCACGAACGGCGACACCCACCTCGGCGGCGACAACTTGGATCAGCGGCTGGTGGACTGGCTGGTGGATGAATTCAAGAAAGACGAGGGCATTGACCTGCGCGGCCGCGGCAACGAGATGGCGCTGCAGCGGCTCAAGGACGCAGCGGAGAAGGCCAAGATGGAGCTCTCCACCACGATGGAGACCGAGATCAACCTGCCCTTCATCACCGCCGATGCCGCCGGGCCCAAGCACTTGCTGAAGAAGCTGGCCCGGGCGCAGTTCGAGCGCATGGTGGAGGACATTCTGCAGCGTTCGGTGGCTCCGTGCCAGCAGGCCCTGAAGGACGCCGGCATCGGTCCCGAGAAGATTCAGGAAGTGGTGCTGGTCGGGGGCTCGACCCGCATTCCGCGGGTGCAGCAGATCGTCAAGGACCTGTTCAAGAAAGAGCCCCACAAGGGCGTGAACCCGGATGAAGTGGTCGCCGTGGGCGCGGCGGTGCAGGCGGGCGTGCTGGCGGGCGAGGTGAAAGATCTACTTTTGCTCGACGTGACGCCGCTCTCGCTGGGTATCGAGACTCTGGGCGGCGTGAACTCGGTGCTGATTCCGCGCAACACCACCATTCCCACCCGCAAGAGCGAGAAGTACTCGACCGCAGCCGACGACCAGACTTCCGTCGAGGTGCATGTACTGCAGGGCGAGCGCCCCATGGCGGCGCAGAACCGCACCCTGGGCAAGTTCCATTTGATCGGCATTCCGCCGGCGCCGCGCGGCATTCCGCAGATCGAAGTCACCTTCGACATTGATGCCAACGGAATCATCAACGTGAGCGCCAAGGATCTCGGCACCGGCAAGGACCAGAAGATCACCATCACCAGCTCGAGCGGCCTCTCCAAGGAAGAGATTGACCGCATGACCAAGGACGCCGAGGCGCACGCCGACGAGGACAAGCGGCGGCGCGAAGAGGTCGAGGCCCGCAACCAGCTCGACAGCCTGGTCTACAACACCGACAAGATGCTGAAGGAGAACCGGGAAAAGGTCTCCGCCGACGATGCCAACGCCGTTGAGGCCGCGCTCGCCGAAGCGCGCAAGACGCTCGAGGGCACTGATGTAGCGGCGATGAACGCCGCACGGGACCGGCTCACGCAGACCACCCACAAGCTTGCCGAGGCGATGTACAAGAACGCCAGCCAAGCCGGCGCATCCACTCCGCCGCCTCCAGGCGGGGATGCCGGCACAGCGTCCGGCGCGGGCGCGGCCAGCGGCAATGGCGCCGCCAAGCCCAGCGATGTGATTGACGCCGAGTACGTGGACGAAAAGAAAGAATAGGGTGCGATACTAAGCCCGAGCGCATGCCCACTGCGGCCAAAGACTACTACCAGACGCTCGGGGTCAAGCGCACGGCGACAGCGGAGGAGATCCGCAAGGCCTACCGGCGCCTGGCGCGCAAGCTCCATCCCGACGTCAACCCCAACAACAAAGCCGCCGAAGACAAGTTCAAGGATGTGCAAGAGGCGTACGACATCCTGAGCGAACCGAAGAAGCGCGAGTTCTTCGATCGCACCGGCTTTTTCAACGACCAGGCGTTCCAGCACGGCGCCGAGGCTTTCGCCGGGGGCGCAGAACCGGGCGCGCGGCCGGGCCCAGGGGGCGCGCCGCCGCCGGGGTTTGATTTTTCCGGATTCGATTTCTCCGACCTCGGCAGCGCCACGAGCGGCGGACGGCGCGGCGGCGCCGGCTTCCGCGACATCTTCTCGAATATCTTCAATCGCCAGGCGGCGCCTGCCGAGAGCGTCGGCAGCGACCTCGAATTCCAGGCGACGATCGGCTTTTGGGAGGCGATCCGGGGCGCGGTGCTGCGGCTCAGCGTGCCGCGGCAAGACCGCTGCCCGCAGTGCAACGGCTCGGGCACCGGCGGGCGGGGCGGCACCTGCCCGGAGTGCAGCGGCAAGGGGCAAGTGACCCAGACCGTGAGCGGCATGAAGTTCAATCTGCGCTGCGGGGTGTGCGGAGGCTCGGGCAAGAGCGGCGCGGCGTGCCCGCGCTGCCAAGGCCAAGGGCGGGTGGAGGCTACCGAGCAGCTCGAAGTGCGGATCAAGCCCGGCACGCGCGAGGGAGCGCGGCTGCGCATCGCCGCCAAGGGAAACTGGGGATCAAGCGGCAGCGGCGATCTTTACGTGATCATCCGCATCCAGCCGCATCCCTTGTTCGCGCGCGAGGCGGACGACATTCATGTGAAGGTTCCCCTCACCATCACCGAAGCGGCACTGGGCGCCAAGATCGGCGTACCCACGATCGAAGGCAAGGCGCTGCTGAACATTCCTGCGGGCACGCAATCCGGGCAGCGCTTCCGGATGCGCGAGCGCGGCGTGGCCTCCGCCCAGCACGAAGGCGTGCGCGGCGACGAGTACGTCGAGGTGCAGGTGGTGGTGCCGAAGCTCAAGGACGAACGCAGCCGCGAGCTGCTGCGCCAGTTCGCCCAGCTCAACCCCGAGGATGTGCGCGAGGGCGTCCTCAAACAGGCGCAGCCGTAGGAGGCGCATGGTGCGAAAAAAAGGCCGCGCCGCCTACATGATCTCGGCCGTGGCCGAGCAGTACGGGATCCATCCGCAGACCCTCCGCCTTTACGAGCGCGAAGGCTTGCTGAAGCCCTCGCGCACGGAAGGCAACACCCGGCTCTACACCGATGAAGACCTGCAACGACTGGAGGTCATCCTCTCGCTGACCCGCGATATGGGCGTGAACCTGGCGGGGGTCGAGATCATCCTCAGCCTGCGCGAGCGCATGCAGCACATGCAGCGGCAGATGCAGGAGTTCGTGGATTTCGTCCAGCATGATCTGGCCAGCCGCGGCATCGCGTTCGAGAGCTCGCGCGAAGCCTTGGTGCCGGTACGTCCGCGCAAGCACTGATGGCCCGCCGCTATTCCATCCAAGTCGCAGCCCGGAGACCGCGGGGGGGAACCGCCTGGGAGCGAGCCCAGCACTGGTTCGCCATCGCCGGACCGATCGGCCTGATTCCTTGGGTGCCCGCAACATTCGCTTCGCTCGCCACCGCCGCCGCCGGCTGGGCCACAGCGCCGCGCCCGAGCACGGTGCTGGGGCTGACCGCGGTGCTGTTCTTCGCGGGTGGATTCGCGGCCTCGACCGCCGAGCGCCTGGCAGGCGAACCCGATCCGCGCAATGTGGTGGTGGACGAAGTCGCGGGACAGCTGTTGAGCTTTGTCTTCGTTGCCCCGCTCGACTGGCAGCTGGCGCTGGCGGGCTTCGTGCTCTTCCGCCTCTTCGACGTCCTCAAGCCCTGGCCGGTGCACCTGGCCGAACGGCTCCCGCGCGGCTGGGGAATCATGGCCGATGACGTGCTCGCCGGCCTCTATGCGGCTACTGGACTGTGGGCGCTGGCATGGTGGCTGCGGTAGCGCCGCGGCCTCGCAGGGACAAACCTGCGATCGCAAGCAGGCCCGTCAACACCAGGATCAGGCTCGCGGGCTCTGGGACCGCGGTGGTCGCATCCACCTCAAGCGCGCCGAGTGCATCGTAGTTGATGTTCTGCCAGCCCTGGTAGGTATCGTAGCCTTCGAGGTAGCCGTAGGAGTTCGATTCAATCCAGCCGGCCAAGGTGCCGGGAGTCGGGTTGGTGAGCAGCACAAAGTAATTGGTGCCGACGGTCAGCTGCGAGCAGACGGAACAGGTGAAGGTGATCGGGGCCTGATTGCCTTGGCTGGGCAAGGTCTGGGTAGTGGTCAAAGTGTCGAGCACCGAGCCCGGGACCCCGCCATTGTCGGAATCCAAGTACACGGTAAGGTTCGGCGAGCCCGACGCGGTATAAATTTGCAATACCACTTGGGTCAACGTGCCCGAAGCCGTTGGCGTAAACAGATCCGCTCCCGTGTATTGATACACTTCGCCGGTGGTGAGCCAATTGGATTGCAGGCCGCTTCCGAAGTTCGAGTAGATCGAATCCGCACGCGCCGGCAGCGCGGCTCCTGCCAATAGCGCGCCCAACGCCACGGACGCGCAAAGAACAGATCGCCTGGACATGATTGCCTCCCGTACCCGGCAAGCACGTTGCACGCCGCCGGTTCCACCTTGATAACGCAGGACTTAGCCGGAGTGGCGAGGGCTCGGAGTGCGCATCGCGGTGCACCCAGGGAAGCGAGGTTCCATCAGCGTTTGGAGCGGGCGTGGGCGGCGGCGGCGGCGGCGGTGGCGCGCATTTGGGCAGGGCTGACGCTGGCAGATCGAGGCTCGGCAAGAACGTCGAGCGGCGCGCGCCGGATGATGACGTGGTCGCCCGATGGGATGTATTCGATGATGTCTCCAGCCTCGATGCCCAACGCCCGGCGCACCCGGACCGGAATGTTCGTCCGGCCGCGTGGCGCCAGGGTCGAATAGAACGGTTCTGCCGGCTCCGGCTTCATGAAGCGAGAGGTGAAAGCGCGACGCAGCAATGAGCGCAGCGGCGCGCCTGGATGGGCACATCGCTCAGGCATTCAGGGCACTTGCGCGTCATCGGCGGCGCCTCTGCCTCGGGCCCATGAATCCGCCTCATCATCGCACTCAGGGGCGCGACCACGAAGAAGTAGACTGCAGCGGCGATCAGCAGGAACGAGATTAGAGCATTGAGGAACAACCCATACTGAATCTTGCTGCCATGGACGGTCACCATGTAAGCCGAGAAATCCGGCTTGCCCACCAGGGCAGCGATGAAGGGATTGAGCACGTTGGTGGTGAAGGCGGTGATGACCGCCCCAAAAGCAGCGCCGATAACTACGGCGACCGCCAGGTCCACCACGTTGCCTTTGAAGATGAACGCCTTGAATTGCTTCAACATGCCCGCATGATACCTCGGAACAGATGTCGGATGAACCTAGCGCGGGGCACGGGGGCGGCGGATACGAGGCGAAGCGATGGCCGGAGCGCTTGATTCCTGAACATCCGGCGCCGTTTCCGGTTCTGGATGCAGCTCTGGAACGTGGGGGAGATGGAGGCGAAGGCGGGAGGCGTCCACTTCGCCGACGCCTTCGATGGCGGCAATCGCGGAAACGAGGCGGTCGCGCTCGAGCTCATCGGCGATGTACCCATGGAGAACCAGGGTGTGGCCTACAGCATTCAGGTTGATGTGCTCGAGCGTGGGGGCGAACTCCCGGCCGAGCTGGCTGTGAACCTGATCCACGAGGGTATTCGCGTCCACATAGGGGTCGTGCAGCGCATAGGCCTCGCGGATCCCGGCCACGCTGCCGCGGACGCGGTTCGCGAGATCGCGGCGGCGCTTGTAGAAGGTGCGCTGGCCGACTTTGTTCCAATGGATGAACTTTTGGCGGATTTGATTGCGCAGCCAATCGCCGCGCCGTGGAGCAGAAAGCCACCCGATGGCCACCCCGGCCGCGAAGCCACTGGCCAGCCACAAGGGTGCCGCGTTGCCGCGCTTCGCCATGCCAAGCTTGGATGCAGAATGGAGCGGGGCGGGGCGATACGGGGCGTCTGGCGTTGTCCTCGGTCGGGCGCGAATCCTCACCCGTGCTGCGCACAGGCATCGAGCCACGCTGCGGATCGCGCCCTCCCTGCGTCCTAGCCAACCACCCCGTCTCGCCCCTTCCGGAGAGTCGCTCCCCGTCCGAATTTCGCGGGCCTGGCCCTGCGATCTTGCCCCGACCTGCGGGGCAACTCGGGCCCTACCGCCAATCGGGATCAGAGCTTCTCCGTGCGGAGGCGCTGCCAGACTGCGCGGCCGACGAAGAAGGGGCCCATGCGGGCGATGTAGCCGGAAGTCTGGCGGGTTTTACGCATGGCCTGCACGCAAGCCGAGAGCGGATGGAGATCCGCACCCACCAAGCCGATGACGAAGTCATTGTCGTTGCGGTCGAGGCCGAACGCCGCGAGGCGGATATCCTGCGCGTGACCCGCAGCGCCGAAGGCGTGGCCAATGGCACCGTGCTCGCGCAGAATCGCGGCCTGTTCCTCGGGCGCGAGCGAGTTGAACTGGCCCTTCCGGCGCAGGGGATACCACACCGCCCAAGGCCAGGCGGGGGTGGTGGCGCTGCGGCGCGGCTTGTCCAGAAGCCAATCGCCGAGATCGGGCTCATGGCCAAGGGCGTAGGTGCGGCCCAGCATGGTCATTTCGGGCTTGAAGCGGAGCGCGGCGAAGGGCTCGTGCTGCAAGGCGCGCCGGAGATCGGTGGCGAACCAAGCGGGATCGGTGCTCCAGGTAAGGAGCGCAACGCCGGCGGGGTCGTTGAGATCTTCATAGAGCACCCCCTCGATCTCCCATTGCTCGAGCGCGCGGATCAAACCGGGGGTGATGTCGCAGTCGCCAAAGGCGAGCAACTGCAGGTAGAGGCGGCGATCGGAGGTCTGCCCGCTGCCGCCCTTTTCGCACAATTCGAGCTTTTCACGCATGGAACGATTATCGCTGCTGGCGGAGGTCGCGCCCCGACATGGCGGCGGGCTCGGGCACATTCAGCATGCCCAGCAAGGTGGGGGCGATGTCACGCAGGGAGCCATCGGAGCGGAGCGCCCACGGCTGCGCGCCGGGCGTCAGCTGGGCAGCGAAAATGAACGGCACCGGATTCGTCGTGTGATAGGTGTGCGGGCCGCCGGTTGCGGGAATGACCATCTGCTCGGCATTGCCGTGGTCGGCGGTGACCAGCAATGCGCCGCCGCGCCGGCGGAGGGCGCGCTCGATTTCGCCGAGGCCGGCATCCACCGCTTCGCAGGCTTGGACCGTGGGCGCAATCCGGCCGGAGTGGCCGACCATGTCGGCATTGGCGAAGTTGACGACGATGAGATCGAAGCTGCCGCGCTCGATCGCATCCGTCACCGCGGCGGCGACGCCCGCGGCCGACATCTCGGGTTTGAGATCGTAGGTCGCGACCTTGGGCGAGGGAATCAGTTTGCGCTCCTCGCCGGGGTATTCCTTCTCGACGCCGCCATTGAAGAAATACGTCACGTGGGCATATTTTTCGGTTTCCGCGACGCGCAAGTTGCGCAGGCCGCGCTCCGCCAGGACCTGGGCCAGGATGTGATCGAGCGACTCGGGCGGCAGCACGACCGGAAGGTCAAAGCTGCGGTCGTAGCGGGTCATGCAGACATAGCGCAGATCCCGGGGGACCGCCGAGCGCGGGATGGCGGCGTCCAATGCGGGCACGGGCTCGCCGACCCGGGTGAGCGCGCGGGTGATTTGGCGGGCCCGATCGGCGCGGAAATTGAAAAAGATGACGGCGTCCTCGTCGTGGATCGTGGCCACGGGATCGCCCCGCGGGGCGATCCCGGTCGGAGCGACGAACTCATCGGTGACGCCATGGTTGTAGGAGACGGTGAGGACCTCGACGGCGGAGGGCGCGCGCGGGCCGGCGGCATGAACCATGGCGTCAAGCGCGGCGCGGATGCGCTCCCAGCGCTGGTCGCGATCCATGGCATAGAAGCGGCCGGAGACCGTGGCGATCGCGCCGAGGCCGAGCTCGCGCATTTTCTGCTCGACCTGTTCGAGGTAGTCGCGGCCCGAGTGCGGAGCGGTGTCGCGTCCGTCGGTGATGGCGTGAACGAAGACGCGAGCCACGCCTTCGGCCTTGGCCATGCGCAGCAGGGCGTAGAGGTGCTCGAGGTGCGAGTGGACGCCGCCATCGCTGCACAAGCCGATGAGGTGCAACTGGCGGGTGCGGGCGTGGTGCATCGCGGCCAGGAGGGCGAGATTGCGGAAGAAGCTGCCGTCGGCGATGGCTTGATCGAGGCGGGTGATGTCCATTTGGACGATGCGGCCGGCGCCGATATTGAGGTGGCCGACTTCGCTGTTGCCCATTTGCCCTTCGGGGAGGCCAACGAAGGGGCCGGAGGTGTGGAGGAGCGTGTTGGGAAACTCGCGCAGCAAGCGGTCATAGACCGGCTTGCGCGCGAGCGAAATTGCGTTGGCGGGGCCAGCGGGCGCATAGCCCCAGCCGTCCAGGATGGCAAGGACGATGGGCTTGGGGACGGGCATGGGCTAGCGGGAGAGGGCCGCGCGGCCGGGGAATCGGGCGGAGGCGCCGAGTTCGGCCTCGATGCGCAGCAATTGGTTGTATTTCGCGACGCGGTCGGTGCGACTGGCGGAGCCGGTCTTGATCTGGCCGGCGTTGGTGGCGACCGCGAAGTCGGCGATGAAGGTGTCTTCGGTCTCGCCCGAGCGATGGGAGATGATGCTGGCGTAGCCGTGGCTGCGCCCGAGGCGAATGGCTTCGAGCGTTTCGGTGACGGTGCCGATCTGGTTGAGCTTGATCAGGATGGCGTTGGCGACGCCGGCCTCGATGCCGCGCTGAAGGCGGGCGGGGTTGGTGACGAAGAGGTCGTCCCCAACGAGCTGAAGCCTGCTGCCGGCGAGGTCGGTGAGGGTTTTCCATCCGGCCCAGTCATCTTCGGCCATGCCGTCTTCGATCGAGACGATGGGGTACTGGCGCGCCCAGTTCGCCCAGAACTCGGCCATCTGGGCGGAGGTGAGCGAACGCTTATCGGACTTCTTGAAGACATAGCGCTGGGCGTTGGCGTCATAGAACTCGCTCGCGGCCGGATCGAGCGCGATGGCGATTTGCGCGCCGGGCTGGTAGCCGGCTTTGGCGACGGCCTCGATCACGACCTCCATGGCCTCTTCATTGCTCTTGACGCTGGGCGCAAAGCCGCCCTCGTCGCCGACGGCGGTGACATAGCCGCGCTTCTTCAGCACCGCCTTGAGGGCATGGAAGGTCTCGACGCCCCAGCGCAGGGCCTCGGAGAAGCTGGGCGCGCCGACGGGCATGACCATGAACTCCTGGAAGTCCACGTTGTTGTCGGCGTGTGCGCCGCCGTTCAGGATGTTCATCATCGGGACGGGCAGCGTGACCGCTTCGGATCCGCCCAGCGAACGATAGAGCGGCAGGCCTTGCGCGGCGGCGCGGGCGCGGGCCGCGGCCATCGAGACCGCGAGGATGGCGTTGGCGCCGAGGCGGCTCTTGTTGGGCGTGCCGTCGAGCTCGATCAGGCGGCGGTCGAGAAGGGATTGGTCGGCGACGTCATGGCCGACGAGGGCGGGCGCGAGCACTTGGTTGACATTGGTGACGGCGCGGAGGACGCCTTTGCCGAGAAAGCGCGACGCGTCGCCGTCGCGGAGCTCGACCGCTTCGTGCTCGCCGGTCGAGGCGCCGCTGGGGACGGCGGCGCGGCCGCGCGCGCCCGAGGCAAGCGTCAGATCGCATTCAACCGTGGGATTGCCGCGAGAATCGAGAATCTGGCGGGCGGCCAAGGTGGCGATGGCGTCCATGGAAGAATTTTACGGGAAGAAAGCCCAGCCGGCGCGGCGGGGCCCCTGGCACGGCCGGGCGCCGCAGTGCGGAAGAGTGGTACGTGGCGGCGAGTGGACTCGAACCACTGACCTAAGGATTATGAGACCTTCGCTCTAACCATCTGAGCTACGCCGCCGGAAGCTGCCATTTTAGCAGACCGGCAGAGGCGGCGAGCGCCGCGACTCCGTTGCGGGTGCCTCCACCGCCTTAGCGGGCGCGGTAAAATCGGGATGCATGCCTGCCGCACAACTTGCTGCTCCGTTGTCGGTCCTCGCGAACGAATTGCGGGGCTCGGCCATCCTCGGAATCGCCGATGAAATCCGCGGGCTGACCGCCAAGGGCGAGAAGATCCTCAACCTCACGGTGGGGGATTTTCATCCCCAGCAGTTCCGCATTCCGCGCGGGCTGGAGGAGGCGATCATCGAGGCGCTGCGGGCGGGGGAGACGAATTATCCGCCGCCGATCGGCATCGAGGCGCTGCGCCGGGCGGTGTGCGGGTTCTATGCGCATCGGGGCGGTCGGGAGCTGCCGATCGAGTCGGTCTTGATCGCGGGTGGAGCGCGGCCGGTGATTTATGCGGTGTACCGTGCGCTCGTGGATGCCGGCGACAAGGTCGTGTTCGCGGTGCCGGGTTGGAATAACGAGTACTACTGCGACCTGGTCGGAGCAAAACAGGCGCGGGTGGCCTGCGGGCCGGCAACGGCGTTTCTGCCCACCGCGGCGATGCTGCGTCCGCATTTGCGCGGGGCGCGGATGCTGGCGCTGAACTCACCGCTGAACCCGACCGGAACGTCCTTCAGCGCCCCGGCGTTGGCAGAGATCCTCGACGCGGTGCTGGAGGAGAACCAGCGGCGGGGCGCGGAGGAGCGTCCGCTGTACCTGCTCTACGACCAGGTGTACTGGATGATCACGACGCCGGGAACCGTGCATCCCGATCCGGGTGTGCTGCGGCCGGCCATCCTGCCCTATTTGGTCACCGTGGATGCGATCTCGAAGTGCTTTGCCGCGACCGGGCTGCGCGTCGGCTGGGCGATTGCGCCGCCGGAGATCGTCAAGGCGCTGAACAACATCAACGGGCACGTCGGAGCGTGGGCGCCGCGGCCGGAGCAGATCGCAACGGCGAAACTGCTGAACGATCACGCCGCGGTGGACGCCTATATCGAAAGCATGCGGCGCGAGGCAGCGGCGCGGCTGGACACCATCCACCGCGGGCTGCAGACGATGAAGGCCGCCGGGCTCCCGGTGGACAGCCTGGAACCGCAGGGTGCGATCTACGCCAGCGCGCGCTTCGCGCTGCACGGGCGGCGCACGCCGCAGGGGCAACTCTTGGAAAGCGACGACGACATCCGGAAATATCTGCTGCGCGAGGCCAAGCTCGGGGCCGTGCCCTTCGGCGCCTTCGGCGCCCAGCCCGGCGCGGGCTGGTTCCGGCTCTCGATCGGGGTGACGTCGGTGGCTGAGCTGGAAGCGCTGATGCCACGGCTGCAGAGGGCGGTCGAGGCGGCAAGCTGAGACGAAAAAGGGCGTTTGACAGCGGGGCGAGGCGGGCCTAGACTGGTCGAGCTAGGCGAAGAAAAAGCGAAAAAACGGAGCAGATGCAGTGGCGGCGGAAGGGGCGGGAAAACCCGAGCTGAAGCGGGCGTTGGAGGCGCTGCTGGAGGCGCGGGGGCTGAGGGCGGCGCTAGCGGGAGCGGCGCGCGCGCCAGTCGAGGCGGATGCGCGGGGTGCGCTGACGCCGCCGGCGGCGGGGGCGATCACCGAAGTGGTGGGCCGCGCGGGGGCGACCAGCCTGGCGCTGCATTGGGCCGCCACCTGCCCGGGCCAGATCGCTTGGGTGGATGCTTCGGACCGGCTCGACCCGGAAGGCGCGGCGCGGGCCGGGGTCGAGCTGACCCGGCTGCTGTGGGTGCGCGGTGCGGAGGAGAAGAGCGCCGCCGTGCCGGCGCTGCGCGCGGCGCAGTTGCTGCTGCGCGCCGGCGGGTTCGCGCTGGTGGTGCTCGATCTGCGCGACCTGGGCGCGGTGGAGGCGGCGCGCGCCACCTGGTTCCGGCTGCTGCGCGGGCTCGAGCGCGAGCGGCGCACCGCGCTGGTGGTGCTGGCGCAGACGCCGCTGGCTGGGCCCTGCGCCGACCGCGTCCTCAGCGCGCGCCATGCCCGCCGGCAGTGGAACCAGGCGGGCGAGCTGTTGCTTGAGGGGGCGCGGCTCGAGGTCGAGACCCTGGCCACGCGGCGCAATGCCTTCGCCGGCAAGCGCCCGCCGGAGCGAGTGGCCGAGATCGAGATCGAGCTGAGCGCGTGACCCTCACCGCAAAGTTGGCGCGGGCCCTGCCGCCAGCGGCGGGGTGAATTGGGCATCCGCCACCGAGAGCGTGTGTCCGCGCAGGGCGAACCGGATGCGGATGGTGCCGCCGCTGCCCTCATGCTCGCTGTCGCTCGGCGTGGAGACGTCGTGCTCGTAGGTGAGCGTGGTGAGGTCGAGCGGATCGCCGTTGCGCACCTCATCGCCGCGGGGCAGGAGCCGCTTCAGGATCGGGGCGATCAACACGTAGAAGTCGAGGTGGTAGGGAATGCCGTGATCGAACGCCCACACTTCGCTTTCATAGCAGCCGCAATTGCCGCTCGACCCATCATGCGAAAACAGCAGCGTGCCGCCCGGAACTTGGGCCAGCGTCATCGGATCCAGCCCGGCCAGCCTACCGTTCCAGTTCGACGCCTGGAAGATCATGCAGTACTGGCCTGCCGAGCGTTGCACGAGAACCCGGCGCGCGCTCATGGGCCCGGGCGGGGTGGGCGCTTCTTCGGGGGGATGGAGCTGCACCGTCTGCATCACCTCATGGACTTGGCGCCCCTGCACGGTCCCGACCAAGTCCGTTTGGGTCTTGTAGCTCACCGTCCGCGGCCCATAGTTCGTGGTCAGAAAGTGAAAGAACCCGGAGTAGTCGAACTGCAGCGGCGGCCCAGAAAAATACGCCAGCGGGCCGCATACCGGCTGGCGCACCTCGACGCCTGAATCGCTCACGTCATAAAGAGCCCAGGGCTCGGCCGCCGCAGGCCCCGCCGCCGGGGCCGATTGCGCCGCAATGCAGCGCGCCCCCATCAGCACCAGCGTGATGGCCGCGAGCGTTCCGGCGCGAGACCCAGTCATGCGCCCATTTTATGCCGTGATCCCAGCCCGATTTGACATCTCGTTGGGGCCGGCCTAGACTGGCGAATGTTAGCGAAGAAAAAGCGAAAATCGGAGTGGATTTGGTGGCGGAACGGGCAGCAAAAACAGGTGCGGCGGGGCCGGGCGCATGAGCGCCTTCGTGTGCGCTTGGGCGCCGTGCTTCCGGCTGCAGGCGGCGGCCGGGATCTGGCCCGCGGCGCCCGCGGTGGCGATCGCGCGCGAAGGGCCGCTCGAGCTCGTGGCCAGCGCCAATCGCGCAGCGCGGCAGGCGGGCGTCCACACCGGCATGGCCGCCGCGCAAGCGCTGGGGCGCTGCCCCGGGCTGCAGCTCCACCCGGTGGACGCCGCCGCCGAACAGCGCCTCAGCCAGCAGTTGCGCGCCGGCTGCGGCCGCTTCTCGCCGCGAGTGCAGATGCTCGGCGGCGACACGGCCCTTCTGGATTTCGCCGGGCTGGCTGGCCTGCAGGGCTCGCCCGAGGCGCTGGCCGAACGCATCCAGCGCGAGTTCGCCGCCTGCGGTTTGCGCCTGCAGGTCGCCGTGGGCGCGCATCCGGCGGCGGCGCTGCTGGCGGCGCGCGCCGGGGGGCGGCTCACGCAGCAGTTGCCGATCGAGCTGCTGGCCGAGGTGCGGGAGCTCACCCATGCCTTCGCCGCGCCGGAAGAAGTCGCCGAAGCGCTGGCCCTGCTGCGGCGCTGGGGAGTGCGCTCGCTGGGCGAGCTGGCGGCGCTGCCCGAGTCCGGTGTGGCCGCGCGCCTGGGCCGGCTCGGCACCGAGCTGCAGCGCCTTGCCCGCGGCGAAGCCGGCGGCGTGCTGGCGCCGCCGCCCGAGCCCGAGCCTGCGCTCGAAGCCAGCATGTCCTTCGATCCGCCGCTGCGCGACCTGGAGACGCTCAAGGCGGCGGTGGCGCACGCGCTGGGCGAGCTGGCGCTGAAACTGGAGCAGCGCGACCTGGTGGTGGAGGCGATGCGGCTCCATCTCGCATTAGAGCGACAACCACCGGCGGCCTTCGAGCGCCGGCTGGCGGTGCCCGCGCGCGCGGCGCGGGCGCTGGCCGAGCAGCTCGGCCTCGCATTGGATCAGAATCCGCCGCGCGCGCCCGTCACCGGCTTCGCGCTGGCGCTCGAGTGCGGGCAGCCGCGGCGCATCCAGGTGCGGATGTTCGCCTCCACTCCGCCCGACCGCGAGAAGCTGCCCAAGCTGCTCGGCATGCTGGCCGAGATGTTCGAGGGCCGCGTGGGATCGCCCCGCCTGCTCGACACCCACCGGCCGCAGGCATTCGTGATGGAGGCGTTCACGCCCCCCGAGGAAGAAGCCGCCCCGCGCGCGACTCCGCGGCCGATGCTGGCGCTGCGCCTCTACCGCCCGCCTCGGCCGCTGCCGCCCGGGGCGGCGATCCTGCGCCGCGCCGGTCCCTGGCGCAGCGCGGGCGAATGGTGGAATAGCGGCGCGAAGCCGTGGTCGTGCGATGCATGGGACGCGGAGGTTCGTTCGGAACCGTCAGCGGAAGGCGAGCGCGAGACGCACTTGGTGCGGCTGCTGCATGACCGCACCCAGGGGGCTTGGTATATTCTGGGCCGCTACGACTGAAGGAGGCCCCCAGCCATGTGCGGACGCTTCACCCTTTCCAAACCTCCGGATTTGCTCACCCAATACTTTTCCATCCCGCCAGGCCTGCCCGGCCCGGCGGACCACGGCCTCGCGCCGCGCTACAACATCGCGCCCTCGCAAGCGGTGCTGGCGGCGCGCCGCGCGCCCCGGTCGGGCGCGCGCGAGCTGGCGGCGCTGGAGTGGGGGCTGCTGCCGAAGTGGTCGCGCGATCCCGGCGGCGCGCCGCGGCCGATCAACGCGCGGGCCGAGACCCTGGCCTCGCGCCCCGCCTTCCGCGAAGCCTTCCGCGCGCGCCGCTGCTTGATTCCCGCCGACGGCTTCTACGAGTGGCAGCTCGAGGGCAAGCGCAAGCAGCCTTGGTACATCCACCGCCCCGACCACGAGCTCTTCGCCTTCGCCGGGCTGTGGGAGCAGTGGCGGGACGCGGCCACCAGCGATGCGATCGAAAGCTGCGCCCTCATCACCACCACCCCCAATGAGCTGCTGGCGCCGATCCACGACCGCATGCCGGTGATCGTCGCGCCCGAGGACTTCGAGGAGTGGCTGGCGCCGGACAGCGAACCGCCGGCCCACCTGCTGCGCCCCTATCCGGCGAGCGAGCTGCGCGCGCACCGGGTGGGGACGATGGTGGGCAACCCGCACGCGCAGGGGCCCGAGTGCTGCCAGCCGCTGCCGGAGGCCTCGCCGCCGTGACCCCCTACGTCGAGCTGCGCGCGCGCAGCGCCTTCAGCTTCCTCGAGGGCGCGAGCGCGCCCGAGGCCCTGGCCGAGGCCGCCGCCCGCCTCGGCATGGGCGCGATGGCGCTCGCCGACCGCGCTGGCCTGTACGGCGCGCCGCGCTTCCACGCCGCCATGCGCAAGCTCGGTTTGCGCCCCATCGTCGCGGCCGAGATTCCGCTTGAAGACGGCACCCGGCTGCTGCTGTTGGCCGAGACCCGCGCCGGCTACCAGAACCTCTGCCGCCTGCTCACCCGCATGCACCTCCGCTCGCCCAAAGGCGAGGGCGCATGCCGGCTCGAAGACATCGAGGAGTTCGCCCCGGGCCTGGTCTGCTTCTTCGGCCAAGACGACCGGCCGCGGCTCGAGCGCTTGCTCGCCTGGTTCGGCCGCGATCATCTGCGGCTGGAGATCTCGCGCCACCATCGCCAAGCCCAGGAGCGGCTCAACCGGCGGCTGCTCGAGCTCGCCCAAACCCTGCGGCTGAAACTGGTGGCGACCAACGCGGTGAACTATGCCGCCGCGGAGGAGAAGCCGGTGGCCGACGTTTTCGCCTGCCTGCGCCACCACGTGCGCCTCGACGCCGCCGGGCGCAAGCTCGAGCCCAACGCCGAGCGCTGCCTCAAATCTCCGGAAGCGATGGCGCGGCTGTTCCATGACCTGCCGGCGGCGGTGGCGGAGGCGGGCGAGCTGGGCGAGCGCCTGCGGTTCCAGCTCAGCGACCTCGGCTACGAGTTCCCGCACGCACCGGTGCCCGCGGGCGAGACCATGACCTCGCATCTGGCGCGGCTCACCGAGGCGGGGGCGCTCCGGCGCTACGGCCAGAGCGGACGGCTGGCGCAGCGGGCGCGGCGGCAGATCGCGCGCGAGCTGGGGCTGATCGCGCAGCTCAAGCTCGAAGGCTACTTCCTCATCGTCCACGACATCGTCGAGTTCTGCCGGCGCGAGGGCATCCTGGCGCAGGGGCGGGGCTCGGCCGCCAACAGCGCGGTGTGCTTCAGCCTGGGGATCACGGCGGTGGATCCGGTGGGCATGGAGCTGCTGTTCGAGCGCTTCCTCAGCGAAGAGCGCGGCGAGTGGCCCGACATTGATCTGGACCTGCCTAGCGGCGAGCAGCGCGAGCGCGTCATCCAGCACCTGTACACCCGTTACGGCCAGCGCGGCGCGGCCATGACCGCCAACGTGATCACCTACCGCGGCAGAAGCGCGGCCCGCGAGGTAGGCAAGGTGCTCGATTTCCCCGAGAAGATGGTCGCGCGCTTGACCCTGGCGCTGGCCGGCGCCGCTCCCCCCGAGACCGCCGAGGTCGAGGCCCATGGCGGCGCGCCCCCCGGCTGGGACCCGGCGGCGGAGGAGCGGCCGACGGAGGAAGAAGCGCTGCGGCGGGCGGGCTTTGATTCGGGACATCCGCGGCTGGGGCATTTTCTGCGCCTATGCCGCGCGCTGCAGGATTTGCCGCGGCATTTGGGGCAGCACTCGGGGGGGATGGTGCTGTGCCAGGGGCCGCTCGACTGCATTGTGCCGCTCGAGAACGCGCAGATGCCGGGGCGGGTGGTGGTGCAGTGGGACAAGGACGACTGCGCCGCGCTGGGGATCATCAAGGTGGATCTGCTGGGGCTGGGGATGATGGCGGCGCTGCAGGACGCGCTGAAGCTGCTGCATCCCCAGGCCGCGCCGCGAGCGCCGGAGCTGCTCGATTTGGCGCAGTTTCCGGCCGAAGACGCGAAGGTGTACGACATGCTGGGCGCGGCCGACACCATTGGCGTGTTCCAGGTGGAGAGCCGGGCGCAAATGACGACGCTGCCGCGGCTGCGTCCGCGAACGTTCTATGACTTGGTGGTGGAGGTGGGGCTGATCCGGCCGGGGCCGGTGGCGGGGGCGATGGTGCATCCCTATCTGGAGCGGCGGGCCGGACGGCAGGCGGTGGTGTATCCGCATGCGTCGCTGGCGCCGATCCTGGAGCGAACGCTGGGGGTGCCGTTGTTCCAGGAACAGCTCCTGCGGATGGCGATGGTGGCGGCGGGGTTCAGCGGCGGCGAAGCCGAGGAGCTGCGGCGCGCGTTCGGGTTCAAGCGGGCGGAAGCAAAAATGTCGGAGGTCGAGGTCAAGCTGCGCGCCGGCATGGCGCGGCGGGGGATCACCGGCGAAGCCGCGGACACCATCTGCCGCTTCGTCACCTCGTTTGCGCTGTACGGCTTCCCGGAAAGCCACGCCGCCAGCTTTGCCCTGCTGGTGTACGCATCGGCGTATCTGAAGGCGCATCATCCGGCAGTGTTCTACGTGGCGCTGCTCAACAATCAGCCCATGGGCTTCTACTCGCCGGCCACGCTGGTGCAGGATGCGCGGCGGCACGGCGTTGCGGTGCTGCCCATTGCGGCGTCGCATTCGGAGTGGGACTGCACCGTGGACTGGCGCGGATTGCGGCTGGGCCTGCGCTATGTTTCCGGCTTGCGGGAGGAAGCCGGACGGCGGATCGCGGCGGAGCGGGCGCGGGCGCCGTTCCGCTCGCTCGACGATCTGCGCCGCCGCAGCGGATTGCGCGTGGAGGAAGCCCGGCGGCTGGGCGAACTGGGGGCGCTGGCGCAGAATGCGCGACGGGATGCACTCTGGCAGCTTGAACGGGCATGGCAGCCGGCAGGCGAGTTGTTCGAAGAGCAGAGCGAAAGCGATGGCGCCAGCCCGCTGGCGCCCATGGACGCGACCGAGCGGATGCTGGCCGATTTCCGGCATGCGGGGCTGACGCTGGGACCGCATCCGTTCGCGCTGCGGCGCGAGGAGCTGCGCCAGCGCGGAGCGCGCACGGCGGCCGAGCTGCGCGAGATGCCGCACGGGAAACGGGTCGAGGTGGCCGGGCTGGTGCTGGCGCGGCAGCGGCCGGGAACCGCCAAAGGAATCGTTTTTCTTTCGCTCGAAGACGAGACCGGCATCGCCAACATCATCATTCCCAGCCGGACGTTCGAGGCGCAGCGGCTGGTGTGCGTCTCGGAGGCAGCGCTGTGGATCACCGGCGTGCTGCAGAACCGCGACGGGGTGGTGCACGTGCGGGCGGAACACATTCGCCCGGCGTCGGGCGGCGCGAACACTCCGCAGCTGGCGTCCTATGATTTTCATTAGTCCGCGCAGGCGGGTACGGGCTTGGTACAATAAGCAGAGCGCGATGCGGTCCACGACTTGGAAATTCGGGCTGTTGATCTGCCTCATTCTGGCCACGCTGGGATGGCTGGCGTTCACCAGCATCCGCGACAGCAAGGCCTATTACGTCACGGTCACCGAACTGGCGGCGATGCCGCCGGTCGAGGCGCACGCGCGCAATCTGCGGGTGTCGGGCGACGTGGTGCCGGGCAGCATCCGGCGCGCGTCGGACGGGACCGATTTCCAGATTCAGCAGGGCGGCAAGGTGCTGGCGGTGAGCTATCGCGGCCGCGATCCGCTGCCGGACACGTTCGTGGACAACGCCCAAGCCGTCGCAGCCGGGCGTCTGCTGGCGAACGGCAGCTTTCGCGCCGACGGGGTGCAGGCCAAATGCGCCTCGAAGTACGAGCCCAAGGATGCCCGCGCCAGCGGGGCTGCGCCCCGAACCGCCTCCGGCACGATGAACTAGCGCGGCCGCGGCCGCCAGCAACTCGCTCATTGCTAAATGCTCCTTGCTTCCTCCGCTGTTCCCGCCTGAGCCGCTTCTTCGGCGACTTCGCCGCCCTGCGCCAAGTCGAGTTCGCCTGCCGCGCGGGCACGATCACCGCGCTCTGGGGCGCGAACGGGGCGGGCAAGAGCACGCTGCTGCGCATTCTCGCCGGCGGACTGCGGCCGAGCGAAGGTCACGCCTGGATTGACGGCGCGGAGGCGGGCTCGGCGGCGGCGCGCAGGCAGACCGGGCTGCTCTCGCATGCCAGCCTGCTCCAGCCAGCGCTTACGATCGAGGAGAACCTACATTTCTACGCGACGCTCTACGGCTTGCCTCCCAGCGCCGCCGGCCGCGCCCTGGCAGCCGTGGGCGCCGAGGGGCTGGCGCGGCTGCGGGTGGGCGAGCTCTCGCAGGGGATGCGGCAAAAGGCGGCGCTGGCTCGCAGCGTGCTCCACCAACCCAAATTGCTTTTGCTGGATGAGCCCTTCGCCTCGCTGGACCGCGCCGCGGTGGCCGAACTGGAGGCCACGCTGGCGCAGTTGCGCAGCGCCGGCACAACCATCCTCGCCAGCAGCCACCAAGCCGAGCCCTTGCGCGCGCTGGCCGACGCCGAGCTGACGCTCGAACGGGGGCGGATCCAGCAGGAGGCACGCCATGCCTAGCCTGCAGAGCTGGAGAATCGCGGCGGCGGTGGCGGCGCGCGATCTGCGCATCGAGGCGCGCACGCGCGAGGCGCTGCTGGCGATGGGCTTTTACGCCGTGCTGGTGATGGTGATTTTCAGCTTCGCCTTCGCCGGCGACGCTTCGCTCACCGGCCTGGCCGGCGGCGGGCTGCTCTGGGTGGCGCTCTTGTTTGCGGCGCTGGTCGCGCTCGACCGCTCCTTCCTGCGCGAAGCCGCCGAATCGAGCTGGACCGGCCTGCTGATCAGCCCGGCGCCGCGCACGGCCCTGTTGGCGGGCAAGTTTGCCTCGAGCTTTGTGCTGCTGCTGGGCCTCGAGGCCATCCTGGTCCCCCTGTTCGCAGTGCTCTTCAACGCTCCGCGGAGCGCGAATTGGGGCGGCATCGTGGTCACGGTGCTGCTGGGAACCTGGGCGCTGGCCGCCAACGGAACGTATTTCGCCGCGATGAGCGCGCATTCGCGCCAGCGCGGCCTGCTGCTGCCGCTGCTGCTGCTGCCGGTTTCGATTCCCGCCATCCTGGCGATGGTGGAGGCGACGCAAAGCTACTTAGCCGCAGAGGGCATGGCAAACTATTGGTTGCGGCTTCTGGTCGGCTACAACGTTATCTTCACCGCGTTGGGGGCCCTGCTGGCCGACACCGTGCTCGAAGTCGAGTAGTACCCGAATGTCCACCGCCACCGAGTCGCGCTGGTTTCCCTTCGCTGCCGCAGGCACGCTGGCGCTGCTGTTGATCGCGCTGTACTGGGCGCTGATCGGCGCGCCCACCGAGGCCACCATGGGCACCATCCAGCGCATTTTCTATTACCACGTGCCGGCGGCGTTTTCGGCCTGGGTGGCGTTCGGGTTGAACGCCGTCGCCAGCGCCTGGTATTTGGCGCGGCGCTCGCGGCAGGCGGACGCGCTGGCGGTGGCGGGGGCGGAAGTCGGGCTCGCGTTCCTCACCATCAACCTGATCACGGGGCCCATCTGGGCGCATCCGGTGTGGGGGGTGTGGTGGGTGTGGGACCCACGCCTCACGCTGACGCTGGCGATGTGGGTGATGTACGCCAGCTATTTGATTTTGCGCCAACTGACGCCGCCGGGGAGCCTGCAGCCGCGGCTGGCGGCGGCACTGGCGATTTTTTTTGCCGCCGACATTCCGATTGATTACATGGCCATTCGGTGGTGGCGCGGGCAGCATCCCGCCCCGGTCCTGTTTGGGGGCCCGGACAGCGGCATGGCGCCCGGCATCGCAATCGCGCTGACCATCTCGCTCGCCGCTTTTCTGGCGCTGATGGCGCTGCTGGTCTGGCTGCGGTACCGGCAGGCGCTGGCGCAGGACGAATTGAGACGGCTGCGGCAGCAGCAATTGCTGGAGCAAGAGGCATGAGGAGGAAGCATCTATGGGCAGCGTAATCGCCGCCTACAGCGCGGCGTGGATCATCCTGATGGCGTATTTGCTGAGCTTGGGGGCGCGGCAGCGCAAGTTGCAGAAGGCGCTGGCGAAGTTGGAGCAATCGGCCGAGCCCACGCGGGCGGCGCATGTCCGCTGACAGCGAGTTTTGCGCCGCAGCAGCCGAGATCGCGCGCCAAGCCGGCGCGATTTTGCTCGAGCACCGCGGGCGCGTCGGCATTGAGTACAAGGGGGAGGCGGATCTGGTGACGGCTGCGGACCGCGCCTCGGAGGCGTTCCTCACGGCCGCGCTGCGCCAGCGCTTTCCCGGCCATGGGATGGTGGCCGAGGAGGGCAGCCGAACCGCAGGCACCGAATATTGCTGGTACGTGGATCCGCTGGATGGCACCACCAACTACGCCCACGGCCTGCCGATTTTTGCGGTATCCCTCGGCCTCGAGCACCGGGGCGAATTGACGGCAGGCGTGGTCTACAACCCGGTGCTCGATGAGCTGTTCACCGCCGCGCGCGGGCAGGGAGCGCAACTGAACGGCGCGCCCATTCGGGTCAGCGGGCAGCGGGAATTGGCGCAATCGCTGCTGGCGACCGGCTTCCCTTCCAAGAAGCGCCACGCCAACCCCAACATTCACTTCTATCAGCACTTCAGCCTGCGCACCCATGGCATGCGCCGCCTGGGCTCGGCCGCGCTCGATCTTTGCTACACCGCGTGCGGACGCTTCGAGGGCTTCTGGGAATTCAACCTGCAACCGTGGGACACCGCGGCCGGCACGTTGATCGTGCAAGAGGCGGGCGGCACGGTAAGCGACATGATGGGCGGAAGGCACCGACTCGACAGCCCCGAAGTGCTGGCCAGCAACGGCTGGGTGCACGCCGCCCTGCTGGCCGAGTTCGCCGATTTGTTTCAAGGAAAGGCCGAAGCCCTGCCGGCGGCGGCCGAATACGCGGCGGCGCGGCGCGCACGGTGAAGTCGCGGCGCCCCAAACGCGGCGTGCGCGCGCGCACCCTGCTGCGGCATCAATCCTGGCAAAGGGTGCAGAAGCTGCTGCATTCGCGCCGCCCGCTGGCGCCGGACCCGGAGATCAGCTTCCACCATTTGGCGCTGCCGCGGCTTCCCGCCGCGCTCGACGGCCTGTGCATTGCGCACCTTTCGGATATTCATTACGGGCTGTTCCTCTCGCGCTCCTCGCTCGAGCGCGTGTTCGCGCTGACGCTGGCGCAGCGGCCGGATCTGATCGCCATCACCGGCGATTTCGTCACCCAGTCGCCGGCGTTCATCGAGCCGGTGGGCGAACTGATGGAGCAGCTCGAGGCTCCGCTGGGCGTGTTCGCGGTGCTCGGCAACCATGATTTCCGCGCCGGCGCCGAGCCGCTGACGCGCGCGCTGCGGCGCAACGGCGTGCGCGTGCTGCGCAACCAGCACCGCCTGTTGCGCTACCGCGGAACGAGCTTTCAGATCGCAGGCATGGACGACAGCCGCCAGCACCCGGACCTGGCAGCGGCGCTGGGCCCAACCGCGGAGCGCTTCACGCTGCTGCTGGCCCACAACCCGATGGCCTTGACCGATGCCGCCGCGCTGGGGGTGGACCTGGTCCTCTCGGGCCACACCCATGGCGGTCAAATCAAGCTGGGGTTTGCCGAGCCCCTGTATCAAAAATTCCTGCCGGCGGGCTTTCTCAGCCTGGCCGGAACGCAGATGTACGTCAGCCGCGGCCTGGGAAAGGTAATTGTTCCGATGCGGGTGGGAGCGCCCCCCGAGCTGGCCTTTCTTACCTTACATTCCTCCCTGTGAGTGGACCCAAATGTGGGAATTGCAACTCGGTGCCGCGGGGTCTACTCTAACCATGTCCTGTGCAGTTTGGGTGAGTTGAGGGCCACGGTCATGCTGGAGTTTTTTTCGATCCCGGAGCCCGAGCCTCCGCCGCCGCCGCCGGCGGACACGGCGGAGGCGGGCATAGCCGCAGGCGAGGACGAACGCGCCGGGTCCCGCGCGGGCTCGGTGCTGCTGGTCGAAGACGACCGCAACATCCAGCGCAGCCTCAGCTACCAGCTCCAACGCCAAGGCTACAAGGTCACCAGTCACTTCGACGGCGAGTCGGGACTGGAAGAAGCGCTGCGCAACCGCTTCACCGTGGTCGTGCTGGACGTCATGCTGCCCCGCCTGGACGGCCTCAGCCTCTGCAAGCAATTGCGCGCCGCCCGCCGCGACCAAGCCATCATCTTGATCTCCGCCCGCGGATCGGACCTGGACAAGATCACCGGCCTGGAATTCGGCGCGGACGATTATTTGGCCAAGCCCTTCAGCCCGGCTGAACTCGAAGCCCGCATCCGCGCCTTGCGCCGCCGCACTGCGGCGGAAGCGGCGAGCGAATTGATCGAAGTCGGCGGGGTCACGCTCGATCCGGAGCGGTACCAATTGAAGGTCGGGGAAGTCATCGTGCGGCTCACGCCCAAGGAGATGGGACTGCTGAAAATCCTGATGGGCTCGCCGGGCCGGGTCTTCCCGCGCGAATACCTGCTGGCGCAGGCTTGGGGCTTCTCCTACGATGGATACCACCGAGCCGTGGACGCGCACATCAACCGCCTCAAGGTCAAGCTCTACGACCAGCTGGGCGAGCCCGCCGATTGGCTGGAGGCCATCTACGGCGTGGGATACCGCGTCCGCGATCCGAATCAAGAGGGCTAGAAGCAGGCGAATCCCATGCGGCTCGGAATCGGCGAAGCGCGACTGCGGCTGGCGTACATTAACCAATACCGGGAGCTCGCCTTGGGCGCGCTGCTGGTGCTGGCGGTGTCGGCGCGGGTGCTGGGCTGGCCGGTTACGGCCTCCGAGCTGGGCTGGCTGGGAGCTTGGTTCGTGCTGGCCTGGGGGTTCGTGCAGTTCAGCGGCGCCGCGGCCGATGAAGGCTGGCTCAACCGCATCGAGTACGGCTACTTCGTCTCGGAATTGGCCTTGATTACGCTGCTGGCGCTGGCTTCGGGCGCAGCCGTCTGGCTGGCGCTGCTGTTCTATGAGGTGGCGGTGCTCTACGCCAGCATGGTGCTCCCGCGGCGTTTGGCGCTGTCGGTCTATGCCGTGGCCGGAGCGTGCTTCGCCAGCCTGCTCCTGGTCGAGCGCCTGGAGAGCGCCGCCGGCGGCGCCGACTGGCAACTGGCCGTCCTGGGCGTTGCCGCGCTCGCCGGCTTCGGGCTGATCGGGCTCACCGCCGCCCAGTTTTCGCTCATGCTCAATCGCCAAGGCGAGGCGCTGCAAACCGCCAACCGCGACCTCAACCTCGCCACCCAGGAACTCCGCCTGCACCGCGATCACCTGGAGGAGATGGTCGCGCGCCGCACCGACGACCTCGAACGCGCCAGCCAGGAGCTGCGCCGCGCCAATGCCGACCTGATGCGATTGAACGAGCTCAAGAGCAGCTTCCTTGCCAACGTCAGCCATGAGCTGCGCACCCCGCTCACCTCGATCCGCTCGTTCTCGGAGATCTTGCTGAATTACCCCGACACCGAGTTCGCCACGCGGGAAGAATTCCTGGAAATCATCTGCAGCGAGAGCGAGCGCCTGACGCGGCTGATCAACGACGTTCTTGATCTGGCCAAGATCGAAGCGGGCAAGATGGAATGGCGCAGCCAGCCCGTGCATCTCGGCGATTTGGCGCGGCAATCGGTGGATGTGATGCAAGTCGTGGCCTCGCAGAAGGGCCTGGAACTCGAGAATCTGATCGGCGACGACGTGCCGCCGGTGCAGGCCGACCCGGATCGGCTGCTGCAGGTATTCGCCAATTTGATCAGCAACGCGGTCAAGTTCACCGATGTGGGCCGGATTCAGGTGGGCGCGCTGGCGCGCTCCGACGAGGTGGTGGTGTACGTCGCCGACTCCGGCATCGGCATCCCGGGATCCGAGCTGGAGCGCATCTTCGACAAGTTCCACCAGCACGGGAATACGTTGACCGACAAGCCCACCGGCACGGGCCTCGGCCTGGCCATCTCGCGCGAGATCATCAACCGCATGGGCGGGCGCATCTGGGCGGAGAGCGGCACGCGCGCCGGCAGCACCTTCTACTGCGCCTTGCCGATTGCTCCGGCGCCCGCGCAGCGCGTCGGCCGGCGGGAAACGCCGGCAGAATTGACCGCAGGCGTCGGGGGCTAGACTTGGCGCGCGCGCCGGCGCGAAAAATAGACGTACGCCGGCGCGCCCGCCAGGATGATCGCGAGGCCGAGGCTCGAATATCCGAGATTCTGCCAAAACGTCACGCCCAGCAAGACCGCCGCCAGGACGACGAAGATGCCGGGAAGCACCGGGTATCCCGACCCCGAGTAGGGGCCGCGCTCGCCACGCCGGCGGAACACGAACAGCGAGGCGGTCGCCAGCATGTAGAAAAGCCATTCGGCGAAGATCGTCAGCGTATACAGTGTTTGGTAGGTGCCGGTCAGCGAAAAGCCCATGGCGAACAGCGCCTGAATCAACAACGAGACATCGGGCGTGCGGTGCTGCGGATGCACGTGCGCCAAGGCGCGGAAAAACAGCCGGTCGTGCGCCATCGCGAACGGCACTCGCGCGCCCGAGAGAATCGAGCTATTGAGCGTCGCGAAGGCCGAGACCATGATCGCCACCGCAACGAACGCGCCGCCGCTGTGGCCGATCAGCCGGGCCGCCACGCTGGAGGCGACATTGTCGCTGGCCGCGATCTCGGCGGGCTTCAAAATGTAAAAATAGGCCAGGTTGATGCCCGCATAAAACAAGAACACAATCGCGATGCCGCCCACCATGGCGCGCGGAATCGTGCGCCCAGGGTCGCGAATCTCGCTGCCGGCCAGGGTGAGGTCGCTCCAGCCGTCGTAGGCCCACAGCGCCGACACCAGCGCCGCGGCAAAGCCGCCCGCGCCCACGGTCCCCGGCAGGCTCTGGCTCATGTGCGACCAACTTCCCTGCCCCCACGCGAAGGCGGCGATGGTCAAGACCGCGACCAGCAGAAGCTTGAGCGCGGTGAACACCGCCTGCACGCTGCCGCCGTAGCGGACGCCGAAGTAGTTGATGGCGGTGACCAGCGCGATCACGCCCGCGCCCAGCACATGCTGGCCGCTGAGCGCCGTCCAGCCGGGAATGAGCGGCTGCGCCAGCGCGGGCCAAAGAAATTTCGCCGCCAGCGCGAAGCCCGCGCCAATGGTCGCCACGGAAGCCGGGCGCACGATCCAAAACATGCCCCAGCCGAAGAAGAATCCGAACAGCGGCCCCAGTCCGTCGCGGAGATACACATATTCCCCGCCCGCCTGCGGCCGCAGCGCGCCCAGCTCCGCGTACGCCAGCGCGCCCGCCAGCGAGAGGAAGCCGCCCACCACCCAGGCGACCATGATCCAGGCGATGCTATGCACCGCCCGGATCATGTCGCTGGAGACGAAAAAGATTCCAGTCCCAATGAGCGTGCCCACCACCATGGCGGTGCTCTGGAACGGCCCGAGCGCGCGGACCAGGCCATCGCTCGAGCGGGAAGAAGTAACGGTGGGAGAGCTCATGCGCCTGCCATTCCGGAGCGAGCGTGCGATCGGGTCAGCGCACTGATAAGATACCCCACCCCGAAGGTGACGAGGGTTCCTGCGACCGCGAACCAGGTGTAGGCGACGCCGAAATGCGAGAGCGCCAGCGTGGTGGCCACGCCGACGATCAACCCAATGATCGCTCCGATCTCGTTGGCGCGGCGCGTGAGCGTGCCCAGCAGGAAGACGCCGAGCAATCCGCTGAACGGGTACGAAATGATTGCCAGCCCGGACTCCAGCACGGAATGCGAGTGGCGGCTGGCGTACGCCACCGCGCCCATCACCAGCATCCAGCCCACCGTCGCCACGCGCGACACCCAGAGATAGTGGCGGTCATCGCGCGCAGGCGCCAGAAACGGACGGTAGAAATCCACCACCGTGCTCGAGCTCAAGGCGTTCAGCGCAGCGCTCAAGTTCGACATCGAGGCCGCCAGGATCGCCGCCAGCACCAGCCCCGCCACCCCCGCCGGCAGATGCAGCGCGACGAATTGCGGATAGAGCCGATCCAGACGGCCGAATGCGCCGGCCGACAGATGCAGCGCATGCGTCTGGTAAAACGCGAACAGCGCCACCCCAATCAGCAAGAAGAGGCTGAATTGAAAGAAAATCACGACCCAACTCGAGAGCAGCGCCCAGGTGCTCTCGCGCTGGCTGCGCGCGGCCAGCAACCGCTGGACCATCAACTGGTCGGTGCCATGGGTCGCCATGGTCAGGAAGGTGCCGCCCAGCAATCCCGACCAAAAGGTATAGGGCTGGGTCCAGGAAAAATTGAAGTGGAAGACCTGCAGCTTTCCGCCGTGGCTGGCCGCGATGGCCGCAACTTGAGGCCAGCCGCCGGGAACTGCGCGCAGCAGCAGCACCAAGCTCAGGATCGCGCCGGCCATGTAAATGCAAATCTGAATGAAGTCGGTCCAGACCACGGCCCGCAATCCGCCCTCGAAGGTGTACACCAGCGTCAGCGCCGCGATGCCCACCAGCACGGCGCCCGGACTCAAATGCAGGTGCCAGGACGGCGGCAGCGCATCCAAGAGGACCTCAATGACGATCGCCACCGCGTAGACGCGCACGCCCTCGGCCAGCGACCGTCCAACCAAGAAAATCAGGCCGGCAAGCGTTTTGGCGCGCACGCCGAAGCGCCGCTCAAGCAATTGGTACGCCGTCAGCAGCTTGCCGCGGAAGTACGCCGGGATCAGGATCAGGGCAATCAGCACGCGCGCGACCAGATACCCGAATACCAACTGCAAAAAACCGAAATCACCGCCGAAGGCAAGGCCAGGAGTGCTGATGATGGTGAGCACGCTGGTCTCGGCCGCAACAATCGAAAACGATATCGCCCACCAAGGCAGCTCGCCGCCAGCGAGGAAGTAGTCGCGCAGCGAAGGCTGCGGCCGCCGCAGCCAGACGCCAAAGGCGGTGATGGCGGCGAGGTAGACGATGATGACAATCAGATCAAGCGGGTGCAGCATGGTTGGGAGTCAGCAAGGACTGAGCCAGGTCCAGGGCTGCGGTCGTTGCCGAGGCGAGTGGGGCCTCGAGCCGCCAAGGGATGGATGCTGCCAGCGCGCTTCGGACCTCGGGCACCGATTCGATCACGCCGCCCACGGCGCAGACGCGAGGTTCGAGCCAATCCAGTTGTTGGGCGACGATGCGCACCAAGCTCGCCAAGTCGCGGCCGGCTTGCCGATAATGCTGCGGACCTTGGTGGATCGCCAGCCAATCTCCGCTGCCGAGGTCGCGGCCGGGGCCGAAGCCGCCGGCGCGCGCTTGGGCACGGTTGCGACGGCCCCATGCGATCGAGCCGGTGCCCGAAATGACGACGATGCCGTCGCTGCCTCCGAAGGCGCCGCGCCACGCCAACTCGGCGTCCGTGAGCACGAGCACGCGCGCGCGGGGAAATATGCCGCGAAGAATGTCTTCGTATCCAACCGTGTGCGCGCCGGCCGATGCAAAGCCACCGCAGACCGCTGCGACATCGCCAAGCTCATCGGCGCGCAACGCTGCCGCCACGCCGGCGCGCAACTCGGCTTCGACTTGGGCGCGGCTTCGGCGGCTGAGGCTGCTGCCGCCGCATACCCATGGCCCCTGCACCGATCCGCCAATTCGCCTGGCAACCACGCGGGTGCGGGTACCGCCGCCATCCATACCGATCAGGATCGCCACCGCAGTCCACTGTCCCCTGTCCAGTAGGAACTGTCAACTTTCAGGGTTTCCGGGTTGGCCGAATCAGCACTTCGCTGATGAAGCTTTGCTCGGCTTGGGTGACCAGCGTGGCGACGACGTGGGCAATGTCGTTGGGGCGCAGCATGCGGCTGCGATCCTTGCCGCCGACGAGATCGGAGGAAAGATCGGTGTCCACCGAGCCGGGGCAGATCATGCTCACGCGAATGCCATGGCCGCGCAGTTCCTCCGCCACCGCGACCGTGAGCTGATGGAGAGCGCCCTTGCTGGCGGCGTAGGCCGCTCCGTTGGGCATGGGATTGTGAGCGGCCAGCGAGACGATATTGATGATGTGTCCGGAACCGCGTTCGATCATGTGCGGGACCAAGGCGCGGAGGGCATAATAGACGCTGTCGAGGTTGGTCTCGAAGGTCGCATGCCACGCATCCGGCGGGGTCTGATGCAGGGGCGTGCCGAATCGGCCAATGCCGGCATTGTTGACGAGGATGTCCACATGGCCGAAGTGGCCCAGCGTGGTTTGGGCGAGGGCCTCGACCGCCGCCTGCGAGCGCACATCGGTTGGGCATGTCAGCGCCCGGCCACCTGCAGCTTGGATTTCAGCGGCCAGAGCGGCCAGCGCACCCGGGTTTCGGGCCGCAACTACGACAATTGCGCCCATACCGGCGAGTTGGAGCGCGATCGCCCTGCCGATGCCAGTGCTGGCACCGGTGACCATGGCCACGGTTCCGGCGGGTAGTGGGCCAGCCGCTTGCGGAGGGGGTGAATTTTCTGCCATAGTGGCCTCAAAAGACAGTGGAGCGCTTGTGACCGATGGGGGATACGGGCATCCAAAGATAAAGATGATGGTTGCGCTATCGAAAAATTGAGCCTCGCAGAGCGCCTCAAATATTTTATAATCCTGCCGTTAGATTGGAACCCCGTACCTGACACGAGGCCGCATCGAGGCCAATGGACGCAAAGGAGAGATCATGAAGCTGTGCCCCACTGCTGTATCGGTAGCACTGTTGGCGGTCGCGGGCTGGGCCGCGCTGCCCGCCCCCTTTCAAGGTGCCACCTGCGCCGCCCCTTCCCCCGTCGCGAAGCCCAGTTGGAAGCACGGACAGCCTGAGTACAACGACCTCCTCGCCGCGACCAAGGCCACCGATCCGGCGCAAAAGGCCAAGTTGGCCGCCGATTTCGTGCAGAAGTACCCGGACTCGGACTACAAGGCCACAGCGCTCCAAACCGAGATGGGTGCCGAGTCGCAGATTCCGGCGCAGCAGGCTGGCGCGGTCAAGACCGCGGAGGAGTTGATCAAGTCCCAAGGCGTCACCGCGGACCAGCTCCTTTCGGGGTACGTGCTGATCGCCTACGTCGAGCCCAACATCTCCCAGGCCAATGACCCGAACCTTGCCGCCGATATGGCTACGCTGAGCCAAGCCGCTACCTGCGGTCAGCAACTGCTCTCGAGCGGCACTGCAGCCCAGCAGGCGCAGTACTCGCCCATCCTCACCAAGGCGCAGGGATTCGCGCAGCTCAACACGAAGAATTACGACGGCGCCATCGCGACCCTCACCAAGGCCGTGCAAGCCAACCCGAAGGACGCGCTTTCCTACTACTGGATGGGCATAGCCGCGGTGAGCAAGCCCACGCCCGACTTCAATGCCGGCCTGTTCGACTTGGCCAAAGCCAGCGTGCTCTCGCCCGGAACGCAGGCGATCTCCAGCTATTTGAACACCGTCTACACCACCTATACCGGCGGCACCGACGGTCTTCAAGACGTGATCACGGCCGCGACCAATAACGCGACGCCACCCCAAGGCTTCAATATTCCTTCCAAAGTTGACCGCCTGAACGCGGCCAACATGGCGGCGTACCAAGCGGCGTTGGAGAAGCAAAAGAATCAGCTTCCCCCGCCCGACAGTTTCCCGGGCATCGAGGCCCGCCTGAAACGCCCCGAGCTTGCCGCAGACGAATGGAAGCAGGTCAAGGGCCAAGGCTACGAACTCGACGGCATCGTGACGGCGGTCACCGCGAAATCCGTGGATGTCGCCGTCGGCGCCAAGGACACGGACGCCAGTCCTACTCCTGACGTGCATCTGCTGCTGTTCACGCCCCTGACGACCAAGCGTCCCAAAGTGGGCGAAAAAGTCACGATCAGCGGGGCGGCGGCCTCGTTCAAGCCCAATCCGCCGGACGCCAACGTGCCCTTTCTGCTCACCATGGACCAAGGCACGATCAAGGGCTACAGCCCCGAGGGCGGCAAGCAGGGCGGACAGTAGGCGATGGGCGGCGGCTACGGCCGGCGCCAGCCGAAGCCTTCGCGGATGACCTGGCCACTGTCGCTGAGGATCACCTCGACGTGCGTGGTCGGGCGCACGGCGCCCTGGGCGAAACGCATGTCGGAGAGGAGCACGCGGCTGTCGCTTCCCTGCTCCTCCTCGGCCGCGTAAGGATAGCGCGCGAACCAGAGGAAAATGCCGGCGGTGCGAGTTCCCTCGGCGGCTCCAATGGCGGAGGTCATGGGCGGCTTGATGAAGCTGCGGATCGGGGTGACCAGGCCTCGGTCTTCGCTCCAAGGCGACTGCACGTCGGCGATCAGATAATTCCGCGGCAAGTCCACCACCGCCTGCCAGTCGAACGGCGTCGAGGGGTTGGGCAGCGCCGACCAGTCGTTCGGCTGCTGGCCAGCATACATGCCAGCAATATTCGGGGCGTTGAGCAGATCGAGCGCGGCATCGTGCTGGCGCGCGCGCAGCCCCACCCATCCCAGCACCAGCAGCAGCGCCAGTGCCGCACTCAGCCGGTGCGGGTTCTTTTTTTTCGAGCCCACCTCGCTGGTGATCAGGCCCAGCATCATCGGGAACAGGAGGAACGACAGCAGAATCAGGTAAATCCAGGGATCGAGCAGCGGCAGCCAATCGAGCGCAAACCAGCGCTCATTGAAAGGCGCGAGCAGGCGCACGCCGTAGGCGTTGCTCCAATCCAACAGCAGGTGCGAACCCACGCAGACGACTCCGAGGGCAAAGCCCAGCCACAGAGCGGGTACCTCGACCCCGCGGCGGCGCGCCACCCAGCGCAGCCCCAGCGCGACGAGCACGGCCCAGACCGGCAGCATCCAGACCGAGTGCAGCAGACCGCGATGGTACTCGAGGTAGCGGATGCCCGGCCAACTATAAACCACGTCGAGATCAGGCAAATTCGCCGCGATCACCGCGGCGGTGGTGGCATACACCATCCGCTTCTTGAAGAAGGCGCGCGAGAGCGCCACCCCGACCAGCGAATGCGTGAGGCTATCCATCTGCTCGTGTGCAGCATACCATTGGAGGTGCGCCCTATGGCTGAGCTGGCCAAACGTTTCGACCTCCAGCACGAACTGGCTCGCCGCAACGTCCGGTTGACGCGGCAGCGCCGCCTGCTGGTGGAGGTCATTCAAGCCGCCACGCGCCACCTTGATGCCGAGTCCATTTGGAGGCTGGCGCAGGGGCGTGACCGCAGCATCAATTTGGCCACCGTCTATCGCACCCTCGGGCTACTCAAGAAAATGGGGCTGGTAGATGAGCTCGACCTTATGCACCTCGAAGGAGAGAAGCATTACTACGAGGTCAGCCGCGAGCACAGCCATCTGCACCTTGCTTGTTTTCGCTGCGGAACCATCGAGGAGTACCAGACCGAGGCCTTCGAACAGCTTCAGCAGCAGGTGGAGTCGGCCTGCGGGTTCAGCATCCAGATCGGGAGACTCGAGTTCGGCGGCCTGTGCCGGGAGTGCCGGCGGGCGTGAAGGCGGCGGACGAAGTCGAGCGCCTGCGCGAGCAGATTCGCCGCCACGAGCACCTCTATTACGTGCGCGATGCGCCTGAGATCAGCGACGCCGATTTCGATGCGCTGATGCAGCGGCTGCGCGCGATTGAAGCCGAGCATCCCGAGATGGTGACGTCGGATTCGCCCACCCAGCGCGTGGGCGGCGAGCCGCGCGAAGGCTTGGCCAAAGCTGCCCACTCCGCTCCGCTACTCAGCCTCGACAACGCCTATAGCCAATCCGAATTGCATGACTTCGATCGCCGGGTGCGCGAGGCCGCCGCCGGCGCGAAGGTACGCTACGTCGCCGAGCTCAAGCTCGACGGCCTGAGCATGGCGCTGCAGTACCGCAAGCGGCGCTTGGCGCAGGGGCTCACGCGGGGCGACGGCAAGATCGGAGAAGATGTCACCGAGAATCTCCGCACCATCCGCTCCATTCCGCTCAGCGTGGATGCTGCGCCTGCCAGCCTTGCGCCGGATTTCGAGGTGCGCGGCGAGGTGCTCATGCCGCGCGCCGCATTCCAGCGCTTAAACGAGGAGCGGGAGCAAGAGGAGTTGCCGCGCTTCGCCAACCCGCGCAATGCCGCAGCGGGCGCGGTGCGGGTACTGGATGCGCGCGTCACCGCGGCGCGGCGACTCGAGTTCTTCGGCTATTCCCTGCTCGCGGCAGGCGTGGACCTTGAAGCCACGCAAACCGCAACCTTGGAGGCGCTTGCGCGCGCCGGGTTCAAGACCTCGCGCTGGGCCCAGTGCGCCGATATCGGCGCTTGCTGGGCCTTCATCGAGCAGTGCGAGCGCGACCGCGACGCGCTGGCTTATGAAATTGACGGCGTCGTACTCAAGCTCGATGACATCGCGCTGCGCAAGCAGTTGGGTTCGACCAGCAAGTTCCCGCGCTGGGCGGTGGCCTACAAGTTTCCCGCCCGCCAGGCGGTGACGGCGGTGCTGGACATCGTGATGAGCGTGGGGCGCACCGGCGCCCTGACGCCCACCGCCTGGCTCGAGCCGGTGGCGGTCGGGGGCGTCACCGTCAGCCGCTCGACGTTGCACAACCTCGACGAAATCGAACGCCTGGGCGTGCGCGTGGGCGACAGCGTGCGCATCGAGCGCAGCGGCGACGTTATTCCCAAGGTCCTGAGCGTGGATGAAACCCGCCCCCGCGGCCCGGCGCCCTACCGGCCGCCGTCGCATTGCCCGATCTGCGGCAGCGGCGTGCACCGCGAACCGGGGGAAGTGATTTTGCGCTGCGTCAATGCCAACTGCCCAGCCAAGTTGAAGGAATCCCTGCGCCACTTTGCCCGCCGCGGCGTGATGAATATCAACGGGTTGGGACCCGCATTGATCGAGCAGCTCACCGCTTCGGGGAAGGTGCGCGATCTCGCCGACGTATACGAAAAGCTTGATCTCGAGGGCCTGGCCTCGCTCGAACGCATGGGTGAGAAATCCGCCTCGAACCTGCTCGAAGAGATCGAGCGCAGCCGGGGCAATCCGCTTTGGCGGGTGGTCTACGGCCTCGGCATCCGCCATGTGGGCGAACGCACGGCGCAGGACCTGGCCCGGCACTTCGGTTCACTCGATGCCCTGATTGCGGCCTCGCCGGGGGAACTGGAGCAGGTGGAGGAAGTCGGGCCGCGGGTGTCGAGCGCCATCCGCGCGTTCTTTGATGAAGCCGCCAACCGAGCCCTGGTGCAACGCCTGCAACGCCAGGGCATGGACCCGCATGAAGAGGCCGCGGCCCCGACCACGCCCCAGACGCTCGCCGGCAAGAAGATCGTTCTGACCGGCACGCTCGAGCGCCACAGCCGCGAGGAGATGAAAGCAAAAATCGAGGCGGCCGGCGGCAAGGTTGCGGGCGCGGTCAGCGCCAAGACTGATTTCGTGGTCGCGGGCGCTGAGGCGGGCAGCAAATTGGAGAAAGCCCAAGCGCTCGGCATCACGGTGCTGGACGAAGCCGCCATCGAAGCCTTGCTCGCAGGCGAGTGAACCCCATGCGCCACGAAGGCCAAGTGCTGCTCATTGACGCCGACGACACGCTCTGGGAGAACAACGTCTATTTCGAACGCGCCATCGAGGGCTTCTACGAGCTGGTCGCGCCGGGCGCCACCGATCGCACGGCGGTGCGCGAACACATCAACCAGGAAGAACGCAAGGTGATCGCCGAAATGGGGTACGGCTTGGCCAGCTTTCGGGTTGCACTATCGCGTGCCTTTCAAATCGTCGCGCCACAGCGCTGGAACGCCGCTGCGGCCGCCGCGGTCGAGGCGCTGGCACAGCGCATCGCAGGCGAAGGCATCGAGTTTCTGCCCGACGCGATCGAGACTTTGCGTTACCTGGCGCCGCGCCATCGGCTGCGCCTGCTGACCAAGGGAGATTTTGCCGAACAGTCGCGCAAGGTCGAATTGTCAGGCGTGCGGACATGGTTCGAACACGTCGAGGTGGTGCCCGAGAAAGATGAAACCGTCTACCGCGCCCAGCTGGCGCAGGTGGGCATGCCCGCCGAGCATTGCTGGATGGTCGGCAACAGCCCGAAGAGCGACATCAATCCCGCCCTCGCCGCCGGCATGAACGCGGTCTTCATCCCTCACCCCCAGACCTGGGTGCTCGAGCACGATGAGATCGTTGTTTGCGGCCAAGGCCGCTGCCTCGAACTCCCCGCTTTCCGCGACCTGCAGGTACACTTTTAGCCTGATGCGCAAGAAGCGGCGCAAATACAAAATGGTCGAGCCCGTCGCAGTCGAGGCGGTGGCCCCGGCCCGGGTTCTGGCGCTGGTGACCGTGATCCAGTGGGGTTTCTGGTTCGCGATGGCGGGCGTGCTGGTGGCCTTCGGGCTGGTGCTTTCGCTCTATTCCCACTGGCGGGTTGATGAGCAGGTCTGGCTGAGGCTGTGGCCGTCCTCGATCCGCCTGATGACGGCTTCCGGGCTGGGCCCGCACGATCTGACCAAGCTGGCGCTGTGGACGACGGGCGAGAACGGGTTGCTGTACGGGGTAATCGGCGCGGTGGCGGGAGGTGCGCATGCGTGGTTTCGGTCCTGGCGGAAACGGCGGGTGAAATCCTCGGGGTTCTAGGGAAATACTATGTTTTGCACGGCTTCCTCTCATTGACTAGTCATTTCATGCCGATGTGAGGTACAGTAAGCACCGCGGAGGTCACTCATGGGCAGGTTTACTCGTGGTTTTATCCTTAGCCTACTTCTGGCCGCGGCGGCTTGGGCGGTGGGCGGCGACAAGGCGCGCTACGCCGGCGGCACAGAATCCCAGGTCAAGGACAACGCCGAAGGGACGTTCTCAACCAAGAATGCGGACAAGTGCGATTTCGTCGCCGATAAGGACGACCTGAGCATTCCGTACGACCAGGTTGACGATCTGGAGTACGGACAGAAAGCGGGCCGTCGGGTGGGGCTTGCAATCGCGGTCACTCCATTCGCGCTGTTTTCTAAGAAGCGAAAGCATTTCCTCACCATCGGCTGGAAGGACGACAAAGGTCAGCAGCACGTTGCCGTGTTCGAACTGGGAAAGAATATCGTTCGGGTGACGCTGGCGACGCTTGAGGCCCGTACGGGAAGGAAGATTGACTACCAGGACGACGAGGCTCGGAAGTCGGGGATGGGGGGCGCGCTGTGAGGGCGAGGCTGCCGGCCGTTGCGCTGACGGCGGCGGCCATCCTCGCGCTCGCACAGGCACAAACGGGAACCCAGGCGCGGCTGGCAAGCGTTCGTCGCATCTACGTTGAGGCGTTCGCCCCAGATGCCGCATCGCAGCAGGCGCAGAACATGCTTGTGTCGGCGTTGGTCGCCAGCAAACGCTTCGTGGTAACCGAGATCAGGGATAAGGCGGACGCGGTGCTCAAGGGCTCGGCTATCGTTCGCACTTCCCAGGAGGTGCATGCCGTCGGCGAGGGCACCTCCGCCGGAAAGGTCGCGGGGGCGGCTGCGGCCAATGGCGACCATGCCGCTGCCGCGATCGCAGGCATGGGGATGGGCGCGAGCGACAGCTCGTTGGACACGGAAACGGTGGAGCACGCATCCGTCTCGGTGCGGCTGGTCTCGCCAGATGGCGACGTGGTGTGGTCCGCAACCAAGGAGAGCGGCGGCGGGAAGTACGAAGGCGCAGCGGCCGCAGCGGTGGACGCTTGCATCAAGCAATTGCTGCGGGATGCACCACCCGCAGAAGTGAAAAAGGCCGCAGGCTCTCAATGAGCGGCTGCGCCTAACCACAGTGCGCGGACGTGATCCGAAGGAACCGCTAAGCTGAGGCCGTTGCCGGTGGTGATCTCTCCATAGATGATGCCAACCAGCGCCCCGCTGGAGTCGAATACGCCGCCTCCGCTGCTGCCCTCCGAGATTGGCGCGCTAAATACCAGCAACTGCCGGCCGAGCACCTCTCGAATCCCGGAAACAATACCCTGCGAGACGATCGAAGGCAGGCCTTCGGCTGAGCTGACCGCCAGGACTACGCTGCCGGGTTGGAAACCAGCAATGGGCATACGGCCCGCAAACTGGGTGGAAAGCGTGACCCGGAGCAGGCAGAGATCTTCCCCGGCCTGAGACGCTGCAACCGCAGCCGGCACCCAGCGGACGCCATCTTGAACCTGAATGGTTCTCGCGTCCCGCACCACATGCCAACTGGTCACGAGGAGTCCCTGCGCCAAGCGCACCGCGCTGCCGAGATCGCGAGTTTCCGCATCGCCGCCAAGGGCGCGAATGGTGAATACGTCGGGACTGCGCAAGCGTACCAGCTCCGGCAATTCAGCGCGGCTGACTGCGGCGGCCTGCACTTTGTGCGGTCGGGGTTGGCTGCGAAAACTCGATGCGAGCGCGCCAAGGAGCACACCGAAAGCGAGAAACAAAAACCGCAGTCCACGTTGGCCGAAAGCGCGCGCCTGCACACGGGCAGATTAGTGGGCTGCACTGGGGTGGACAATCCCCTGATTGGGGGATGGGCCAAAATTTTTCCCAAAATGGAAGATTGCCCGGGCGCGCGGAGGTTGGATAGAATTTGACACGTGCGCAGGTTATTGGTCGGCGTGCTTATTGCGATTTCGGCAGGTTTCAGCGCTGGCGCGAACAGCGTTGCGCAGGCGCCCTGCGCTCCGCTCGCGCCGTATGCCGCGCCCGCGGGCGAGGCGACGCTGAGCCCGCAACAGGCGGGCTGGCTGTACCAGTTGGAGGTGGCCGAGGCCGGCGGCAGTTGGAATCCCATCGCGGACCCAAGCTTGGCCGGCGAGGTGCAACAGGTGGCGGCGCGGCTGCAGGCGCACCTGCCGGCGGGCACGCCCCCGGTAGAGGTGGAAATCATCACCGCGGGCGTGCCCAACGCGCTGACGCTGCCGGGCGGGCACGTGCTCATCACGCGCCCCCTGATCAGCCTGTTGCGCAACGAGGACGAATTGGCCGGCGTGCTTGCCCACGAAGTGGGACACATCTACACCGAAGACGATGAGCGCTCATTTGCCGCCTATCTTCGCGGCGACCTGGGTCTCAGCGATTTCGGCGCCAACCAAAACGCATTCGCCGACAACTACCAGCGCTGGATCACTTGGCGCGAGCGCCACGACTCGAAAGTCCGGAATCAAGAGGATGAACGCCAATCGAGCGCCGACAGCGTGGCGATCGAACTGTTGCGGCTCGCGGGCTACGATCCGCACGGCCTTCCCGACGGATTCGACCGCCTGATCGGAACCCACGGCGACACGGGCAATTGGTTCAGCAATTTTTTCGGCACCACCAACCCCGACGCCAAGCGGCTGCGCGCGATGGTGCAATCCAGCGCCGCGGCTGGGTGCGCCGCCGCGGCCGCGACGCCGCTGCTCGGCGACACGGAATTTCAAACCTGGCAGCAGCGGCTGGTGGGCTACCAGGCGCCGCCGGGCCCGACTTCGCTCCCCGGGCTGATCAGCACCCAGAAACTCGATCCGCTGCACGATGTGTTCCGCGAGCTGAAATTCAGCCCGGATGGCAAGCACATCCTGGGCCGCAACGCCGCTGGGTTGTGGGTGCTGAGCGTCCAGCCGCTGGCGCTGGAGCTGCATGTCGAGGAGCCGACCGCCGTCAATGGGGAGTTCACACCCGACTCCAGCGCGATCGTGTTCAGCACCAGCGACGGCCGGGTCGAGCGCTGGGCACTGGCGAGCAAGAGCCGCACGCTGCTGCGCCAAGTGGTGCCCGCGCTGCCGGGGTGCGCGGTGGCCCTGCCCTCGCCCGATGGCGCATCGCTCGCCTGCGAGCGTGGGGACGGCCGCTTTCAGCTGTTCGAAGTCGCTACCGGCGCGGTCCGTTTCGAGCACAAAGCCGACGCGCCGCTCGAACGGCTCAAGTTCAGCCCGGACGCGCGCTATCTGGTGGTTGCGGACCGCGACCATGGCTTCGCTGTCGACCTCGACTCGGGCAAGCAGCTTGAGCTCGGCAGTTGCATGAACGGGTACCTGAACCGGCATTTCTCCTTCATTTCGCCCTCGCTTGCGCTGGGGAGCGACGACCCGCGCGGCATCGAATGGCATCAGGTCTCGTTCCCCTCCGGCAAGGAGCACACTCGGTACCGACTCGCGGACGACGACATCGTGCCCGAAACCCAGGGGGGCGACGTGATCGTCCGCCCAATGAAGCTGAGCCCGGCGGGCATGGTGGACCCGGTCACGCGCAAGGCAGTGGTGGAGAGCGGCTCGGAGGCTTTCGACGGCTACGGCGATCTCTTGGTGAACGAGGGCAAGGATGGTTCGATCAACCTGGAGCGTTACAGCGGCGCCAAGCCCGATCAGATTGCCCGTCTGGCGCTTCCCACCGCCCGCCTGATCGGGCTGAACGAAGGACAAGCGTCGCCCGACCTGAGGCTACTGGCGATATCGGAGGAGCGCAGGGGCGCAGTGTGGGACTTGCTCGCTCAGCGCCAGCTCTCCCCGATTGAGGGCTTTCGCCGGGCCTGGTTCGACGGCACCAACGTGTGGATGCAGTTCAACCCACCGCGCAAGCCAAGCCCGGTGTGGATGGCAGAGGGCGGGATGGGGGCGATTGAAGAATTCGATTTGCTCCATGGCAGCAAGCGCGCCCTGCCTGCGCCGCCCAAGGGCGAGTTCGACGTTTTGGATGGTTGGGTGACCTTGGTTACGAACCCAGGGGGCAAATCCCCGCGCACTCGCTGGGTGCTGGAGGCGCGCGATACGGCCAGCGGCAAATCGTTGTGGACCAAGCAGTTCGAGACTAAGAGCGGCATTCCCGCGGAGCAGGTTCTGCCCAGCGGCCAGGGTCTGCTGCTGGCGTACCCGTTTGCTGCCGAGGCCGCGCGCAAGGAAGCGGCTGCGGATCCGGCATGGCGCGCGGCGGCGGCGGCCGTGAAGGATACCCACACGGCCGTTTGGTTCGATCTGGAAGAGCTGCAAAGCGGCAACCTGCAGCGCTCGATGCTGCTCGACGCGGCGCCCTCGTTGGCGCTGGCCAATGCGGTCGAGTTGGACGGCTTGCTTTACCTCAACGACGGATACGGACGCACCCTGGCCTACGAGCTGGCGACGGGCAAGCTGCGCCAAACCTGGTTCGGCAACGCCCTGGAGCGAATTCCGTCCATCCATGCCATAGTCCTGCACACCGGCCCGCGCGAGCTGGCGATCGTGGCTGCAGGCGCGAATGAACCGCGCCAGCGCTTCGAGTTCCCCGAGAACGTGGTGTATGCGCAAGCCAGCGCCGATGGACAGCGGCTGCTGGTGGTCACCCTCGACCAGACGGCCTACATCCTCCAAATTGGGCTATAATCGAGGTTTCCAGGTGATTTGACCATGAAGCCGACGATCCATCCCGCCTACAACCCCATCAAGGTGGTATGCGCCTGCGGGCACAGCTTTCCGACCCGCTCGACCCACAAGGGCGACATCCACGTGGAAATCTGCTCCCAGTGCCACCCCTTCTACACCGGCAAACAGAAGCTGGTGGACACCGCCGGCCGGGTCGAGCGCTTCCAGCGCAAATACGGCCGCACCACCGCCGCCCAGTAAGAAAACCCTACTCGCCCAAGGATTGCCGAAGGGCGGCGGCAATGGCGTTCGCGTGCCGCTCGACCGCGCTTGCCGAAGCCGCCTCGACCATCACCCGCGCCAGCTTCTCGGTGCCGGAATAGCGCACCAACACCCGTCCGGAGCCGGCGAAGTGCGCCTCGGCCTCGCGAATTGCCGCCTGCACCGCATCCAGCTCTTCCAAGGGGCTCTTCCGCGCCACGCGCACGTTCACGATCAGCTGCGGCATTTCGCGCCAGCCCTCGCATAGGGCCCGCAGCGATTTCCCGCGCCGCGCCATCAGATCGAAGGCGTGCAACGCCGTCAACAGCCCGTCGCCGGTGGTGGCTTCATCCAAGAAGATGATGTGGCCGCTGGGCTCGCCCCCGAGGCGCGCGCCGCGCTCGCTCATCGCCTCGAGCACGTACTTGTCGCCCACCGCCGCCCGCACCAGCTCGATGCCTTCGGCCGCCAGCGCGTGCTCCAAGCCCAGGTTGGTCATTACCGTCCCCACCACCACCGCGGGCTTGAGGTGCGCGGTTGCGGCCAGCTCGCGCGCCATCATCAGCAGCACGCAGTCGCCGTTGACCACTTCGCCCTGGGCATCCACCAAGATGGCGCGGTCGGCATCGCCATCGAGCGCGACTCCGGCGTCGGCACCCATCTTGCGCACCGCTTCGCCCAGCGCCGCCGGATGCAGCGCGCCCACGCCGGCGTTGATGTTGCGGCCGTCGGGACGATCCGCAGTGATCTTGGCCTGAACGCCGAGACGAAGGAACACCTCCGCCGCCACCGCCGAGGCCGCGCCATGGGCGCAATCCACCACCAACTTCAGGCGCGAAAAGTCCGTCGCGGCAAAGCGCTGCGCCAACGCGGCCACGTAATGTTCGCGCAGCGTCGCATCATGCTCAAGCTGGGGCGCCGATGCTTGCGCGGGCGGGCGCTCACGATATCCGAGGATGGCGCGCTCGATGGCCGCCTCTTCGTCGTCCGGAAGCTTGTAGCCGCTGCCCCCGAAAATCTTGATGCCATTGTCCTGGTAGGGATTGTGCGAGGCCGAGATCATCACCCCGGCGGCAAATCCGTCACTCCGGGCCAGATGCGCCACCGCCGGAGTGGGCAGCACGCCGGCATGGGCGACCTCGATGTGGCGCTGGCGCAAGCCGGCGACCAGCATCGCGGCAATCCAACTGCTGCTCTCGCGCGTATCTTCGCCCAGGACCACGCGGGCTCCGGCGCCCAAATCATCGCCCAAGGCCAAACCCACGGCGTACACGGTGGCACGGTCGAGCGGGTCTTCGCCCGCCACGCCGCGAATCCCATCGGTTCCGAAAAATTTCTTCATTTCCCCTTTTTCTATTCGTACGCCAGCGCCGCAATCGCATCCTGACTCGCCGCCTTGAAGGCCGGATACAGCGCCCCCACTGCGCTCGAAAATAGCGCAATGGCCGCAGCGAGGCCGATCCATTCCCAAGTGAACTCGATGGTCAGGGTGGGGAACCAGTGGCTGAGCAGATGCCAGAGCGCCCACGCCGCCACCGTGCCCACGATCACGCCCAGCACTGCCAGCAGGAGGCTCTCGCGCTGAATCACGCGGATAATATAGCCGCGCGAAGCCCCCAGCGCTTTGAGAATGCCGATCTCCCGCGTGCGCTCCAGCACGGTGGTGTACAGGGAAAGGAAAATCACCAAGAACCCGATCGCAATCGCCACCCCCACCATCACCTTCTGAAAGATCGGCAAGGCCGGCGAGACGTCCTCGGGCGTGATCAAGCTGAGGTAATCGGCGATGGACTGCACCGCCTGCGCGGGCGCCAGCTTTTTCAGCGCAGCCACCACCTGGTCCTGCGGCACGCCCGGCTTGGTCTTGACGTAGAACACCGCCACCTTGCCGGGTGTGGCGGTGAAGTGGTCCAGCACCGGCAAGTCCAGGAACGTGCGCGAACCGACACCGCTCGCAAAGATGCCGGTGACACGGAACTGCTGGGCGAACAAGGTGATGGATTGCCCGACGTGGAGATGTCCGGCATCGGCTTTGATGTTGTCCACGATCGCCTCGTGGCTGCCGGGCCGGAACAACCCGCCCTGGAGGAAGTGAAATCCTCCGCTCACCTCCCGGAACGTAGCCGGATCAACGCCGCCGATGGTCTCCACGCCGTTCACGACCGCGTAGGCCGTCGGGGCCACCGCCTCGACGCCAGGAACCTGCGCGAAGACGCGCGCCAGCGCGATCGGCATCGTATTCCCGCTGAGCTCGGCGAACATGGCGCCATTCCCGGCGCGGATCACAATGTCGGCGCCGATGCCGCTCACGCGCGCGCGGTGGTCGTTGATCAGGCCGTTGACCAAGCCGACGATCATCAGGATCAGCAGCACCTCGATGGACACCGCCACGATGCTGATGAGGCTGCGCACCGGGCGGCGGCGCAGATTGGCCACGATCATGCGATTCATCATGACGGCCCCCGGAAGGCGCGAATGGCCTCGGCAACCTGATCGAGCTCGCCGTCGCTCAGCTCCGGGTACATGGGCAGCGCCAGCACCTCGCGCGCGGCGCGCTCGGCTTCAGGCAGCGGGCCCGAGGGAAAGTCGCGCAGGGCCGGCTGGCGGTGGAGCGGCGTCGGGTAGTACACCTCGGTGCCGATGCCGCGCTGGTGGAGAAACTGGCGCAACGGGTCGCGGTTCGAGGCGCGCACGACATACTGGTGAACAACCTGGCCGGCCGACAACACCGGCAGCACGATGCCCCGGACGCCTGCGAGGCGCTCGGAATAACCCGCGGCGATCTCGCGGCGGCGGCGGTTCCACTGCGCCAGATGCGGGAGCTTGGCGCGCAGAATCGCCGCCTGAAGCTCATGCATGCGGGCATTCCACCCGAAGGTCTCGTGCTCGTAGCGGCGGCGGCTGCCGTGCCCACGCAGCAGCTTCAGGCGGTCGAGGACGGCTTCCTCCCTGCAGGTCACCAGGCCGCCTTCTCCCATGGCGCCCAAGTTCTTGGTCGGATAAAAGCTGAAGGCCGCCGCCGCTCCGAATGCGCCCGCGGGGGTTCCGTTGTCGTGCGCGCCGATGGCCTGGGCCGCGTCCTCGACCACTGGAACGCCAGCCGCAGCCGCGAGCCGGCCGATAGCCTTCATTTCGGCAACGCGTCCGTACAGATGGACCGGCATCACGGCCGCCAGCCGCCCCGCGCGCGGACGCTGAAGCGCGGCGTCCAGCGCCGCAGGCGACAGATTGAAACTCTCAGCGTCAATGTCCACGAACTCCGGCCGCGCTCCCGCCAGCAGGATCGCACCCGCAGTGGCAAAAAACGTGAACGGCGATGTCAGGACCACATCCCCCGCGCCGACCCCGACGGCACGCAGCGACAAGTGCAGCGCGTCGGTTCCGGAGGCGCAGGTCAGCGCGCGCACGCCTCCGCCCAAGACGGCGGCGATTTCCGCTTCGAAGGCCTCGCACTCGGGCCCCTGGGCGTAGCGGCCCGAGGCCAGCACGCGCGCCACCGCGGCCTCGATTTCCGGAGCGATGCGCTGGCGCTGCTTTTGCAGGGAAAATGCGGGGATTCCGGCCATGCTTGCTGTACAAGAATACCTTCTCTAAACTGAAAGGGCCATGGAAGAATCGCCTGCCTACGAGCGCATGGATTGGATCTCGCTCGACAATTTCCTCACCACGCATCCGGCGCTGAAGAAGATCGCGCGCTGGTTTCTGGAGCACCCCGACGAGCGGGTCACCGCCGACCAGTTCAGCGCCGCCTACGCCCAGCCGACCAGCTGGCTCGACCTCAAGGGCCTGGCGATCCACAAAGTGCTGACGCCGCTTGATGCGCGCGGGGCGGTGGTCGAGATGCCGTTCGTGATCGACGGCACGACGGTGTTCCGCTTCAACCGCAAGCTGCAAAGGCTGGTCGAGGATGTGCTGGCGAAGGTGAAGCCGGGGCCGCGCCCGGAAACGGTTTATCCCGAACAGGCGGAGAAGGGCAACACCGGCGGGCGCAGCTGGCAAGGCTGGAAGGTGCTGCCAAAGGGGTAACCTCGTTGGCGGTTCACCCGACGGTGAACTCCCATTTGCTCAGCGCCTGCACCCGCGCCAATTGGACCGTGAAGCCCAGCCCTGCGGTCGCGGGCGCGGCGATGGTGCCGTCGGGGCTCACGGTAACTTCCGGATCAATGATGTCTTCCTTCCAATAGCGCCGGCTGGCGCTGACATCGCCGGGGAGGGAGAAGTTCGCCAACGTCGAGAGGGCGATGTTGTGGGCGCGCCCAATGCCGCTTTCGAGCATGCCGCCACACCAGACCGGCATGCCCGCCTTCTGGGTGGCGGCATGCACCTCGAGCGCGGAGGAGAATCCGCCGACGCGCCCCAGTTTGACGTTGATGATCCGGCAGGCGCCGATCGCGATTGCTTGCTCGGCGTCGCGCAGATGATGGATGGACTCATCCAGACAGATCGCGGTGCGCAGCTCGCGCTGCAGCCGGGCGTGGAAATAGATGTCGTCATGCCAGAGCGGCTGCTCGAGCATCATCAGATCGAAGCGGTCGAATTCGCGCAGGTGGTCGAGATCGGCGAGCGTGTAGGCGGAGTTGGCGTCGCCCATGAGGGCGATGTCGGGAAAGCGGGCACGAATGCGCTCCAGCACCGCCACATCCCAGCCGGGCTTAATCTTGACCTTGATGCGCTGGTACCCGGCGGCGAGTTCGCGGGCGATGGCGTCGAGCAGATCCTCGATCGAGTCCTTGATGCCAATGGACACGCCGCAGGCGATCCGGGGGCGGGTGCCACCGAGAAGTTGCCACAGAGGCTGGCCCACCTGCGTAGCGTGCGCTGCCCAGACGGCGTTCTCGACTGCGGCCTTGGCCATGGCGTGGCCGCGGACCGGACGCATCCAAGCAGCGACGTCGCGCGGATGCCGGCAGTTGTTGCCGACCACCAACGGCAGCAGGAAGTCGCGCAGCACCACGGCGGCGGTGTCGGTGCTCTCGGGGCTGTAGTAGGGCGCCTCGCCGCAGGTGACCTCGCCCCAACCCTCGACGCCATCCACCCGCAATTGCAGCAGGAGGATGCGGCGCTGATGCATGCGCGCGAAGCTGGTCTCGAAGAAGCTGACCAGCGGCATCTGGATTTCGCGCAGCGTGGCCGACTCAATCTTCATGCGGGCTCCCATGGTCCAAGCAGGAATTTGCCGCCGGCTTGGGAGCGTTCGTATCCGACCGCGGCGAAGCCTTGGGCGAATCCGGCTTGGAGAGCGGCGGTGATGTGGCGCTGCTCCTGCGAGGCGCGGGCATCCTCGTTCTTCTTCCAATCCTCCAAGGCGGCGGGCACGGCGACTTCGGCGACGACCTGCTGGGGCGGGGGCGGGGCATCCGCGGCAAGCGCGGCCACGCGCGGGGTGCGCAGCCACCACTCGGCGGTGAGCCGGTCGGTGGGAAGGCCAGCCTGGAGGGCGCTCGAGGTCGCTCCGTAGAGATTGGAATGGCAATGGCGGGCGATGGCGCCGAGGCGCTCGAGGTTGAAGTAGCCATTCTTGATCTCGAGTGGATCGAACGTCCATTCGATCAAGTCGAATCCGAGCGCCAAGGCCTCATCCCTTTGCCGCAGTTTCAACTTGCGGCCCAAGCCGTGGTCGCGGTACAGGGGCGCGACCGCCAGCATGTGGGAATGCCAGAATGTCTGCCCGGGGCGGTGGCCAGGAAGCGCCAGGGTGAAGCCCGCGAGTTTGCCGCCGTCCCATGCGGTCAGGGTTTGGCCACCAATCTTGCGCGCCACCACGAACACGCGGCGCGGAACCAGATCCAAGTCGTCAAACCGCCAGACCCTGCGTTGAAGCTGAACGCAGGCCTCGAACTCCTCGACCGTTTCGGCGACGCGAATGGCCAGGGGAGTCACGCCCTCGGTTCGCTCTGCTTGGCTTGTTGCCATAGCTCCTCCCATGCCTCCGCTCTGGGCCGCGCTGGTGGAATCGGCTGCATCGCAAGCATGGCTTCCATGGCTTGGAACCGCCGCTGAAATTTGCGATTGGCATGCTTGAGCGCCGACTCGGGCTCGAGGCCGAGATGCCGCGCCAAGTTGGCGATCGTGAACAACAGGTCGCCCAGTTCCTCTTCCATCCTGGGCTTTGATGGCGCATTCGCCGCCGTCTCGGCGTGCAGCTCGCCCCACTCCTCCTCCACCTTCGCTGCGACCCCACCTGAATCCTGCCAATCGAAGCCGACCGAGGCGGCGCGATGGCCGAGCTTTGCGGCCTCGGCCAAGCCGGGCAACTCGCGCGGGATGCCGTCGAGCAGGCTCTTGCGAGCCGACCCGCCCTTCTCCGCCGCTTTCATTGCGTTCCACCGTCCGAGCGCGGCCTCCGGGCTCGAGGCCGACTCGCCAGGCTGGAAGACATGGGGATGGCGCCGAACCAGTTTGTCGGCCAGTTCGTTGAGCACGTCGGCGATGGTGAACCGATCCTGCTCGGCCGCCATTTCGCTATAGAACAAGACTTGCAGCAGCAGGTCGCCGAGCTCTTCGCGCAGGGCGGCGAAATCGCGCGCAGAAATCGCTTCGAGCACTTCGTAGGTTTCTTCCAGCGTGTGGGCGCGGATGGACTCAAAGGTTTGGGCGCGGTCCCAGGGGCAGCCCTCGGGGGCACGCAGGCGATGCATGATGCCGACCACCCGCGCGAACGAGGCATCTATACTGGCGTTGTTTGTATGCAAGCCTGGATTTTGCCACATCCGGCACCGGGGAGCCAGCATCCGCTTAAGCTGGCCGAGGTGGAGCGTCCGGTACCGGGAACGGGCGAGGTGCTGGTGCGGGTGCGCGCCTGCGGCATCTGCCGCACCGATCTGCAAGTGGTCGAAGGCGAGCTGGAGGTGCGGCGGGCAGAGATCACGCCGGGACACCAGATCGTGGGGGAGGTAGCGGAGCTCGGCGGCGGAGACACGGCAGGGCTGACCGTCGGGCAGCGGGTGGGCATCGCCTGGCTGCACGCGACCTGCGGGGTCTGCCGCTTCTGCCGCAGCGGACGGGAGAACCTGTGCGAAGCGGCCGCATTCACAGGCTGGACGGTGCCCGGCGGCTTCGCGGAATACGCGCTGGGGCGCGCAGCGTTCGTGTATCCGCTGCCGGAGGCGATGGAGGACGCGCAGGCGGCGCCGCTGCTGTGCGCCGGCATCATCGGCTACCGCTGCCTGCGGCTGAGCGGGATCACGAACTGGGCCGGGGCGCGGCTGGGCATCTACGGCTTCGGCGCGGCCGGGCACATCGCGATCCAGATCGCGCGCGCGCGCGGGGCCGAAGTCTACGTCTGCACCCGCGACCATGAGCGTCACCAGTTGCTGGCCGCCGAACTGGGCGCGCACTGGGTGGGCGGGGCTGCCGAGCCGCCGCCGGCGCGGCTCGACGCCGCGTTGTTGTTCGCACCGGCGGGCGAGCTGGTGCCGCCGGCGCTGCGCGCGCTCGATCGGGGCGGGACGCTGGTGCTGGGCGGGATCCACATGAGCGCGATCCCCGCGCTTGATTACGACTGGCTCTACGGCGAGCGCATCATCCGCAGCGTGGCCAACAACACCCGCGAAGACGGGCGCGAATTCCTGACCGAGGCGACGCGCGCAAGGGTGCGCACGCGGATCGAGGGGTTTGCCTTCACCGCAGCCAACGAGGCGCTGGAGGCGCTGAAGCACGACGCCATCGCCGGGGCCGGGGTGCTGCGGATTGCTTAGCCGCCGGTGCCCGGGATGTTGAGCAGGCTGTCTTGGCTGATGCGGGCCGCGGCCTGGAGAATCGCGCTCCGCGCGGTCTCGGACGAGGTCAACTGGGTCAGGGCGGTGGCCAGATCCGCCCCCACCAATGTGGTCTGCTGCGAGGTCAGGTTCAATTGCTCGTTCTGCAAGAAGTTGTTGGTGGTGGTGAGGCGATCAAGCGTAGTGCCGTAGAAGACACGCTGCGAGCTGAGCTGACCCAAGGCGGAATTCAATTCCGTCACGGCCGACTGCGCGCCATTGGGGTTGTTGCCGTTGAGCGCGGTAGCGAGATCCTGGAGAGCCTGAAAAACGCTGCCGCTGCCGTTCTGAAAAATCGAGCTGCCCGCAACATTGACTTGCACTTGGGTGCCGGGCGCTACCTCGACTTGATTGGTGCCGGCATTGCCCTGGTACTTCACGCCGTCGGGCTGGGTGGCGTCCGCCACATACGCCGGCCCTTGGGCGGTGCCGGAAAAAATGTAGCTGCCCTGGAAGGTCGAGTTCGCAACGCCGATCATTTGTTGCTGAATTTGCGTGACCTCTTGGCCGAGATCGGCGCGATCCTGGGCCGAAAGGGTGCCGCTCGCGCCCGAGGTGCCCAGCGTGATCGCGCGGTTGATCATGGTCACCGCCGAGGAGAGCGCCGAATCGCCCACCTGCAAACTTCCGTTCAGGCTGTTGATGTTCTGCAGAAACTGCGTGACCGAGGAGCCCGCAGCCTCGTTGATGCTGAACAGCGCCGCCGCCGCCGGGTCGTCGCTCGGAACATTGACGCGGCGGTTGGTCTCGACCTGGGTCAGCGCCTGGTTCTGCCCCTGCTGGGTTTCGTTCAGCGCCGACAGCAGGTTGGTGTTCATCAAATCGGAGGTGATGCGCGTGAACATGGTGTGCTACCCGTTAATCCTTGCCCAAGTTGATGGCTTCGCCGGTGAGCGTATTGATGACTGCAACCACACGCGCCGCCGCCTGATAGGCCGACTGGAATTGATTGAGGTTGATGCTCTCCTCGTCGAGCGAAACGCCAGAGACCGAGTCGCGCTGGCTCTGGAGCTGGGTGAGCACGAGGCTCGAGGCCTGCTGCTGCGTGTTGACTCCGTTGAGCACGCTGCCAATGGTGGTGATCAGCCCGGCATAGGCATTGTCGGGCGTCTTTCCGCCAATAATGCTTTGCTGCTGCAGCCCCGTCATCGCCAATAGGTTGGAGTTGTCGCCTGCGGCGGTGGCGGAGCTGGAGGCGGCAATGGCATTGGGGTCGTTGGTGGCGAGCGCCATCTGGCCGGCGGCGCCGACGGCCGGAGGAACGGTGAAGAGGTTTCCGCCGGCAGCGCCGGCGGTGGTGAAGCCGGCTTGATTCTGGGTGTTGATGGCGTTGGAGACGCCGCTGGCGAGCGCGTCCAATTGGGTTGCGAGCTGCGGCAGCGTGGTGTCGCGCACGGTGATCATGCCGGCCAGACTGCCGCCGGTGATGGAAGAGGTGATATCCACGCCGCCATCGAAGATGTCATGCACACCGGTGGCGGTGGTGGCGGTGGTCAGCTGCGCGCCGGTGCGCCCCACCACCAGCGGCGCCCCTTGGCTGCCGGTCAGGGTGACTTGGCCGTCGCCGCCGTCGCTGACGTTGAAATCCATGAGCTGCGAAAGGTTGCGAACCAGGTTGGTGCGCTGATCCACCAGTTCGCTGGTGTCCTGGCCGGCGTTCTGAGTGTCGGCGATCTCGCCGTTGAGGGTGGCGATTTGACCGGTGAGCGTGTTCACCTGGGAGACGCTCTGGACAACCTCCTGGTCGGCACCGGAAACTTGCTGGCTGATGCCGTTGGAAACCTGATTGAAGGTTTGGGCCAAGGTCTGGGCGGCGGTGATCACCGCCTGGCGCTGCGCTCCGTCGGTGGGATTGGTTGTGAGCTGCTGCAGGCTGTTGAAGAAGCTGTCGAGGGCGGTGCCGAGGCCAGCGCCGCTCTGGTCGCTGAACATCGTCTGCACCGGACCCAACTGCTGCTGCATCGAAGTGAGGCGGTTCTGATTCGAGGTTTCCTGGTTGAGCCGAATCTCGAGCACGTTGTCGCGCACGCTCTGGATTTTGTCGAGCGTGACCCCGCCGCCGCCGCCGCTGCTGGTGGAGAACGGTGCTTGCTCGGAAAGCAGCGCGACCTGGCGGGTGTACCCGGGCGAGTTCACGTTGGCCAAGTTGTTGGCGGTGACGTCGAGGCCGGACTGCTGCGCCTGGATGGATTGATCCGCGATCGAGAGGATGCCGAAGAGACCTGCCATATCAGTTCTCTCTCAGTTCTGCGGCCCGTAGGCGGGCGCGCCCAGCGCCCACACGCGCTGGAAGCAGCGCACCGAACGGCTGCCATGCTCGATCAGCGCGGCCTGGACTTCGCCCAGTTGGCGCAATTCGGAGTTGAGGGCGCGCAGCGACACCGCCGCCTGCTCGCCCAGGGTGGGTTTGCGCTGATCGAGCGCGGCAATCTGCAGGCAGAGCGCCTGCTGCCGCTCGACGCAATCGAGGTAGGCCGCGCCTTGGAACGCGGCTACCGCTTGGAAACCATCGCGCAGGGCCTGGCTGAGCTGCGCAACCAAGTCGCGGCGCTGATGAAGCCAGGATTCCGTCGCCGATGCGTTCCGGGGGAGTGGAGAACCGAGAACGGCGCCTGGTGACGGGGAGGCGCTGAAGGATTTGGAAAGTCCCGCGCCGAGGTCCCGGCGCGCGGTTTGGCTATCCACGTTCCCGATTCCCCAAGCCAGTGAGGGGGTCCTGCAGCATGGAATCCGCCACCTGAGACGGATCCACGGTGTAGGCGCCGCTGGCAATCTGTGCCCGGAAATGCGCCACCAAATCGGAGCGCACCTCGGGCTGGCCCAGAGCGCTGGCGGTCAAAGCGACCGAGGAAGCGCCCAGTTTGGCCTGATCGCCGGAGACGGGGTTCGCGCCCGTCCCAACGATCGAGGTAGAGGAGTTCGACACCCGGCCTGGACCGACATTCGCGGCCTGCTCGAGCGCGGGGTTCTGCGCCGGGTTTACGGGGGGATGATGTATTCTCACCGTCGTTCCTCCACCGTGGCGGACTGGGGAAGTCCCGCCACATGCATAGTATCGTCCGCAATCGGGCCGGACTTTAGGGGAGGGAGGCCCGCGGGGGCCGCGGCCGGGGCGTTTTGGGGGGTGAGCTGGTGTTCGATCATGGCTCCCAACCCGAGCCCGCCGCGTTGCGAGAGCGCGTTGGACATCGCCTGCAAGCCTAGGGATTTCAGGCTGTCCGCGCCGGGGTCGCTGTCGTCGTCCTGGGTGCCCATCATGGGGTCGTCTTGGATCGAGCTCCAGAGGGTGCTGATTAAGATACCTTCGAAATCTTGCGAGGCCTTGTGCAGCTTCGGGTCCTGGTTTTTGGGTGCGGCGGTCGAGGCCGGGGAAGGAGCGGTCGCAGCCAGCGCATGCAGGTGCATCAGATCACCTCCAACTGGGCTTCGAGCGCGCCGGCGGCTTTGATCGCCCGCAGGATGCCGACGATGTCGCGGGCAGTCGCGCCAATGGCCTGAAGACCGTTCACGAGATCTTGCACCGTAGCGCCGGGCTGAAGGACAAGCTTGGCGGCAGGGTTGTCTTGGGCCTTCACGGTGGTGTTGGGAACCAGCACGGTTTGGCCGCCTTGAGACAGCGCCGTGGGCTGGCTGGCCGTGAGCGTGGTGGTGACTTGGATGGCCAGATCGCCATGCAGGATCGAGACCGGGCCCAGTTGCACATTGGCGCCGATGACGATGGTTCCGGTGCGCTCGTCCACAACCACGCGCGCGGGCGGGGTCACGGGAACCGGAATGGCCTCGATCTTGGCCAGGAACTCGGGCAGGGACTTGGCGTCGGCGGGCCAGGCCACGTCCACCTCGCGGCTGTCGATCGCTTGGGCTATGGCTGGGGCCTGGGCGCCGCCGAGGGTTTGGTTGACCGCGGTGGCGATGGCTTGCGCGGTGATGAAGTCGGGTTCGCGCAGCAGCAGGGAAAGCTGCTTGAGCTGATGAAGGTTGACGGCGGTGTCGCGCTCGACGATGGCGCCGGAAGGAATGATGCCGACGTTGGTCTGGTTGACGGTGACCTTGCTTTGGCTGTTGCCGGCGCTGAAGCCGCCGACGGTGATGGGGCCTTGGGCCTCGGCATAGACGGCGCCGTCGGGGCCATGCAGGTCGCTGAGCAGGAGCAGGCCGCCGGAGAGGCTGCGGGCGTCGCCGGTGGAGCTGACGGTGGCATCAATGCGCATGCCGGGGTGGGCGAAGGGGGGCAGGGTGGCGGTGACGAAGACGGCGGCGATGTTCAAGACGGTGACCTGGGCGGGCGCGATGGTGACGCCCATTTTTTGCAGGATGTTGCCCAGGGTTTGGGTGGTGAAGAGGGTTTGGCGGCGGTCGCCGGTGCCGTTGAGGCCGACCACGAGGCCGTAGCCGACGAGCATGTTGTCGCGCACCCCGGCGATGGAGGTGATGTCTCCGATGGGCACCTTAAGGCCGTCCGATGCGCCCCAAGCGAAGGCGGAGGCAGCGAGAACAACAGCGAGGATTTTCAAGTGGCGCAGCATGGAAATCTAGAAGGTCAAATACTTGAGCAGCCAATGCACCCATCCGCCAACGGGCTTGGTGGCATCGGTGATCACACCCTTGCCTTGCAACTCGACCTCCAAGTCGCCGACTTGAGTGGAGAGCACGGAATTGTCCGGGGCGATGTCGGCGGGGCGGACGACACCGTGGACGATGAACGTCTGCTGCTGGCTGTTCATCTCGATGGTGCGGACGGCTTCGACCACGAGGTAGCCGTTGGGCAGCAAGTCCACCACCCGCCCGGTGAGGCTGGTGGTGAGGGCGGTGGTGGAGGCGGTGGCGGCCGTACCTTCGAGATCGGAATTGGAATTAGGCGCGACCAGGGCTTGCAGCTTGCTGGTTGCGGGCAGCGTGCCGAACAGGCTGCTGAAGCCGGAGCTGGCGTTGAACTGGCGCTTGGCCTGGACCGAGCCGGTGCCGGCGGCCTGGGTGGTCTCGATGATGTGGATGGTAATGAGGTCGTTGACGTACTGAGCTTTGAAGTCGCTGGAGAGATTCGTGTAGCGCGCGCCCGGCGTCCAGAGGCTGCCGGTCGAGGGCGCGGTTGCGCTGGCGACTTGCTTGACCCGGGCCAGGTAGGCAGCCAACGCCTTTTCGGCGGGCGTGGCGGGCGCGGCGTTCTGCGCGGCGAGCGCCAGCGGGAGGAGCGAAGCCGCCAGCGCCAGGCGGCAGACTTTAGCGAGAAGCTTCATGCAACCCTCCAGCGCTGGTGGCGCGGACCTGGTTTTTTCCGACCACCTCGACCGTGAGCGTGGCGTGGGTGGCGGCGCTCCAGACGCGGATGCGGTCGCCGGCGCGTCCTGCGCCGAGGGGCTTGACTTGCAACGTCAAATCCAAGTTTGGATTGTTGAGCACCATCGTGGCCATGGTTCCCGGGGTGACGAGGAACGGAGCTTCTTCTAACCGCACCGCAAGCGGCGCGTTGGGAATGGGCGCAGGGGCGGTGACGCCGGCCACGGCCACGGTGAAGGACAGCAGCTTGGAATCGCCGGCGTCTTTGCACAGCAAGTCGAGCGCGCCGCGGGCGCGGTCGGCGCGCGCGCCGATGACGGTGATCCTGGGCTCTGCCGCGGTGGTGTAGGGCGGAGTGAACTGGAGCTGATCGGGGCGCACCTCGCGCTTGAGGTAAGCGCTGGCGGCGGCGGCCACAGCCGCAGCGTCAATGCGCCGCGCCTGGCGGGTGATGCTGATTCGCTCGGGGATGGTGAAGTCGGCGGGATCGAGCTCGAGGCCGCGGAGGCGGGACTGCAATTGCGCGCGGCTCCAGACTTGCTCGGTGCCGGGCTGCGGCGCCGCGGCGAGCACAAGCTGGGCCGTGCGGGCGGGAAGCTCGCGGTCGGCGAGCGCGCCCAATGCCACCTGCGGCCCGGAGACCTCGAGGCTGGACTTGAGCGGCGTCTGGGCGAGCACCGGCAGCGCCAGTCCCAGCACCGCGATGGAGAAGGCGATTCTCATTGCGAGAGGCCGTTCAGGTCCTGGAACATCTCGTCGGCGGCTTTGACGACGCGCGAGTTGGCTTCATACGAACGCTGAGCTTGAATCATCTGGATGAACTCATCCACGACATTGACGTTCGATTCCTCGAGCGAACCCTGCTGCAGCGTGCCCATGCCCTCGGCGCCACCGGGCTTGCCCACGATGGGATCGCCGGAGGCCGAGGTGGCGGTGAACAAGTTGCCGCCCTGGCTGCTCAAGCCGCCGACGTTGGCGAAGGTGGCGAGGGTGATGGAGCCGATGGTTTGGGCGTTGGCTTGGCCGGGCACAGTGGCGGTGACGGTGCCATCCTTGCCGATGGTGACGGTGGTGGCATTGAGCGGGACGGCAATGCCGGGCTGAAGCGAGTAGCCGTCGGCGGTGACGAGGTTGCCCTGGGAATCGAGATGGAAGGAACCGCTGCGGGTGTAGCCCATGGTGCCGTCGGGCATTTGGATTTGGAAAAAGCCGGCGCCCTGGATGGCCACGTCCAGCGGATTGTTGGTGGCATCGAACTCGCCCTGCGACTGCACCATTTCGGTCGAGCTCGAGCGCGTGCCCATGCCCACCTCGAGGCCGGCGGAGTTGGTGGTCTGCTGGGTGGAGGCGGAGCCGGGCGCGACCAGATTCTGGTAGAGGAGATCCTCGAATTGAAGGCGGCGGCGGCGGAATCCCGACGTGCTGGCGTTGGCGAGGTTGTTGGCGATGTTGTCGAGGTCCATTTGCTGAGCCAGCATGCCGCTGGCGGCGGTGTGAAGGGCTTGAAACATGGGGTCTCCTTTTTCTAGGCGCCGATGCGCGGCAGTTCGGTGGCCGCGGCTTGATCGAAGTCGGTGTTGAAGATCTTGACCGCGCGCTCGAGCAGATCGAAGTGGCGCTGGAGCGTGATCAGGTCGGTTTCGGCCTGAATGGGATTCACATTAGAAGACTCCAACGCGCCCGATTGCAGGCTGGTGCCGTGGGCAGGATGCATGTCGGTGGAGGGAGCGGAAAAATAAGCGTTTCCTATGGGGGTGAGCTGGGCGTTGGAGGTGGCTTCGACCAGGCTGATCTTGCCAGCCAGCGCGCCATTCACCGAGATGGTGCCGTCGGAGCTGATCGAGGGCGCACCGCTGGGCAACACGATCGGGCCCAGCTTTCCCTTGGGGTCCACGCCCAGAACGGGATCGCCCTGCGAAGTTTCGAGCACACCCTTGGAGCTCTCCTGGAGGTTGCCGGAGCGGGTGTAGACCACCCCGGCGGTGGTCTTAACTTGAAGAAAACCTGGGCCTTGGAGCGCGATATCGAGGGCGTTGCCGGTGGATTGGAGCGAGCCGGGAGAGAAGTTCAATTCCTGCCCGGCGAGGACGCCGAATTGGTTGACGGCCGCGTCCAAGGCACCCTGCTGGGGGTTGGCGCTGGCGGCGTTGAGAGCTTCATAGAACTGGGTCTCGCCCTTGTAGCCAGCGGTGTTGACGTTGGCAAGGTTGTTGGCGAGGATGTCGAGCGCCTGCGTGCGCGCAATGAGCGCCGAGCAGGCGGCGTATATGCCGCTCTCCATGTTTGGCTCCGGGATGGCTCCGGCAATGGATATGCACGCCGGGGACCATAAGAAGGCTCAAAGTTGGCGCGTGCCCGGTCGCGG
>DATNED010000157.1:0-10995 GCA_035553115.1 Terriglobales bacterium | reverse complement strand
CGGCTACATCGAAAGCTTCAACGGGAAGCTGCGGGACGAGTGCTTGAATCAGCACTGGTTCCTGGGGCTCGCCGACGCCCGGCGCCTCCTGGCCGACTGGCGCGATGATTACAACCATCACCGGCCGCATACGGCCTTGGGCGGGCTCACGCCCGACGAGGCCGCCTCTGCGGTGGCTCCCTACGCCCCGCCACCGCTCGCTTTGAACCCGCTCCCAACGAAGCACAACCCGGCAACTCTCGCATTATGATTGCACCTGAGACGGGGAGGAGGTCACGCCGGCACGATGCCGCGCGGGCGAAGTTGGCGGAGAGGGAGGGATTCGAACCCCCGATACCCGTTAAGGTATACACGCTTTCGAGGCGCGCGCCTTCAACCACTCGGCCACCTCTCCGCATTGTCACTGTGCCGCGTCGCTGCGTTTTCGCTGAAAGAACTGCCGCACCAAGTCGCCGCATGCGCCTGCCAGCACCCCAGCCGCCACCTCGAAGCGGTGGTTCAGAGCCGGATGCTGGGCCAGCGAGGGCACCGAGCGCATCGCCCCGGCGCGCGGCTCCTCAGCACCATACACCAAGCGGGCAATCCGGGCCTGCACCAGCGCGCCCGCACACATCACACAGGGCTCGATTGTAACATAGAGGGTGCACCCCACGAGGCGATGATTCCCCGCTCGCCATGCGGCTTCCCGCAGCGCCACGATCTCGGCGTGCGCGCTCGGATCCACATCGAGCAAGGTGCGGTTGTACCCTCGCCCCAGCGCCTCGCCCTCGGCGCTCACCACCACCGCCCCCACCGGCACTTCGCCCGCCAGCTCCGCCGCTCGCGCCAACTTCAACGCTTCGTTCATCCAACGCTCGTCGGTTTCGGCTGGTGGCAATAGCGGGGTCATGTGGCGCTACCCATGGTAGCCCTGTTCCATTGGCAGCGACGACGGCGTCTGCCCGCCCCGTCCGAATTGTGATGTAATTAAAGGATGCGCAGCATCTCCCGCCTTTCGGTTTTGGTACTTGCCCCCGTCGTCACTGGCGCCCTCATGGCGCAGACGCCGGCCAAGCCGCCCGCAGCCCATTCCACCAAGCAGGCGGGCGCGGCAGCGGCCTCCACCGCCGATCCGGTGGTGATTTCCGTGGGCACCGCGCAAATTCGCGCCAGCCAGTTCAACGCGTTGATCAAGGCCGCGCCGCCCGAGAACCAGGCCGCGATGGAGGCCAACAAACGCGCCGTGGCCGACGAGCTGGGCAAGATGCTGGCCCTGGTCCAAGAGGCGCAGCGCCGCGGCCTCGATCAGGACGCAACCTTCCGGGCGCAGATGATGCTTGCGCGCGACAATGCCCTGGCCAAGGCGGTGGTGGACAAGCTCCAGGCTTCGGCCACTCCCACCGACGCCCAGGCGAAGGCGTATTACGACGCTCACCTCAGCGAGTTCGCGCAGACCAAGGTGAAGCACATTCTGGTCGGCGACAACGAAGTTCAGGGGAGTCCCAATGCCCGCACCCAAGCCGACGCGCTCGCGAAGGTGAACCAGCTCGAAGGCAAACTCAAGGCGGGAGGCGACTTCGCCGCTTTGGCGAAGTCCGACTCCGATGATCCGGGCTCGAAGGACAAAGGCGGCGAGCTGGGCGAAGTCGCGCCCGGTCAGACGGTGCCTGAATTCGACACCGCGATCAAGACGCTGGCCATCGGTCATGTGAGCGATCCCGTCCACACCCGCTTCGGGTACCACATCATCGTGGTCGAATCGCGCGATACCGTACCGTTCGAACAGGCCAAATCGAGCATCGCCGACCAGCTCACCACCCAGGCCGTGGGCAGCGAGATCGACAAAATCGCGGCCAACGCCCATATCAACGTCAGCGAGAGCTACTTCGGACCGGCCAAACCCAGCACGCCGCCCGCTCATCAATAGGATCGAAGCCGCGCTGGCCTCGGGCGCATACTGGGTGTGAATTGTGAACGAATCGCGCCCAGGGCGGTCTTTACCTATTGAGGAACGTCGGGTGGAGGCGCAACCGGCTGTCTTGAATGAAGCCGAAGGCTGGGAAGCGGCGGTTTGGACGCATGCGCGCATGCTCTACCGCATAGCCTATGCCGTGCTGCGCAATCACCACGACGCCGAAGACGCCGTGCAGGAGACCCTTCAACGCGCTTGGAAATACCGCCACCGCCTGGATGCGGTCGAGAACCCAGCGGCGTGGCTGGCGCGGATCGCCTGGCGGGTGGCCAAGTCGCGGCGTCCGCGGCCTGGCGTCGTTGCGCTCGAAGAGCTGAGCGAGATTGCCGAGCTGCGCGCCTGCGGCATCAGCGCTGAAGAACTCGCATCGAACCGCCAGCTCAAAGCGCTAGCCGATGCCTACATTCAGCGCCTGCCTGCCAAGCTGCGGCAGCCGCTGCTGCTGTCCACCGTCGAAGAGCTTTCCGCGCGCGAGATCGGCCAAATGCTGGGAATACCCGAAGCCTCGGTCCGCACCCGCTGCCTTCGCGCCCGCCGGCTGCTGCAGGAAAAACTCGGAGTTGCCTTGGAGAAGCATCATGCCTGCTGACCTGGATTCGGTCGTAGATCAATTGCTCGCCTCGTACAGCAAGGTTGAACCCCGGCCGGATGCCGTGCAGGTCTGGCTGGATCGCGCCTCGCAGCCTGCCGGGCATCGCCGCATGCTGCCACCGTTCGCCTGGGCGGCGGTCGCGGTCACGATGGCGCTGCTGCTGGTGTTGGGCGTGGCCTGGCTGCGCAGCCGGAACCACAACCCCAGCCGCCCGACGCTGGCGCAGGAGCGTACCACGCTGGTTCCCGCCACGAGCCAGGCGCCGCTGACCGACGAGCAGAAGCAACTGATTCAAATCTTGCAATCGAATCCGTCCGCATTGGCAACCATGAAGCCCGGACAAGCCGGAGCCCAGCCGCAAAAGAAGGAGAAACATCCATGAGCCGCCGCCTCATCCCGATCGCTCTGGCCTACTGCCTTGTCGCTCCGCTCGCAATTGCTCAAGCGGCAACCGCAGCGGGATCCTACCGCCTTCAGTTCTGGGTGGATCAATCGCAAGCGGGCAAGCCGGCCGCGGTGAGCACCTACACGCTGCTGGTCGGGCCGAACGGCAACTACAGCTCGATCCAATCGGGTGAGCGCGTGCCTGTGCGCATCGCCTCCGACAAGATCGAGTACGAGAATGTCGGGCTGAGCCTGAATTGCCGCCTTGACTCCAACGCCAAAGGCATGCCGCCGAATCAGATTGGCATGCAGGTCCAGGTCAGCCTCAACACGATCGCGCCGAATTCGGCGCCGCTGCAGCCGGTGTTCGCCTCGAACGACAGCCACATCTCGACCACCGTGCCGATCGGCCAGCGCGTCTCAATCGCGCGGTTCGAAGACGCCGCAACGCACGCCACCTATCAGCTCGAGGTGGAGGCCACGCCGGCGGCGCCCACCGCGGCCAATAGCCAAGCAAATTCGAACGACGTCTCGCGCAACCGGTCGTAGCGCCCAGACGCCCCGCCGTGCCCGGCGCCGAGATTGGTCTTGAGCAATGGCGGCGTGGGGCCGGTGTTCAGGCGCCGCAGCCTGGCCACGTATTTCGCAGGCTCCCAATACATCACCTGGCTGTCATTGAGGCTGGTGGTGACCAGCAGCGCCGGGTACGCCTTGGCTTCCAGATTGTCATACGGACTGTACGAGCGCATGTAGGCGTAGGCTGTTGGCCGGCGCGGATCGCCCCATTCCAGATATTCCCCCACGGTGAGCGGCAGCGAGGCGTCGCACATGGTGTTCATTACGTCCACGAAGGGCACGGCCAAGTGGGCGGCGCGAAACAGCTCGGGTCGCAGGTTCACCACCGCACCGATCAGCAATCCTCCGGCGCTGCCCCCCTGGATGGCGAGGCGCGCGGGCGATGTCCAGCCCGCGGCGATCAGGTGCTCTGCCGCGGCGATGAAATCGGTGAAGGTGTTCTTCTTCTTCATCAACATGCCGTCGTCGTGCCAGGCCTCGCCCATCTCGTTGCCGCCGCGCACGTGCGCCACTACGTAGGCCAGGCCGCGGTCGAGCAGGCTCAGCCGCGCGCTGGAAAAGCTCGCCTCCATGCCGTAGCCGTAGGCACCGTAGCCGTAGAGCAGCACAGCTCCCGTGCCGTCGCGGAGGAAGCCGCGCCGGTGGACCGCGGACAGCGGCACCCGCACGCCATCCGGCGCGGTGGCCCACAGCCGCACGCACTGGTATTGGCTGGAATCGTAGCCGCCGAGCACGGGCTGCTGCTTGAGCAGCGTGCTAGCCCCGGTGCGCCAGTCGTAGGCGAATACGCTCGGCGGCGTCACCGGGCTCTGGTACTGGTAGCGAAACTCGCTCGCCTCGAATTCGGGGTTGGCGCTGGGACCGAGCGCATAAACGGGCTCGGGGACCGCGATTGTGCGCCAGGTCCCGGCGGCAAACTCGAACACGCGCAAACGGTCGAGCGCTTCGAACTTCTCCAGCGCGACCGCCCAATCCTGAAACAACTCCAAGCCGTCAATCAGCACGGCAGGATCGTGCGGCAAGAACTCGCGCCATTGGCTCATATCGGTCGCGCCCACCGGGCAGGCCGCAACCCGAAAGTTTTTCGCCCCGCGATTCGTCCGTATATAGAAGAGGCCCTGGCGATGGTCGAGGTCGTACTTGTGGTCGCGTTCGCGCGCCAGAAACAGCCGCGGCTCGGCCTCAGGCGCATCGGCGCGCCAATAGCGGAACTCGGTCGAGTCGGTGGCGCCGATGCCGAGCATCAGGAATTGACGATCGCGGGTGCGCTGCACGCCCATGTGGTACAGCTCGTCGGGCTCGTAGTAGATTTCGGCGGCCTCGGCGCCCAGGTGCAGGCGCCACAGCCGGTCGCTGCGTTTGGTGACCTCGTCCTCGGTGGTGAACAACAGCGTCTGGTTGTCGCTGGCCCACTCCAGCGTGGTCACGCGCTCGGCCGTTTCCGCTCGCAGCGCGCCGTTGCGCAGGTCCTTGATATGCAGCCGATAGCGGCGCATGCCGGTGGTATCGGTGGTATAGGCGAGAAGGTGGGCATCGTCACTGATCGCGATCGCGCCGACCGCCAGATAACTCTGTCCGACCGCAAGCTGGTTGAGGTCGAGGATGACCTCTTCGGAAGCGTGCTCGCGATCCGCTTTTCGGCAATGGATCGGATACTGCTTGCCCTCCTCGGTTCGGCTGAAGTACCAGAACCCGCCTCGCCGCACCGGCACGCTCAGATCGGTCTGCTGGATGCGCCCCAGCATTTCCTTGTACAGGGTCTCCGCAAGCGGTTCGATGGCTGCCGTCGCCTGCGCGGTGTAGGCGTTCTCGGCCTCGAGATATGCGCGAACACCGGGATTCTCGCGCTCCCGCAGCCAGGCGTAATCGTCCTCGATGGCCTCGCCGTGGCGGCTTTCGCGGTGCGGTCGGCGGGCGGCCAGGGGGGGCATGGGCATCGTTCGATCATATCCCGCGCCGGGGCGGACACGGTTTTATAGCATGTCGGCCCATAAAAAAGCGGTTGCGCCAGCGCCCGGGCGCGCATACTATATCCTGTTCGCCCGGGTTGGCACTTTTGGAGGGGAAATGAAGAATTCCTGCTGGTCGCTACCGGTTCTCATTGCCATCGCCTGTTCACTGCCGCTCGCCGCGCAATTCGGCCGCGGTCCGGCCGGACCGCAGCGCGCGACCACGCCGCCGCCGCTGCAGTTCCATTGGATGGGCCCTGCCACCGGCGGCCGGATTGCTTCGGCCGCGGGGGTGCCGGGCGACCCCTCGACCTATTACCTCGGCTCCGCTTCCGGCGGCCTCTGGAAGTCCACCGACGGGGGCCACAGCTTCCTGCCGATCTTCGACAACCAGAATGCCTCCGCCATCGGCACCATCGCGGTGGCACCGTCGGATGCCAGCACCGTCTGGGTGGGCACCGGCGAGCCCTGGGTGATCCGCCCGGCGGACATCATCGGCGACGGCGTCTACAGGTCCGCCGACGCAGGCAAGACTTGGCAGAACATGGGCCTGGTTGCGAGCGGTCGCATCGCCCGCATCGTGATCAATCCGCGCGATGCCAACAATATCTTGGTCTGCGCCGAAGGCCGCCTCACCAGCCCGCAGCAGGAGCGCGGCGTCTTCCGCTCGACCGACGGCGGCGCCAACTGGACCAAGACCTTGTTCGTCAACGCCGAGACCGGCTGCAGCGGCCTCTCGATGGATCCGAATGATCCTAATACCGTCTTCGCAGGCACCTGGCAGGTGAGCCAGCGCACCTGGGACGAGGCCAGCGGCGGCCCCGGCAGCGGTGTCTATGCATCCCACGACAACGGCCAGACCTGGACCCATCTCACCGCCGGACTGCCGCACTCCCCGCTTGGCAAGATTGACGTCGGCATCGCTCCCTCGAATCCGCAGCGCGTCTATGCCCTCATTCAAACCTACGACCAAGGCTCGCTGTGGCGTTCCGATGACGGCGGCGCGGAGTGGAAGGTCGTGAGTTGGGATCGCTCGCTCATCGGCCGCGCCGGCTATTACATCCACCTGCTGGTCAACCCGCAGAACGCCGACGATGTGCTCATCACCAGCAGCAGCTTCCATCGTTCCACCGATGGCGGGCTGCAGTTCAGCGGCAACGGCGGCACCATCCGCCAAGTCGGCGCGGCCAGTTGCGGCGACTGCCACGACATATGGATGGACCCGAAGGACCCGGCCCGCTACGTCCTCACCGACGATGGCGGCGCCAGCATCGCCACCGGGGCAGGGAACTCGCTGCACGTCTCCTTACCTAACGGCCAGAACTATCACGTCGCCAGCGACAACCGCGTTCCCTACTGGATCTACAGCAACCGCCAGGACGACGGCACCATGCGCATCGTCAGCACGGCCTCGCAGGACAGCGGCAACGGCCTGCTGCCGGCAGGCGAGTTCATGCCCGGCGGCGGGCGCGGCTTCGGCGGGCGCGGCTTCGGCCGCGCCGGACGCGGCGGCTCGACCATTGACGAGGCCAAACTCGCCGCTTATCCCAAGGCGGAGAAGGCTCCCGCCGGATACGCTTTCGGCCCCAACGACCTTGCCACCGCTCCGGCCGGTGGCGGCAACGGCTTCGGCGCCCCGCGCGAGGCGGCGAGCACCTATCAAGCCGAGATCGGCGGCTGCGAGTCCGGCTTCACGGTGCCCGATCCCAGCAACCCGCACGTGGTCTGGGCCACCTGCTACGGCAACAAGTTGACCCGCTACGACGACCGCGAGGGTACGGCGCATTCGGTCGAGCCCAGCGAAATCACCCTGGATTCGCCCCCCAACCAGGTGAAGTACCGCTGCCACTGGACCTCGCCATTGGCGATCGATCCGTTCGATCCTTCCAACGTGGACTACGGCTGTCAAATGGTGCTGCGCACGAGCGACCAAGGCCATTCCTGGATGGAACTCAGCCCGGATCTCTCCACCAAAGACCCCAGCCGGATTGTGAGCAACGGCGGGATCGAAGGCGACAACCTCGCGCAATACGATGGCGAGGTGGTCTGGTCGCTGGCCTATTCCCCCATCCAGCGGGGTCTGCTCTGGGCCGGCACCAACGACGGCAAGCTCTGGCTGACGCGCGATGCCGAGTCCAAGACCCAGGCGCAATGGACCGACGTCAGCGCCAACCTCCATCTGCCGCAGTGGGGAGAAATCAACCAGATTTCGCCCTCGAGCTTCGACCCCGGCACCGCCTATATCGCGGTGGACTTCCGCATGGCCGGCGGCAATGACTACAAGCCCTACATCCTCAAGACCAGCGACTTCGGCGCGACCTGGAAGAACATTGACGGCGACATTCCCGCCTCGAATCCGCTTGACTACGTGCTGAGCGTGGCCGAGAACCCGAATCGCCGGGGCATGCTCTTCGCCGGCACTGCCCATGCCTTTTACTACACGCTCGACGACGGCGCCCACTGGATCCACTTCGACAAGGGCTTGCCGCCGTCGCCGGTGAGCTGGATCAACGTCGAGAAACGCTTCCACGACGTGGATGTCTCGACCTATGGACGCGGTCTGTACATCCTTCCCGACATTGCCACGCTCGAGCAGAGCGGAAGCCCCGAAATTACCGCCGACACCACCCGTCTGTTCACGCCGGGGCCGGTCTTCCGCCAGGCCCGAAGCGCCTATCCCACTGCGGCCGAACCTGCTCGTCCGCAATTCCAATTCTTCCTCACCAGCGCGCCCGCCGGGCCGGTGCAGCTTGAGATCCTCGACTCGGCCGGCAAGGAAGTCCGCAAACTGGCCATCAACGCCCACCAGGGGCTCAATGGCGCCTATTGGGATCTGCTTTACGATGCGCCCACGCTGGTCGAGCTCCGCACAACGCCGCCCGAGAACCCGCACATCTGGGAGGAGCCGCGCTTCCAGGGCAAGGACATCCGCACCATCACCCATTGGGGCATCACCTCGACCACCGGCATTCCCATGGCCGCGCCCGGCAACTACCGACTGCGCCTCACCGTCGGCGGACGCAGCTACAACCAGCCCTTCGAGGTGCTGAAGGATCCGGAGGTGGAAGCCTCGACCGCAACCCTGCAGGCTTCAACCGCGATGCAGGTGCGCATCAGCGGCGACATCACCGAAACCTCCGAGATGGTCAACACCATGGAAAAGTGGCGCAAGCAGATCGAGGATCAGCTCAAGACCGACAGCCCCGCGACCGGCGCGACGCTTCACGCGCTCGACGCCAAGATCCTCACCGTCGAGCGCCAGCTCGTCAGCAAGGAATCGGTACTCAGCGACGACAAATATTTCCCGACTGCCTACAAGGTTTACATGAACTTGATCTGGCTCAGCGGCGGCGTTGGGCAGGGTGCATCGGACGAAGCCGGTGGCCTCGACTACGCTCCGACTGTGGCGCAGAGCCGCACGCTGGCCAAACTCGAGGGGGAAATCGCCAATGCCCGCACCGGCTTCCGAGCGCTTCAGGCGACCACGATTCCGGCCTTCAACCAGTCCATGTCCGGCAAGGGTCCGAACATCTTGATCGGCGGGAACTGAACCGCAGTCCTTCGCGCCGCGCACCGGCGCTGCCCCGTTCCAGCAGGTCCCGAGCAGCCGCGCGGGCTCCCGCGCCCGTAGATCGCCGCACCGGGCGAGGTGCGAGGCCGTAGTAGGCTGGCAAGTAGGGGGGGAGGCTGAAGCTAACCCAAAGCAAATGGCGCCGGGCAGGGCAGGCCCTGATCGCGCTCGGTTTAACGGCGGCGGTCACGGCGAGCCTCCGCCTGTTGGTCTCCGTCAACATCACGACGGTCGGGTTTGCCTACCTGCTGGTGGTGTTGGCCGCGGCCAGCGTCTTTGGCTTCCCCGAAGCGTTGATTGCGTCGTTGGCAGCGGCGGCGCAGTACAATTTCTTTTTCTTGCCGCCGACAGACACGTTTACCGTTGACGACACGCGCAACTGGGTGGCGCTTGGCGCATTTTTAATTACCGCAACGGTCGCCAGCGAACTTTCGGCTTCGGCAAAGCGCCAGGCGCGCGAAGCAGAATTTCGGCGGCAGGAGATCAAGCGGCTCTACGAGCTGAGCCGGGCCAGCCTGTTGGCCGATCCCGGCGACACCGCTCTGCAGATTGAGCGGGCCCTGGTCGCGATCTTCGATTTCGAAGATGCCAAGATCGAGCTGACCGACGGCGCCGCGGACGTAGCCGGAACGCCGGACCTGCGCTGGCCGCTGCGGGTGGGCCAAAGCGAATTGGGGTTTTTGCGGGTGAAGGCACCGCCCATCAGCCCGGAAAGCGGCGCCGCCATCGCCGGAATCGTCGCCATTGCGTTGGAGCGCGCCCGAGTGCTGCGGGAGAGCAGCCGTATGCAAGGGTTGCGCGAAAGTGAATTCCTCAAGACGGCGCTGCTCGATTCTGTAACGCATGACCTGCGGACGCCATTGACCTCGATCAAGGCCGCAGTGACCTCGCTGCTAGGCGAGGATCTGGAACGCGGGCAAGAAGACGCGGCGCGGCGAGACCTCCTGGCGGTGATCAACGAAGAGAGCGACCGGCTGAACCATATTCTGCAAAACGTTCTCGATATGGCGAGGATAGAATCCGGCGATCTGCGATTGGTTCCCATAGCCCAGGCATTGGCTCCCATCATCGAGGCGGCAATCGCCCAAGCGCGCCTGGCCCCGCAGCGGGTCCGCAGCATCGCTCTGTCCGATTTGCCTCCCGTGCGCGCGGATGGTCCGCTGCTGAGCCAGGCAATCACGCAACTGCTGGCCAATGCGGCCGCCTATTCCAAACAGGAAAGCTTGATTGAAATCACGGCCAGCATCAGCGGCGCGTGGCTCACGGCAGAGATCCGAGATCATGGGCCCGGCATCGCGCCGGAGATACTCCCGCGCATCTTCGATAAATTCTTCCGCGATCCACGCGCGCGCCAGAGCCGGCCTGAAGGCATTGGAATGGGCCTGGCAATCGCGCGTGGCATCATCCAGGCCCATCAAGGTACTTTGCAGGCTGCTTCGGAGCCGGGGAAAGGCTCACGCTTCTGGTTTACCTTGCCCATAGCCGTCGATGTAGCGTACGAACAGTCTCGCACCCATGGCGACTCGAATCCTCATCATTGACGACGCGCCCCAGATCCGGCGGGTGCTGAAGACCGTGCTGGCCGCCCGCGGCTACGAGGTCTGGACGGCGGCATCCGGCGAAGAGGCGCTGGAGGAGTTCCGGCGCGGCCTGCCCGAACTGGTCATTCTCGATCTGGCATTGCCGGGCATGGGCGGGGTGGAAGTCTGCCGCGAGCTGCGCCGCTCCAGCCCGGTGCCGATCATCGTGCTCTCGGTGCGCAACGCCGAGGCGGACAAGGTACAGGCGCTGGATGCCGGCGCCGACGACTACCTGACGAAACCCTTCGGGGCGGAGGAGCTGTTGGCCCGCATCCGTTCGGTAATGCGCCGCTCGGGCGCCAAGGCCGAGCTCGACACGCTGCGGCTGGGCGAGTTGACGGTGGACTTCAACCGCCGCGCCATTTTGCGCGACGGCGCCGGCAATGTCGAAG
>DATNED010000156.1:0-71108 GCA_035553115.1 Terriglobales bacterium | reverse complement strand
AAAATTGCCACTCAAGAAATTCTTCGCCTGCAGCAGTTCCTGATCGGAGACCGGGGCGGAGCGAATTTGGTCGAGCTGGACGAAGATTTCCTTCAGCGCCGCGGCGGTGACGTTGGTGCGAACTTGGGTCGAGACCGTCCACGCGCCGAGGTCGCGGTAGGGACGGTTGCCGCTGGAGATGCCGTAGGTGTATCCCTTCTGCTCGCGGATGTCGGCGATGAGGCGGGAGTTGAAACTGCCGCCAAGGACCTCGTTGGCGACCAGGAAGGGGAAATAGTCGGTGGCGGTGCGGGTGAGGCCGAGGTTGCCGAGGAGAATGTCGGATTGCGCCGAGCCGGGGCGCTCGACCAGATAGATGCGGCGGGTTGGGGGCTGCGGCACCGGGGGGGAAGGCGGCGGCATGGGGCGGCCCAGCTTCCAGTCGCCGAAGTACTGCTCGATCAAGTTGTGCGCGCGGGCGGCGCTGATGTCGCCGGCGACCACGATTTCGGCCTGGTTGTTGGGCAGGAAGTAGGTGTCGTGAAAGTTCACCAGCGCGGCGCGGGTGATGGCGTCAATCGAGGCCTCGGTGGGCGCGCTGATGCCGTAGGGGTGGTGGCCGAACAATAGCTTGTCGAATTGGACCGAGGCCAGGTATCCGGAGTCGGCGCGGTTGGCGGTGAGCGCCTGCAGCATGTTGGCCTTTTCGAGATCCACTTCCTTTTGCGGAAACGAAGGATGAAGCACCACGTCGGCCATGAGCTCGAACATCGCCGGGGCGCGGCTGCTGAGCGCATTGGCATCCACGGTAAGGAAGTCGGGATCCACGCCGGCGCCGATCGCGCCCCCGAGCGCATCGGCGGCTTGGGCGATTTCGAGCGAGGAGCGCGTGGCGGTACCTTCGGTGAGCAGATCAGCCTCGGCGCTGGCAAGGCCGGCTTGCTCGGGCGCAAGGCGCGAGATGCCGGCGCGCAGGGCCATGCGGACGGTGACCAGCGGGAAACGGTGGTCTTCGATGACCACCACCTTGAGGCCGTTAGGAAGCTGGTCGGCCTGGCTGGCGGGGGGCGCGTAGGCCTTGACCGGCCCGACGGCGGGCGGCTTGGCCATGTCGGGCGGGGTTGGCGTTTGCGCGCCGAGGCCGGCCGCGAGCGCCAGCAGGGCAGACAGCAGAAACGCGATGCGGAGGGTTTTCACTTTCCACCATCCTTTGCGGGCGCGGGCGCCGGGCCGGAGACATCTTGCACGACGGTCGAGCGGGCGTGGGTGAGATAGGTGCGGGCCACGCGCTCCATATCTTGCGAGCTGACGGCGAGGAACCGCGAGAGCTGATCGTTGGCCGCGGCGGGGCTGCCGTCAAACAATGTGGCCATGGCCAAGAGCTCGGCACGATCGAGCGTGGTCTGCTCGGACTGCAGCCAGTCGGAGCTGAACTTGGTCTTGAGGCGGTCGAGTTCGGCAGGCGAAACGCCGGTGGCCTCGACCTGCTGGATTTGCTGGTAGACGAGATCTTCAACTTGGGAAGCGGTGGCGTTCGGTTTGTAGATCACCAGCGCCGAGAAAAGGCCCGGCGCGCGGTAATCGGTGAAGTCGGCCGAAGGGAACCCGAGGCCGCCGCCGACTTGAAGCGCGACCGGATTGTTCTTCACCAGACCCTGATACATGCGCGAGCTTTCACCCGAGAACAGAAGCTGGCCGAGCATCGCCAGGGCGTAGAAGTCGTTGGAGCCGCGCTTGGGCGCCTGCCAAGCCATGGCGAGGGCGGGGAGCTTGGCCTGCGCGTCGTGGACGGTGGCGGCGCGCTCGGCGGCCTGCGGCGGCTCGGCCGTGTCCACCGGTGTAATCTTCGAGCGGTTGGGAATCCAGCCGAAGTACTTGCGCACCATGGCTTCGGTCTTCACCGGATCGAGATCGCCGACGATGGTGAGCACACAGTTGCGCGGGGCGTAGTATTCGTTGAAGAACTCCTGCACATCGGCAAGGGTGGCAGCGTCGAGGTCCTGGAACGAGCCGATGACCGAATGCGAGTTCTGCCAGTTGGTGAAGGCGGTTGCGCCGAGATCGGTGTAGAGGAGCGGGCCGTAGGGGGCATTGTCCACGCGCAAGCGCTTTTCCTCCTCGACCACCGAGATTTGGTTCTTCATGCTCTTCTCAGTGACGTCCAGCGAAGCCATGCGGTCGGCGTCGAGCCACATCACGGTCTCGAGCACGTTGCTGGGCACGTTCTCGTAGTAGATGGTGTAGTCCTCATGGGTGGAGGCGTTGTCGTTGCCGCCGTAGCCTTCGACCAAATGATCGAAGACGCCCTTGGGGGCGTTCTTCGAGCCTTCGAACATGAGGTGCTCGAACAAATGCGCAAAGCCGCTCTTCCCCTTGTGCTCGTCGCGCGCGCCAACGTCGAAGAGCATGGTCTCGGTGACGACCGGAAGGGTGTGGTCTTCCGAGAGCACCACCCGCAAGCCGTTGGCGAGCGTGAACTGGGTGAATTTGATCTGGGGAACGGCGATCGCGGCGCTCGCGGGCGCGGCCGCAGGCGGAACGGATTGTGCGGCCATCATCGCCGCAAGGCAGAAGAGGCAGGCGACGTACTTACCCATCCTTCGAGAATGCCATGATATTCCCAGTGCCGCCACCGGAACCACCGCCGGACGCTCCGCCAGATTCCTTGGGCGCCCTGCGCGATTGGCTGCCGCGCCAGCGCTGGTACGGGGCGAAGAGCGAAGCGATCTGCGGCGTGCGCGAGGTGGACCGGGCCGGACCGGCACGGATCATCGAGGTGTCGTGGCGCAGCGGCGAGGCCGGGCGGTACCTGCTGCCAGCGATCGAGACCGCGGCGCAGCGCCGACGCTGGTTCGAGCTGCTGGCGCAGGCCGCGCGCATCAGCGGCGGTTTCGGCGAAATGGCGGGCGAGCCGCTGGAGGAACTGGCGGCGCCCGGCGAGAGCCGGCTGCTGGGCGCGGAGCAAAGCAACACCTCGGTGCTGTATGGAGCGCCGCAGGGGCGTTCGGTGCTGAAGTTCATCCGGCGGCTGCATGCGGGAGAGCATCCGGATTTCGAGGTGCCGCGCGCGCTGCACGCCGGCACAGCATTCAGGAACGTGCCGCAGCCGCTGGGGCGGATCGTCTACCGCGCGCAAGGAATGGAGACGACCTTGGCGGTGCTGCACGCCTTCGTACCGAACGAGGGCGATGGCTGGAATTGGGCGCTGGCATCAGCGGGCATGCCGGCAGAGGAGCTGCGGCAGCTCGGGAAGCGGACGTCGGAATTGCATGCCGCGTTGGCGACTGCATTCGGAACCGAACCCATCGTCGCCGACGACCTTGCGCGCTGGCGCGGGCGTGCGCTGGCAGCGGCGGAAGCGCCGGAGCTGGCGGCGCACGCCGAGCTTCTGAAGCCTTGGCGCGAGCGGCTGCGCGCAGGCGAGGCGGGAATCGAGAGCGTGGCGGGGGAAGCAAAGAGCCGCATTCATGGCGATTACCACTTGGGCCAAGTGCTGCGCACTCCCAGCGACTGGGTGGTGATGGATTTCGAGGGCGAGCCGGCACGACCACTCGAGGAGCGGCGACAGAAGGGGTCGCCGCTGCAAGACGTGGCCGGGATGCTGAGGTCGTTCGGCTACGCGGGGGCGACGCTGCGGCGGCCGCAGTGGGAAGCGGAAGCCCAGGCGGCGTTCCTCGCGGGATACGGACCGATCAGCGCGACCGAAGCCGTGCGGTTCTTCGAGATCGAGAAGGCGGTCTACGAGCTGCGCTACGAGATCAACCACCGGCCCGATTGGGTCGGGATTCCACTGCGCGCGCTGAAACGCCTGATCTAGCGGGGCTTTCAGTTCGGGACTTGCGCCACTGGCCTCGATCGAGCCGAGGCCAGTGTATTCGCGGCACGATCTACTTGGTGATCACCAGCAGGTGGAACGAGCCCGGCACCAGCGGGGCGCGTCCGCCCCGGCGGCCGCCAGCGGGTGCGGCCGGCGCCGGGCCAAACTTGGCGGTTACGGTGTAGAGGGTGTGGGTCTTGGGATCGAGCGCCATGGTGCGGGCGCGGTCCTCGGTCTTGATGTTGCCGAGCTCGGTGTAGGTATCGGGCGTGTCCTCATGGACGACGGTGATGGTGCCGTCGCCTTGTGAGGTGAAGATGAGGCCGGTGCCGGGATCGAAGCGGGCGGCATCCACGCCCCGGCCGATCTTGGGGGTGGCGATGACTTGGCCGGTCTCGGCGTTGACGATGGCGACCACGCCGCTGTGGCAGCCGGCGAAAACACGGTGGTGGGCGGCATCCATGGCGACGCCGGAGGGGCCTTCGCAGCCGGTGAGGGGCCAGCGGTTGAGGATCTTCAGGGTATGCGCGTCAATGTCGAGCAGTTCACTCTTATCTTCGAGGACGTTGTAGACGTGGCCCTGCCCGTCGGCGGCGGCGAACTCGGGGCCACCGCCCAGGTCAATCGTTCCAGCGACGTCGCCGGTCTTGGCATCCACCGCGATGGCTTGATTGGCGTCGCCGCAGAAGGCAAAGACGCGGTCGGTGGAGGGATCGTAGATGATGCCGTCCACGTCCTTCGGCGCCGGAATGGATTTGATCTTCGCCAGCGTCTTGATGTCGAACATGGTGATGGTCTGGTTGCCGCCGTTGGTGGTGAAGCCGTGGCCGTCCTTGTCGCTGATGGCGGTGCCATGGATGCCGTGCAGGTCGCCGATGGTGCCCACGACGCGGTCGTTGTCCATGTTCACCACCACCACCTCGTTGCCATGATTGATGTAGAGGCGGCGGTTGGCGGGATCTTCGGAGAGATAATCCCAGCCGCTGTCGCCAGGCAGCGGGACGGTCTTCGAGACGTGGTAGCCTTCGGGGCCTGACTGCGCGACAGGCATCGGCGCGCGTGGCGCCGCAGCCACGACGAACAGACCCAATCCCAATGCGGCCAAACCAGAGCCCAACGTTACGACAGTTTTCATGAGTTCTCTCCTTTGCACAAAGGCTAGATTTCAAGCATACGGGTGCGCAAGATTAAGGCAACCTGAACGGTGTGGCGCGGGGCGATACGGGGCGTGTGGCTTTCGGGGCAACTCGGGTCCTGCCGACGGTGGCACGGCCACTTTTTGCGGGGTTCAGCGCAAATATTGGTTGAACCAGGCGGCGGTGCGCTCGAGCACGTCCCGGATGTGGGCGGTCTGGGCGAACATGTGGCCTTCGCCGGGGTAGACGACCAAGCGGGTGGGCACGCCCAGCGTCTCGAGCGCATGCCAATACTCGAACGACTGCGGGGCGGGGCATTCGCCGTCGCGTTCGCCGACGACCAACAGGGTCGGGGCCTGGACATTCTTGATGAAGTTGATGGGGCCGCTGCGAGCATAGACCGCGCGGTCATTGTAGATGGTGTCGCCGAAGTAGGGCGTCATCCATTGGTCAATCGAGTTCTCACCGTAGTAGCTGAGCCAATCCGAAAGCCCGGCGCCGGCGACCGCCGCACGGAAGCGATGGGTTTGGGTGATGGCCCACATGGTCATGTACCCACCGTAGGACCAGCCGGTGATGCCGAGGCGGCTGGGATCAATTGCCGGGACCGCGCGCAGGGCGCGATCGAGGCCCGCAAGGATATCCTGCAAGTCTCCGTAGCCGAAATCCTTGACGTTGGCCCGGGTGAAGGCTTCGCCCTGACCGTAGCTGCCGCGCGGGTTGGGGAAGAAGACAAAGTACCCGAGGGCGGAGAGCAGCGTCGGCTCGAAGCTGCCCGCCGGCCAATGAGGGTCGTTGATGTTGGCGGGCCCGCCGTGGACGGAGACGATCAGGGGGTACTTTTTGCCGGCATCGTAATCGCGCGGATAGACAAGCCAGCCCTGGACGGCGAGACCGCCGTTCTCCCAAGTCAAGCTTTCGGCTTTGCCCCACAGCGGCCTCTGGGCCGCATTCGCGTTGGTGACGGCGCGGAAGGCGCCGATGAGGCCGGCGCGAATTTCTGGCGGGCGGGACCAGTCCGCCTGGATATACGCGGCGCTGCTGCCGTCCCGCGACCAGGAAAAATTGCTGAAGTTTCCGCCGTTGTGGATGTCCTGGTCGGTGGCCCAGAGCAATTTGCCGCCGCCGGTGGCGAGGTCGAAGTTCACAAGCTGGCTGCCGCCGCCGGAGTACTCAGTGAGATCGAGGGACTGGGGCGTGATCCACTTGAGCGAGCTGACTGAGACGTGCGCGCCAGGAGTGCGGTCAAGCTCGGCGCCGCCGGCGGCGGGCACCGTGTAAAGATCGCCGCCGGTGAAGCCTTCGTCGCTCATCAGGCCTTGGATGAAGGCCAGCGTCGAGCCGTCGGGGGACCAGCGCGGCATGGCGATTTGGCCTTGGGGGTCGGTGACCTTGAACACCAAATGCGGCGTGCCGTCGTCGATCGAGGCGGTATAGAGCTGGGCGATCCACCAGTTGTTGTCGCCGGGGCCGGGCGCGGCGGTAAAGGCGAAGCGCCGGCCATCGGGCGACCAGTCGTATTCATAAACATTGAGACTGGCCGGGGTGAGCTGGCGCGCAGGGCCGCCGGCGGCGGGCACGACGGCAAGCCGCTGATTATGGATGGCAGCTCCGATGACGCCGGTAGCAGGCGGCTCGGGGTGGAGGGGGCCGCCGCCGGAAGGGGCGTTCTCGGCGAACAGGACGGCTAAAGTCGAGCCGTCGGGAGACCAGCGCGCGTCGGTGAGATAGCCGGTGAGATGGGTAAGCTGGCGGGCGGGGCCACCCGCGGTGGAGGCGACATAGAGCTGCATTTGCCCAGCATGGGCGGCATCGCTGAGGAAGGCGATGCGGGTGCCATCGGGGGACCAGGCGATACCGCCTTCGGAGGCGGCGCGTCCGGAGGGCGCGGCGGTGATCGGAGCGCCGAGGCCCTGGAGGTGGATGCGCGCGGTGCCGGTGTCGAGGCCGGAGGCGTACAGTTCCTCGACCCAGGCCGCGCGGGTGCCGTCGGGCGAGAGGGCGACTTCGGTGAAATGATGGGTGGCTTCGAGCTGGCGCAGGACACTCGCAGCGGTCGGCATTTGCGCAGCGACACTGGTGGCGGCAAAAAGCGTGATCAGCGCAACAGGCTTCATTCCCTGACGCTAGCATGAGTGCCGCGGAAGCGGCGCGCCTTGGCCCGATTGCCGCACTCGGCCATGCTGCACCATCGGCGGCGCCGCGCCTGGGAGCGGTCGAGGAACAGCCATCCGCATTCGGGGTCGGCGCAAGCGCGCAGAGCCGAGGGATCGAGCAGCAGCATGCGCGTCTCGGCGGCAACGCGGGTCAGGATCGTTTGCGCGAGGCGGGTGCGGCGGCGGCGTGCGGGCACGAAGGCGCCCCGGTACCAGACGATGCCAGGCTCCGGCGCCGCCTCGGCGACGGCGCGGTTGAGGATGGTCAGATCGCGAGGCCGGGGCGGGCGGCGTTCGAGCGCGGCGCGCAGCAGGCGGTAGATGGCCTCACGGAGCAGCTGCACCTGGCGGAGTTCGGCGGGCGCCGGCAGCCGCCCTGCGCCCAGGCCCGCCTGCCGCGCCCAGGCGGCCAAGGCGCTGGGCGAGTCCAGGTACTCGCGCCGGCCGCCGCCGGGCGAGAGCGGCCGGCCGCGCGCGCCCACAGTATCCACCAAGGCCAGCGCCAAACTGCCGGTGTCGTAGAAAAACCGTCGCGCGTCCGCCAGCATAACCTGTTCAATAGGTTATCATGGAGGCATGCCGCAACGCTCCAGGATTGCGCTCGGCTTTGCCATCATCTACCTGCTTTGGGGCGGAACCTTCCTCGCCATCAAGATCGGGGACCAGACGCTGCCGCCGCTGGTGCTGGCGGCGGCGCGGTTCCTGGCCGCGGGAGCGCTGGTGTGGGCCTGGGCGACGGCGCGGGGCGAGGCGCAGCCGCGGGCGCGGGAATGGGCGGGCGCATTGGCGGTGGCGGCGTTGATGTTCGTGGCCGGATACGGGGTGCTGTTTTGGGCCGAGACGCGGGTGGCGTCGGGCGTGGCGGCGGTGCTGGCAGCGCTGATCCCGCTGTGGGTGGCGGCACTGGAGGCGTGGGTGTACCGGTCCGCGCCGGCTTCGATGCAGGTGGTTGGCGGCTGCGTGCTGGGCGCGGCCGGCGTGGCGCTGCTGATGTCGGGGCACGGCGCGGGGGCGACCGACGCCACCGCAGCGCTGGCGCTGGTGGGCGCGTCCTTCGCGTGGGCCCTGGGCACCGTGGTGCAGCACCGATGGACGCTGCCACGAACGGCTGCGATGAGCTCAGCGGCACAAATGCTGGCCGGGGGCGGGCTGCTGGCGGGCACGGCGGCGATGGCGGGCGAATTCAGCGGGCTGCATTGGGGGGCGTTCGGCGGCAGCACGGGATGGGCGCTCGCGTACCTGGTGCTGGCCGGGTCCGTGATCGGTTACTCGGCCTATATTTGGCTGCTCGGGCATGTCGCGGCGGTGCGGGTGGCGAGCTATGCGCTGGTCAACCCGGTCGTAGCGCTGGGGTTGGGGTGGGCGTGGGCGGGCGAGCGCATCTCGGGGGAGGCGTGGATGGGGAGCGTCGTGATCCTGGCGGCGCTGGGGCTGGTGCTTTCGCGGGGCGCGGTGGCGCCGGTTCCTGCCGAGCCGAACGCGGTCGCGAGACGGCGCCATGCCGAGAAGTAATCGCCCCAACCAAGCTGGTACACTGGCGGGCATGCCTAAGTCCTCTGTGGTTCTCACCGGCGCGCTTGCGCTGGGTACGCTTTCAGCGGGTTGGATGTGGCTGCGGCCGGCGCCGCCGCGGCAAGATGCGGATCTTTCCTCCATCGCCGCGCAGGCACGGCAGCAGGAGACCGAGGCCAACTCGAAGATCCTGTGGATCATGCACGAGCTCACCGACGTGCACGGCCCGCGCCTGACGGGCACGCCTGCGCTCAAGGGCGCCGACGACTGGGTGCTGCAGACGGAGGCTTCGTGGGGCATGGTGAATACCCATCTCGAGGGGTATCCTTTCGTGCCCGAGCGGCTGACCTACCAAGTGCCGGGTTGGGACAACCTGGAGCTTCAAGCCGACGCGGTGTCGCCATTCCATGGCCAGCTCGAGGTCAAGCCCCTGCATTGGACGCCGGGCACCCAAGGGGTGGTCACGGCCGAGGCCGTGATGCTCGAGCCGCCGCCGGGGCTGGCGCGCCCGACCGGCCGCGGCGCGGCCCCTCCGGTCATGCCGACCCAGGCCGAGCTCGACGCCTATTTCGCCGCCAACCGCGCCAAGATCGCGGGCAAGATCGTCCTAGCAGGCGAACCGCGGGTGATTCCGGTGAATTTCAACCCGCCGCCGCTGCGCCGGTCCGACGAACAGTGGAACTGCACCTTCAATCCCGAGGACGCCGGCTGCGCCGCGCTGCGCGGGGGGAGGCGCGGCGGATTCGGGGCGCGCGGACCGGCACCCGCGCCGGATCCGAGCAAACTCACGCGCCAGCAGGTCAGCGACCAGTTCGATGCCTTCCTGATCAAGAGCGGGGTGAAGGTGCGCATCAACGACGCCGGCATGGCGCACGGGGTGATCGTGGCCTACAACAACCCCAGCTATAACATAGCGACCGAGGTTCCGACCGTCGTCATGCGCAACGACGATTACGGGCGCATCGCACGCGTGCTGGCCGACGGCACCGCAGTGACGCTGCGCTTCAACATCGTGAACACCATTTACCCGGAGGGCAAGACCGCCTACGATGCCATCGGAGAGATTCCCGGAACCGATCTGAAGGACCAGGTGGTGATGCTGGGCGGGCACCTCGATTCCTGGAACAATGCCACGGGCGCGACCGACAACGCCGCCGGGAGCGCGATGATGATGGAAGCGGCGCGCATTCTGCTGGCGATGCACGTGCGGCCGCGGCGAACCATCCGGGTGGCGCTATGGAGCGGCGAGGAGGAGGGCCTGCTGGGCTCGCTGGCGTATGTGGACCGCCACTTCGGCAGCTTCGAGAAGCAGAAGCCGGAGTTCCAAAACCTGGTCGCTTATATGAACATTGACGACGGCACCAGCAAACCGCGCGGCGCGAGCGTCTTCGGCCCGCCGGCGGCGGCCGACACGCTGCGAGCGGCGCTGATGCAGTTCCACGACTGGGGCTTCATGGGCGCGAGCGCGACCGGCAGCCGCCGCACCGGCGGCACCGACAGCACTTCGTTCAATCAGGCCGGGCTGACAGGAATCAACTTCGAGCAGGATCCGATCGAGTACCAGCCCTATTCCTGGCACACCAATCTCGACACCTACGAGCGCCTCGTGCCCGAGGATTTGCGCGAAGGCGCAGCGGAAATTGCGGTTGCCGCCTACGCGCTGGCGATGAGCGACCAGCCGCTGACGCGCTTCGCCCCCGGCGAGATGCCGCCACCGCCGAAGCCCGTGGACCCCAGCCCGCAAGCCGCCCTGGCCGCGGCGGCGAAACGTTAATTGGCGTCGGAATCCAAGCAGCCTGTCAGCGTCCGCCGAATTCGATTTTCGCGCCCGCGGTGATGACGCGCGGAGAATTTAAATCCGCGTCGGGCGTCCGCTCGATCGCATAGCGCCGATTGAATACATTCTCCACCGCGAAATAGGGAGCGAGGGCCTTGAACGCGCGGCTGAAATAAAGGTCGGCGGACCAGAAGGCGGGCAGCGGTAGCGTGTTCTGGTCGTCGTCGAAGTTCGCGCCGCCGAAGCGCTCGATCAGCGATGCCGTCCAGCCTCTGCGTTCGAAGACGCCGCGGGCCGATAGCTCATTGCGAGGCACGTGGGGCACGGCAAGGCCCACCAAATTCAGCGCGGACGCCGAGAGCACGCTGGCATCGAGATGGGTATACGAGGTCCAAAAGGCGAGGCCAGGAAGCGCGGTCCAATTTGCGCCCAGCGTTTCGCCGCGCGATCGGGTGCGGCCGAGATTCTGGCGCTGTCGGGTGATGAGGGCGGGCGTCGTGCTCAGGGTCACGCTGGCGATGAGATTGCTGACGTAGCCGTCGAAGTAGGTGGCGTCGAAATGCAGAGTGCGCGTGGCCCGAGCCTCGGCCCCGACTTGCGCGCCCCGGTAGCGCTCGGCAGCCAGCAGCGGGTTGGCATTGGTCAGGACATTGCCGGCGCGGAAGGGGCGGTACAGCTCATTGAGGGTGGGGGCACGGAAGGACTCGTAGGCCGAAGCCCGCAGCGCCAGCCACGGCCGCGCGGTCCACACCGTGCCGAGCGCGGGGCTCCAGGCGGAGCTGGTGCGATCGGCGTAGGGGGTAAGGCCGCCGGGGGTGTTCTGGAAGGCATCAAAGTTGCGCCAGTGGTCGTTGCGCAGCGTGGCCGTCCAGCTCCAATCCGCGAGCGGCGACCAACTGGCTTCGGCAAAGCCGCCAGCGAAGCGCTGGCGTCCGTTCTCTTCGCGGGTGGGAACCAGGCTCGGGGGTGCGGTTTCGCTGTCGTCGGCGGCAATGTGCGTGTAGGAGGCGCCGGTGGTGAGGCTCCAGCGGGGCTGCGCCAGCGTCCAATCGAGCGCGGCGCCGTGGGTGCGGGCGGGAACGTGCTGCTCGAGTGTCAGCCGCTCGCTGCCGCGGTCGGCGGCGATTGAAGAAAACGTGGCACCAAAATCTTCACCCTGATCGAAGATGCTCCCGTTCCAAATCCCGTCGCGCGAGATCACCGTGCGCAGTGCGATCTGCCGCAGCCGGGTCTGATTCACCTGCGCGGCGGTGCCGTTGCGGCGGTCTTCGGCGAAGTACTCCGAAGAAAGCGTGACCAGCGCCGCGGGCGAGGCCAGCCAGCGGAGCACGGGTGCCCATTCCTGGGCAGCGACGCCGGGGCGAGTGTCCACCGCGCCCGGGTCGGCGATGGGCACATAACCACCGACGCGCAATCCCCTGCCGCGCACCGCCAGCGCAAGCTTCGGACCCGCGATTACCCCGGCGCCGTCGGCCAAGCCCGTGCCCAGGCCGCCGCCGCCGGCGCGGAGTTCGAAATGGGTCGCGATCGGGGCTTGGGTTTCGAGACCGATGACGCCCGAGAGGGCGTCGTTGCCATAAAGCGGGGATGCTCCGCCCGCGACCACACTCACGCTGGCCAGGGATTCGTCGGGCACGCGCAGCCAATCCACCCAGCCGCCGTAGAAATCGTTGAGCGGCAGGCCGTCGAGCAGCACCAGGGCGCGGCTGGCACCGCTCGACCCGGTGCCGAGCAACGCGACGCCCTGGGTGGTGGGGTTGGCGGTCTGAGACGAGTTCACACGGAACGTGCCCAGGTTGCTGAACTCGCGCAGGATGGAGTCGGCGTTCGGCGCCGCCGATGCTTGGATGCGTTCCTGCCCCATTACCGCGGTGGCGAGCGGCACGGCGGCGGTGCTTTGGTTGCGCGCGCTGGCGGTCACCGTGACCGATTCGGACAGCGGCGCCGGCTGGAGCACAACGCGCAGCGCAGCGCCGGCACTTGCCGCTACGGTCTCGGGCAGGTATCCCTGCGCAGTCACGGTGATGGATGCGGGCGGGCCCGCCAGCAGAAACCGCCCCTCGCCGTCGCTGGTCGCTTGCGCGCCGCCGGCGCGCACGGTGGCGCCCGCAACCGGAAGCCCATTGCCAGCGACGATCTGCCCGCGCATGGCGGGCGCTTGCGCGCTCAACGCCAGGGAGAGGAGCAGGAGAAGAATCGAAGTGCGACCCGGCATCCGACGATTATGCTATGCTCCCGGTTGTAGGTAACCGACAGGAAGCAGGAAGCATGAGCAGGCCCAAGGACTTGGTACAAGGCACGTTGGATCTCTTGATCCTGCGCACGCTGACGCTGGAGCCACGGCACGGCTGGGGCATCCGCGAGCGCATTGAGCAGATCTCGCAGGGCGAGCTGAAGGTGCAGCAGGGATCGCTGTACCCGGCGCTGCACAAGCTCGAGCAGCAGGCGTGGATCAAGGCGCAGTGGCGGCCGTCGGAGAACGGGCGGCGGGCGAAGTATTATGCGCTCACCGCGGCGGGCAAGAAGCGGCTGGCGAGCGAGCTGCGGGAGTGGGAGCGGCTGACCGCCGCGATCGGAATGGTCGTACGGGAGGCATGAAATGCGCGGGCTCCATGTGGCGCGGCTGCAACTGCGGTCGCTGCTGGCGCGGCGGCGATTGAATCGCGAATTGGAAGAGGAGCTGGCCGGGGATCCCGCGTCGCGGGAGGCGGGCTCGGTGACGGTGCGCGAGGCCTGCCGCGAGCAGCGCGGCTGGAGCGGCCTCGAGCATCTGCTGCAGGATCTGCGGCGGGCGCTGCGGAGGCTGCGACGCGCGCCCGGGTTCACGTTGACCGCGGTGGGGGCGTTGGCGTTCGGGATGGCGGCCGCGACCGCGATTTTCAGCTTGTGCGACGCAGTGCTGCTGCGGCCACTGCCGGGGATCGCCGACGGGCGCGGGCTGGTCCACCTCGAGCGCATCGAAGGCGGCGAGCTGCTGGGCGATTTCAGCTTTGCCGACTATTTGGATTACGCCTCGCAGAGCCGCGCGTACACCGCACTTGCCGCCACCTCGAACCTGCAGATGGACGTGAGTTTCGCCGCCGCGACCGACACCTTCAACATTGAGGCGGTCGGCGCCAGCTACTTCGCTGCGCTCGACGTTCGCGCGGGAAAGGGCCGCATGATCGGCGCAGGCGACGAAATCTCCGGGGCCAACCGCGTGGCGGTGGTCAGCAACCGCTTTTGGCGCGAGCACATGAACGCCGACCCGCGCGCCGTGGGCTCGACCATCGAGGGCAACCACACCGCGCTCACGGTGGTGGGTGTCGCGCCGCCAGGGTTCCTGGGCTCCTCGCAGGACTGGGCCGCCGATTTATTTGTCCCGATCACGACCCAGCCATTTCTGCTGCCATTCGGCGGACCGGAGAATTGCCTGACCAGCCGTTTCTGCGGCTGGATCACGATCATCGGACGACTCCGCCCCAAGGTGGCACTGGCGCGGGCCCAAGCCGAGGCCGATACCATCAGTGCGCGCATCGCCGCCGCGCATCCGGAGCTGAAGCCGCGGCGGGCGGTGGTGGTCGCGGGCATCGGCAGCTGGTCCGACGATCGCGCCGCCCATGCCCGCATCCTGGAGACGTTGCTCTTCGGCACATTTCTGCTGATGGCCATGACCTGCGCCAGCCTGGGCAGCTTGTTCCTGGCCCGCACCGAGGCGCGGCGGCGGGAAATGTCCACGCAGTTGGCCCTGGGCGCGAGCCGAAGCCGGGTGCTGCGCCAGCCCTTGTTCGAGGGCCTCTGGATCACGCTGGCGGGCGCAGGAATCGGCGCGGCGGCGGCGGAGCCGCTGGCGCAAGGGCTCCTGCATCTGGCGCCGCCGAGCGTGCCGGCGAACCTCGCACTCGTTTTCGATGGCCGAGTGCTGGCCTGTACCGCTGCGTTGTCGCTGGTCAGCATGGCGGCTATGGGCGCCGCGAGCGCACTCTGCCGCCCGGAGGCGGTGTCGAGCCGTGCCACGCGCCCGCGGCAGCGGACGCTGCTGGCCGCGCAGGTGGGCATGGCGCTGATGCTGCTGGTCGCGGCCGGCTTGGCCGCGCGCACGCTGGCTGCCGCCCGCGCCGGGCAAGTCCCGCCCGCCGCGGCCCGCACCGAGCTGGCTTTGGTGGACGCCGGCCACGCCCAATACACCCAGGCCGAATTGCGAGCGTACTTCGGGCGTTTGCACGAACGGTTGGGCAGCCAGCCCGGCTTCAGGCAAGTCGCGCTCACCGCCTGCCTCGCTCCGGCGCCCTGCAACCGCGGCCCGGTTTTTGTCGCGGGCACCGAGCCGCCGCCGCTGGCAGTGCGGGCGGGAGAATTCGGCTCGGGTTTCGCCCGTCCCGACATTAACTGGGTCACGCCCGAGTACTTCGGCGTTTTCGACCTGCCGCTAGTGGCGGGCCGCGGCTTTACCCAGGCCGACCGCGCGGACGCACCGTTGGTCTGCGTGATCAATCAACGGCTGGCGGCGCGGCTGTGGCCCGGACAAGCGGCGCTGGGGCGCAGAGTGGCGTGGCCGCAATTCCACAACTACCACGGCGACCATGCCTTTACCGTGATCGGCATCGTGGCGGACCGGCGCACCCAGTCGCTGCTGGCGCCTCCGCCGTTGGCGTTTTATGTGTCCATGGCGCAAGTTCCATTCGAGCGCATGTGGATCGCCGCGCAAACTTCGCTTGCACCCGCCGCTGCCTTGAAGGTGATAAGGCAGCAAGTCGGCGGGCTCGACTCGCGCATTCCCATGATCAACGGCCGCACGCTGGCCGAGCAGGTGCGGATCTCGCTTTGGCAGCCGATCGCGATTGCGAGCCTGGCGGGAGTGTTCGGCCTGCTTGCCGCGCTCATGGCCGCCATCGGATTGTTCGGCTCGGTGGCGCAGATGGTCGCGCAACGGCGGCGGGAGCTGGGCGTGCGGCTGGCTTTAGGGGCAACGCCGCGCGGCCTGGTGGCGCTGGTGCTCGGCGACGGGTTGCGCCCGCTGGGGCTTGGGCTGCTGCTGGGAGCGGCGGCTGCGGGTCTGGCCACGCGCGCGCTGCGCCCGTTCCTATTTGGCGTGACCGCGTTCGATGCCGCAGCCTGGCTGGCGGCGGCGGGGCTATTGGCCACGGTGGCGGGGACTGCGGCGGCGTTGGCGGCGTTTCGAGCCGGCCGCCTGCCGCCGAGCGAAGCGCTGCGCTGCGAATAATGCGTTCTAGGCGGGTTGGGGGCGCTCGCCGGGGGCCAGCGCAGGGGTGCGGGCAGGTTCGGGCCGCAGGATCTCCTGCGTGCCCGGCTCCGCTTGGCCACCGCCGCCGGTGTTGAGAGGCGGCAGCGATTGCCCGGCCAGGACGGTCTTAATCTCGTCCGCGTCGAGGCTCTCGCGGTCGAGCAGGGCTTCGGCCAGCCGGTGGAGAGTGACGGAGTTCTCGGTCAGCACCTTGTGAGCGCGCTCGTAGCCTTCCATGACCAGGCGGCGCACCTCTTGATCAATGCGGATCGCGGTGTCTTCGCTGAAGTCGCGGTGCTGGCTGATTTCGCGGCCCAGGAAGATTTGCTCTTCCTTCTTGCCGAAGGTGAGCGGCCCGAGCTCGCTCATGCCCCATTCGCAGACCATTTTGCGGGCCAGATCGGTGGCCTGCTCGATGTCGTTGCCGGCGCCGGTGGTCATGTGCAGCATGAACAGCTCTTCGGCGATGCGCCCGCCCATCATCACCGCCAGCCGCGCCTGCAGATAGTCGCGGCTGTAGGTGTGCTTGTCGTCGGTGGGCAGCTGCATGGTGACGCCCAGCGCCATCCCGCGCGGAATGATCGTCACCTTGTGCAGCGGGTCGGAGTGCGGCACCATGGCGGCGACCAGCGCATGGCCGGCCTCATGGTAGGCGGTGTTGCGCTTCTCGTCTTCGGTGATGATCATCGAGCGCCGCTCGGCGCCCATCAGCACCTTGTCCTTTGCGGCCTCAAGATCCGCCATCAGCACGGTCTTGCGGTTGTTGCGCGCGGCCCAGAGCGCGGCTTCGTTGATCAGGTTGGCCAAATCAGCGCCGGTGAAGCCGGGTGTGCCGCGGGCCAGCACAGCCAAATCCACCGATTCGTTCAGCGGAATGCGGCGGGCATGCACGCGCAGGATCTCTTCACGGCCGCGCAAATCGGGCCGCGGCACCACCACGCGCCGGTCAAAGCGGCCGGGGCGCAGGAGCGCGGGGTCGAGCACGTCCGGGCGGTTGGTCGAAGCCACCAGGATGACGCCCTCGTTGCTTTCGAAGCCATCCATTTCGACCAGCAGTTGGTTCAGCGTCTGTTCGCGTTCGTCGTGGCCGCCGCCGAGGCCGGCGCCGCGGTGGCGGCCGACCGCGTCAATTTCATCAATAAAGATGATGCAGGGAGCATTTTTCTTTCCCTGCTCGAACAGGTCGCGCACGCGGCTCGCGCCCACGCCCACGAACATCTCGACAAAATCCGAGCCGGAAATGGAGAAAAACGGCACGTTGGCTTCGCCGGCGATGGCGCGGGCCAGCAGGGTCTTGCCGGTGCCGGGAGGGCCCACCAGGAGGACACCCTTGGGAATGCGACCGCCCAGCTTTTGGAACTTCTGCGGCTCCTTCAAGAATTCGATGATCTCGCGCAGTTCGTCCTTGGCCTCATTGACGCCGGCCACATCCTTGAACGTCACCTTTTTCTGCTGGGTCGAGAGCAGCCGCGCCCGGCTTTTGCCAAACGACAAGGCCTTGTTTCCACCGGTCTGCATCTGCCGCATCATGAAAATGAAGAGGGCAAAGATCAGCAGGATCGGCACCCCGTTCATCAACAAGTTCACCCAGGTGGTGTTGGAAGGCTCCTTGATGGTGACGGCCACGCCCTTGTCTTCGAGGGTCTTGTACAGGTCCGAGTAGTTGGCCGGGATGACGGTGTGGAAGGTCTCGTCCTTCGGCGTGTGCACCTGCCCTTGCACGTCGTCGCCGGTAACGGTGACCGACTCCACATTGCCAGACTTTGCCTGGCTCATGAACTGCGAGAAGTTGATCTCCTGGACCTTGCCGGCGCCGCCGCCAAGCTTGATCATCTGCCACAGAACCAGCGCGGCAACAACCAGCACGACCCAAAGAACGATGCTTTTGGTGGTTGAATTCAAGCTGCCTTCTTGAGACCTCTTAAGTTTTAGATGTGGGAAGCAGCGAGCCGTTCCATAGAAATGGTGGGCCGAGGCGCATGGGGTGTCAGGCGGCCATCAGTTTCCACCGCAGGTTCACCCAATTATAACGCATCCATGCGCTTGATTGGGACTGGGTGCGGACCCCGATCCTGAACCCGAAGCTCTAGATATCGGCTGGAAACGCGGCAACTCAAGCTCCGGATTTGCTTGATTCGGGGCTGGTTGCCCGCCGCCTCGATCCAAGCCGAGATCTGCTCGACCAGGGCGTACTCCAAGCCGCCCCAGTGCCCCTGCACCCGCGCCATGGCCAGCCGAACCAGCCTTCGGCGCACCGCCAGCGGCAGCCGGCGCAGGGGCTCGCAGCGCAAGCGGAGACCGAGCGGCATGGACTCGGACGCAGCCTCAAGCAGAGGACCAAGGTAGTCACTCCAAAAAACCTCTTCGGCGCGCTGCACCTCGGCCAGCGCGGCCAGGCGCTCCTCAAGCGCGGGGTTGAACTCCGCGCGCAGGCGGGGCATCACCTGGGCACGAAGCAGATTGCGGCGGAAGCGCAGATCGAGGTTGGTCGCATCCTGGCGCCAGGACTGACCGCGCTGGTCGAGCAGGGGGCGCAGCTCAACGCGCGCGACGCGCAGCAGCGGCCGGACGATAAAGCCGTCGCGAATCGGCAAAATGCCCGCCAGCCCGCGCGTCCCGGCTCCGCGCAGCACGCGCAGCAGCACCGTCTCTGCCTGGTCGTCGCGGGTGTGGGCGGTGGCGGCTTTGTCCGCCACTCCTTGACCCTGAAGTCGCTTGAAGAACGCATACCGCAACAGCCGTGACTGCTGCTCCAAATTTCCCGACCGGGCAGGCTCGCCACGCTCAAGATAAAACGGCAGGCCCAGCTTCGCCGCGAGCTCGCCCACCCATGCGGCATCTGCGCCCGACTCGGGTCTCCAGCGGTGGTCGAAGTGCGCCACCGACAATTGCAGCCCGAGTTCCCCGGCGACCTCGACCAGCAGCAGAAGCAGCGCAACCGAATCCGCTCCGCCCGATACCGCCACCGCCACCCGGTCGCCAGGTGCGAACATCGCGTGGCGCGTGGAGAATGCCCGAAGCTCGCGCACCAATCGCGATAGCGGAGGAGTTGCCACTTTCGGAATTCTAGATCGAGAACAGCTGCCTGCGGAATTTGAAATCCAGCTTCTTTGCCCACCTTTGCTAACTGTTGCGGGCTGAGGCGTGGCCAAAGGGAGTGGGAATGGCCCCTACAATGCAGTCCCATTGGTGGAGGAGCTCCATGACATTCCGTCGCGCCCTACTTCCCGTCTTTTCCACACTGGTGGCCATCGGCCTGTTCGCCGCGTTGGCGCCCAACCGCGCCGTGGGGCAGAGCACCACCTCGGGCGACATCTCCGGGGTCATCTCCGACCCCAGCGGCGCTGCCATCCCCGGCGCCACCGTCACACTCACCAACGCCGACACGGGCACCACCAAGACCACCTCGACCAGCGCGACCGGCAGCTATCGCTTCTCGCTGCTGCAGCCGGGCAACTACATCGTGAGCGCCACCGCCACTGGCTTCTCTCCCCAGAAATTCAAGGTCGCTGTGAGCGTTGGCCAGGTGCAATCCGCGAACATTGAGCTGAAGGTGGGCGCGGCTGCGCAGACGGTAACCGTTACCGGCGAAGCCGCTCCGGTGCAGACGACGAACGGAGATGTCTCGACGTCGTTCACGCCGGCGCAAGTCGCGCTGGTGCCCAATAGTGGCGGTGATTTGACGCAAACCGTGCAGACCTCGCCCGGCGCGGTGATGAACACCCAAGGGGGCAATGGCAACTTCTCGACCTTTGGCCTGCCCGCGACCTCGAACTTGTTCACCGTCAACGGACAAGACGACAACGATCCCTTTCTCAATCTCAACAACTCCGGCGCGACCAACCTTCTCCTCGGCCAGAATGATGTGGATCAAGTCACCGTGACCAACAACGGCTACTCGGGCCAATACGGCGAACTCGGCGGCGCAAATGTGAATTACGTCACCAAATCCGGCGGCAATGATTGGCACGGCAACGCGATTTATTACTGGAACGGCCGCGTGCTGAACGCCAACAACTTCTTCAACAATGCCAACGGCTCGGCGCGCCCGTTCGACAACGCCAATCGCTGGGCGGCCAGCTTCGGCGGTCCGGTCTACAAGAACAAGTCGTTCTTTTGGCTCAACACCGAGGGCTTGAACGTGGTGCTGCCCACCAACACGCAGGCCAAAATTCCGAGCCCGCAATTTGAAGCGGCCACGATCGCCAACTTGACCGCGAACGGCAACGCGGCGCAGGTGCCCTTCTACCAGAGCATGTTCGCGCTCTACAATGGCGCGGCCGGCGCGGGCGCGGCGGTGCCAGTGCCAGCAACCGCCTCGCAGCCAGCCGGCGGATGCGGCGGCTTTACCTTCACGGGCCTGGCGGCGGGGTCGCCCTGCGCGCTCCAGTTCCAATCCACCGCCGGCAACCACACCCACGAATGGACCCTTTCCGGCCGCTACGACCAGGATTTCGGCACCAGCGACAAAGCCTTCGTGCAGCTCTCGATGGATCGCGGCGTGCAAGCCACGTTCACCGATCCCATTGATCCGCGCTTCAATGTGGACAGCAACCAGCCGCAATATCAAGGCCAGGTCAACTGGACGCACGCCTTCGGGGCCGGCGCAGTGAATCAATTCATCGCCAGCGCCTCCCACTACGACGCACTTTTTGGCGTCAATCCCGCCGCGCGCAGCGCCGTGCTGCCGGTGACGGTCAGCATTTCCAGCAACCTTTTCACCCGCCTGGGCGGCTTGGATTACGATTTCCCGCAAGGCCGCAACGTGGCGCAGTACGGCCTGGTGGACGACGCCTCGATGACCGCCGGCATGAACACCTTCAAGCTGGGCGCGAACTACAAAATCAATTACGTCAACGACTACGACTTCGGCATCGAAACCACCCCGCACGTGCGCACGACCCTGGCCGATTTCTTTAATGGCACCGCAACTTCCTCGACCCAGGCGTTTCCGACCCGCTTGAACCAGCCCATTCGGCTGTACACGCTGGGAGCGTACGCGGAGGACGACATCGCAGTCACGAAGAACCTCAAGCTGACGTTCGCTCTGCGAGCCGAACATGATTCGAACCCCATCTGCACCCACGATTGCTTCGCGCGGCTGACCTCGCCTTTTGTGGATTTGGCCCACGACGCCACGGTGCCGTACAACGCGATCATCCAGACGGGATTGGCCCAGGCCTATCCTTCTTATCGCCACATCCTCTTCCAGCCGCGCTTCGGCTTCGCCTGGACGCCGATCGGCCCCAACACCGTGCTGCGCGGCGGCTTCGGCATTTTCAACGACATCTTTCCGGCGACCGTGGCCGACAACTTTGCCACCAACTCGCCCGAAAACAACACTTTCGTCGTCAGCGGCCCGCTCTCGCCCGCCATGCCCGGCAACGTCCGCGCGGCGGCAGCGGCGGACAACACCTCTTTCTTGAACGCGTTCGCCGCCGGCGGAACGGTGGCTTCCATCGCCGCCGCCAATCCGGGCTTCTCGCCGCCGAGCTACTTCAGCTCCGAGGGCACGGTGCGGCCCCCGCGTTACCAGGAGTGGAACCTCGAAGTGCAGCAGGCGCTGGGGCAGAACACCAGCATCAGCGCCAACTACGTCGGCAATCACGGCGTCCACGAGCCCATCCAGAACGACGCCGTGAACGCCTTTCTCCCGGGCTTCGCGGGATTGCCCGCCACCGCGCCTGACGCCCGTTTCAGCGTCGTGAACCAGTTGGTGAACGGCGGCGTATCCAGCTACAACGGCCTCACGCTGGGGTTCAATCGTCACCTGTCGAAGACGTTTCAAGTGCAGGCCAACTACACCTGGAGCCATGCGCTCGACGAGGTCTCCAACGGCGGGTTCCTAGCCTTCAACAACAACACCAACCTGAGCATCCTGGGCGTGCAGGACCCCAATAACATCCACGGCTTCAATTACGGCAATGCGGACTACGATGTCCGCAACTCCTTCAACCTCAGCTACCTTTGGGAAGTGCCCTTCCGCAGCGTCTTCAGCTGGGGCCCCGACCAGCTGTGGCGGGGATGGACACTTTCGGGCTCGCTGTTCACCCGCAGCGGGCTGCCGCTGACGGTCACCGACGGCAACGCAACGGCCACTCTGCAAGCCAACAATTTCGGCGCGAACAGCGTTCTCTTCGCCAACCAGCTCGGCCCTGGGCAGAGCGGCAGTTGCGTCATTGACAAACAATGCCTGGTCGCCTCGGATTTTTCCGCCTCCACCGCGACTCCGACCGGCTTCGGCAATCAAACCCGCAATCAGTTCCGCGGCCCGAAGTTCTTCGATACCGACCTCAGCGTCATCAAGAACACCCAATTGCCGGGCTGGGAGAAGGGCCAGCTGGGCATCGGCGTCCAGTTCTTCAATCTCTTCAACCATCCCAACTTCGATCAACCGGTGGGCGATGTCGGCAGCAGCTCGTTCGGCACCATTATCAACACCGTCAGCGTTCCGACCAGCATCCTGGGATCGTTCCTTGGCGGCGATGCCTCGCCGCGCATCATTCAAATAACTGCTCGGCTGACGTTTTAACTCGACATTTTGAATCAGCCCGGCTATCTTTGCGTCTGCAGTACTACCGCACGAAGCCCCGCCGCATTTTGGCGGGGCTTTCGTGTGTATGATGGCTTGTGCTTGATCCGTCGATTTTCAAGAGCTACGACATTCGCGGAATTGTGCCCTCGCAGCTGGACGCCGCCGGGGCTGCAGCGATCGCGCGCGCATTCGTCCAGGTCACCGCTTCCAAGCGCGTGGTAGTGGGAAAAGACGTTCGCGCCACGGGGCCGGAGCTGGCCCACGCCGCCATGGGGGCCTTGCGCGCGGCGGGCGCCGAAGTGGTGGACATCGGCACGGTTTCGACCGACATGTTTTATTTTGCCGCCGGCACGCTCGACGTGGACGCCGGCTTCACCATTTCCGCCTCGCACAATCCAAAGGAATGGAATGGCTTCAACTGCTGCCGCCGGGGAGCGGTGCCGCTGGCGCTGGGCAGCGGCTTGGAGAAGGTGCGAGATCTGGCCCTGGCGGGCCAAGGCGCCGCGCCCGCGGCGTCGCCGGGGGGTTTGATCCAGCAAGACGTCTGGGATGATTTCGCCGACTACGTCCTCACGTACGTGGATCGCTCGTTGCTGCGCCCGATGAAGATTGTGGCCAACGGCAACTGCGGGCTTCAAGCGCAGGTGCTGCGCCGCGTGGCCGCGCGCGGCAAGCTGCCGATCGAAATCATTGGCATCTACGAAAACCCCGACGGAAGCTTTCCGGTTCCCGGCGGCGTGCCCAACCCGCTGCTGCCGGCCAACCAGGGCGAACTGGTCGCGCGCGTGCGCTCCGAGGGCGCGGACCTGGGCGTGGCCTGGGATGCGGACGGCGACCGCTGCTTCTTCGCGGACGACACCGGCTACTTCCTCTCCGGCTACTTCACCACCGCCATTCTCGCGCGCTCGATCCTGCACCACGAGCCCGGCGCGACGGTGGTGATTGATCCGCGCAGCATCTGGGCCACGCAAGAGACCATCGCCGCCCTGGGGGGCAAGACGGTGCTCAGCCGCGCCGGCATGACGATCATTCCCGCCAAGATGCGCGAGGTGAATGCCGCCTTTGCGGGCGAGATGTCGGCCCACTTCTATTTTCGCCGCAATTGGTTCCGCGACAACGGCATGATTCCGTTGCTGCTGATGCTCGAGCTGCTGGGGCGCGAGAAGAAGCCGCTTTCCGCCCTGGTGGCGCCGCTGCGCGCCCGGTATTTTGCCAGCGGCGAGATCAACTTCACGGTCGAGGATGCGGCGGCGAAGATCACCTCGATCGGGCGAGCCTTCAGCGACGGCGTGCCTGACCACACCGACGGGCTTTCCGTCGCCTACCCGGAGTGGCGCTTCAACCTGCGCAGCTCGAACACCGAGCCGCTGCTGCGCTTGAACGTCGAAGCGCGCTCGCAAGCCGCGCTCGATCAGGGTTTGCGCCGGGTCGAAGGCCTGATCGGTCCGCGCGCCGTTGGCCATTGATCCGCCGAAGGCTGGTCAAATCACGTAGGGAACGATGGCTTTGACACGCCGGCGGTAGGAGGGATAGGTTTCGGGGAAATGGCGCAGCATCAGCGCCTCTTCCTGTTTGAGCTTGATCCATAGCCCCAACACGGCGAGCGGCAGCGCGAGCGCCGCGCGAGTCTGGCCGACGAAAATGCAGGTGCCGAGCAGCATCAACAGCATGGCTGTATAAATCGGGTTGCGGACGAATGCGTAGGGCCCGCGCTGCACCAGTTCATGGCCCTGCTTCAGCGTGGGCGAGGAACTCCAGTTCGACCCCAGCGTCCGCCGTGCCCAGATCGCCAGGGCCAGCCCGAGCGCGGTCACGACCACGCCGGTCCACGCCATCGTCTGTGTCTGCGGCAGCAGGGGATCATTGAGGCCAAACGAGCGCCAGTTCCCGAACAGCAGAATCGCCGCCGCGATCACCGGCAGCCGGTGGGCGGTGTTCGTGGCGGCGCTCTGGCGTTCCGCCGTCGCCTTCACGGCGGTCGCGGCTGCGATCCAATACAGGAAGAAAACGATCCAGAACGCGACCAGGGCATAGCCGGGCATGCGCTACTCCACGGTCACGGACTTGGCCAGATTGCGGGGCTGGTCCACATCGCAGCCGCGGCGAACGGCGATGTAGTAGGCCAGCAACTGCAGCGGCACGGCTTCGAGAATCGGCAGCAGCAGTTCGGGCGCGGTGGGGATCTCGATCACGTGGTCGGCGCCCTCCAGGTGCTGGTCGCCGGCGTTGGCGATGACGATGACCTCGCCTTCGCGCGCCTTGACCTCTTTGAGGTTGCTGAGCGTTTTTTCGTACCGCGTCACCGAAGCGGGATCGCTGGGGTCATGCGCGGCCAGCACCACGACGGGAAGGTTCTCATCAATCAGCGCGTTGGGGCCGTGCTTCATCTCCCCCGCCGGGTACCCCTCGGCGTGGATATAGGAGATCTCTTTGAGCTTCAGCGCGCCTTCGAGCGCGATCGGGTAATGGATGCCGCGGCCCAAGTAGAGGAAATCGCGCGCGCGGTAGAAGCGCCGCGCCAGCGCCTCGTATTCGTCGTCGCGATTGAGCAGGGTTTCGAGTTTGGCCGGTATGCGATCAAACTCCTCGATGAACCGCTGCGCGGCCTCGGCCGGCAAGGTGCCGCGGGTGCGCCCCAGATACAGCGCGAGCACCACCAGCGCCGCGAGCTGCGCGGTGAACGCCTTGGTCGAGGCCACACCGATCTCGGGCCCGGCATGGGTGAGCAGCGAGCCGTGCGCCTCGCGGGTCAGCATGCTGCCAACCACGTTGCAAATGGCCAGCGTCTTCGAGCCCTTGTCGCGCGCCTCGCGCAGCGCGGCCAGCGTGTCGGCGGTTTCGCCGGATTGCGATATCAGAACGGTGAGCTGATCGGGGCGGACCAGGGGATCGCGGTAGCGGAACTCGCTGCCGTAGTCGACCTCGGCGGGCACGCGCGCAAGCTGCTCGATCAGAAATTTCCCCGCCAGCGCGGCGTGCCACGAGGTGCCGCAGGCGACGATTTTGATCGCGGAGAAGGCGCGGAAATCCGCCTCGGTCAGCTCCATCTCATCGAGGTAGCACTCGCCGCGGTCGCGCGAAAGCCGGCCCAGCAGGGTTTCGCGCACGGCCCGAGGCTGCTCGTAGATCTCCTTGAGCATGAAGTGCTTGAAGCCGCCCTTCTCGGCCATGATCGGGTCCCAGGTGATGTGGGTGATCTCGCGGTTGACTGGGCGGCCGGAGAAGTCCATCAGGCGCACACCGTTGCGGGTCAGCACCGCCATATCGCCGTCGGCGAGGAAGAAGACGTCGCGGGTGTGGTGCAGCAGCGCAGGGATGTCGCTGGCGATGAAGTACTCGTCGGCGCCCAAGCCCACCACCGCCGGCGGCCCGTTGCGCGCGGCCACGATCTTTTCGGGATCGCGGCTCGAAATCACCCCCAGCGCGAACACCCCGGTAAGGCGCGGCAGCACGGCCTGCAAGGCGGTTTCGAGGTCGCGGGCACCCTGCGCCAGCTCCTGCTCGAGCATGTGGGCCACGACTTCGGTGTCCGTCTCGGTGCGGAAGATGTGGCCGGAGGCGATCAGCTCCCGTTTCAGCAGCAGGTAATTCTCAATGATGCCGTTGTGCACGACAACGATCTCGCCCTTGCAGTCGCGGTGCGGGTGCGCATTCTCTTCGGTGGGGCGTCCGTGCGTTGCCCAGCGGGTGTGGCCGATGCCATAGCTGCCCTCGAGCGGCTGCTGGCGGATGCTCTCTTCAAGATTGCGCAGCTTGCCCTGCGCGCGCCGCACCTCGAGATGCGGCCCCGAGGCTCCGTTTTGCACGACGGCGATGCCGGCCGAGTCGTAGCCGCGGTACTCGAGCCGCTTCAGGCCATCGAGGATGACCGGGACGACACGCTTGTTGCCGATGTAGCCGACAATCCCGCACATAGACTGGAACCTACTCCTCCCACCGAATCGAATACTCCTCGATCACCGGGTTGGTTAGGACTTCGCGGGCCGCGCGCTCGACTTCGGCGCGCGCCGATTTCGCGTCCGTGCCCGCGGCCAGCCGCACCTCGAAGAGCTTGGCTTGGCGCAGCTCTTCGATCCCGGCGTAGCCCAACTTCCCTAGCGCGGCTTGGATGGCCTTGCCTTGGGGATCGAGCACGGTCGGCTTGAGACCAACCTTTATCCATGCGGTCATCGGCAAGAGTCCTGGATCGGTTCAGCGCTTTGCAGCTGAGGCCATGGCGGCGAGCCGCGCCTGCACGCGCTTGACGCTCTCCTCGTGGCCGGGCGTGGCCTTCACCACCTGCTCGACGTTGGCCAGCATCTTCGGGTTGTACTGCTTGCGCAGCCAGGGAAGGAAGGGCAGAAGCTTGGCGTAGACGAAGATATGCTCGCCGTTGGTGTCGGCGAACAGCGCCGCGTCAATCGCGCCGTGCACAACCATTGCGCACGCCATGTCCCAATAGCCGCCGATCTGGCGCAGGTAGGCTCCGTTTTCGCCGCTCAGCGCGGCCTCCACCTCGGCATCGGTCTTGGGGTTGAACTTCTGTGCGAACCAGGCGCGCGCCTCGCGCATTACCTTCTCGCGGCGCAGATCATACAGCTTCAGGATCAAATCGGCATCAGCTTGCTTGTTCGACATCGTTCCTCCGTTGCGGGTTCCCTTAAGGCTACCATGATGGTTCATGCGGATTCGCGCGGCCTGGATCGGCAAAAGCAAGCATTCCGCCGCTTGCGCATGGACCGAGGAATACCTCACACGGCTGCGGGGCTTCGCGCGCCGGGCGACGGTCGCTGGCGAAGAGCTGGCGGGCCGTGATCCCCAGGCCAAGCTGCTCGAACGCGCCCAAGGGGCGCGGCTCTGGCTCTGCGATCCGGGCGGGCGCACGTTGACGTCACCGGAATTCGCGCAGTTTCTCGAGCGCGAGGCGGCGGCCGCGGGCAATCGCGAGATCGTGATTGCCGTGGGCGGCGCCGACGGGTTTTCCGCGCCGATCCAGGCCGCGGCGGCGGGCAAGCTGTCGCTGGGCCCGCTCACGCTCTCGCACGAATTGGCGCGGGTGGTCTTGCTGGAGCAGCTCTACCGCGCGCTGGCCATCCTCAGCGGCCATCCGTATCCTCATTGAGTCCCGGGCAGGCGGCGGAACAGATAGACGCTGAGGTCGGGTCCGGCAATGCGGCACTGCACCGCGCCATCTCGGTCGGTGCGGTACACGCGCGCGCCGACGGCCTGGAGGCGCGCCACCACATCGGGGGCGGGATGGCCGTAGGAGTTGCCGGCGCCCACCGAGATCACCGCCACTTGCGGCGCGACGGCTGCGAGAAACGCGGGGCTGGAAGAAGTCCGGCTGCCATGATGGCCGACCTTGAGGACCACGCTGGCGAGATCGAGGTGGTGATCCACCATCCACTGCTCGCCGCCGGCCTCGGCATCGCCCTCGAGCAGCAAGGCATCGTTCCTGCCGGGCGCGCCCCAGCTCACCCGCACCACCATCGAGTCGTCGTTGCTGGCCAGTTCGCCACCCTGGTACAGCGGCGGCGGCAACAGCACTTGGACGCGGCTCGCACCCGCCAAGAAGCCATCGCCGCTACTCAGCCTTCGCACCCGAGCGCCAATCGCACCGGCGCTGCGCAGGAGGTCGGCCAGGGCCCGCTCTTGCGGCAGCGTGCGCGTCAGCCACACTTCGCCCGGGCGGAAGTCGCGCACCACCGTGTCCAAACCGCCGAGGTGGTCCATGTGGCCGTGGGTGAGGAGCACGGCGTCGAGGCGCTTCAGGCCGAGCGACCAGAGAAAGGGCGCGACCACCTCCTCGCCGCTGTCCCAATGCGGCGAGCTGGGGCCGCCATCCACAAGGAGCGTGCGGCCGTCTGGAAACGAAACGAAGATCGAATCGCCTTGGCCGACATCAAGAATCGTCGCGCTCAGGCCGGGCGGCAGCCGCGCCGGGAACGGCGCCCAGGCCAGCACCGCGGCCAGCGCCGCCACCAGGCCGGAGGCTGTGAAGGCCGCGCGCCACGACCGGCGCGCCGCGCAGGCAATCAGCCAAGCGCCGCAAGCGGCACCGAAAACGGCGAGCATCCATCCCGGCGGCGAGGGAACGCGGAACTGCGCCATCGGCCAGCGCGCCATCGCGCTCGCAAGGTGCAGCACCGCCCGAGCCAAGCCCAGCGTCGCGGCGCGCGCGGCGTAGGCCGCGATGCCGCCCCAACCCCCTGCGGCCATGCCGATCCAGGCCAGCGGAATCAGCACCGCGGCCGCGGGCACCAGCACAGCGTTCGCCGCCACGGACCAAACATTGAAGCGATGGAAATACACGACGTTGAACGCGGCAAAGCCGAGCTGCAGCACCAGCGAGATCAGGATGACCTCATACATGCGCAGGAGTCCGCGCCAGACCATCGGCAGGACGCGCCAGCCCAGCGGTCGCCAAATCCAACCCAATCTCGTCGCCAAGGCACGCAGGTCCAAGCGGAACTGCGCCAGGCGCGGCGCCAGCCCGGCGTCGGCCTCCAGGTTGGCCAACTGCAAGCTGGCGCGGCGCAAAGGATGCGAGGTGCGCACCATGAGCGGCAGCGCCACGCCCGCCAGCAGCGCGGCCGCGCCCAACGACATTTGAAATCCGGCGGCGAATAGATCGAGCGGGCGCCACAGCAGCAGCGCCAGCGCGGCCGCGCCCACTGCGTTCAGCGCCTGGCGCTCGCGGAACCACAGCCGCGCGCCGAAGTACACCGCCAGCATGAGCAGCGCGCGCTCGGTGGGCGTGCGTCCAGCGATGGTCCAGGTGTAGGCCGCAAGCGCGAGCAGGGTGAGCGCCGAGCGGGCGGCGGGACGCAGGCGCAGCAAGCGAAGGACCGACCAGAGGAATGCCGCCAGCACGCCCAGGTGCAGCCCGGCGACCACCAGCAGGTGGTAGACGCCGTCCACTTGGAAGTCGTCGCGAGTGGCCTCGTCCAGGCGCGCGATATCGCCGAGCAGCATGCCGCGGAGCAGGGCGTTTTCCCGCGGCGCGGCCGATGGCGGCGCAAGGCGGTCGAGTCGCAGGCTCATCCAGTGCCAAAGGGCGGCCCGCAGCTCGCGGCCGGGCGCGGCGTTCCGCGATGGCAGCGAGCGCCAGGATGCGGCCGCCAGCGTCGCTGTCATAGCGATACCCTGCCGGCGGTCGTTGGCGGTGAAATCCGCCACGCCGGGATCGTGGTACGCCCGCAACGGGCGCAGGTGCACGGCCACCTCGACCCCCTCGCCGGCATGCAGCTTCAGCAGCGCCGCCGCCCAGCTTGCGTCCGCCGGCGCTTCCGCCTCGGTTTGGTTGTCGCTCTCGTCCGCGCCCGCGGGACGGGGAGGGTAGCTATACAGCCGAACGCCGCCGGAAACGCCGCGCAGGCCGCTCCCGGCCCGATCCCGCGCGGCGCTTGCGGCCTCGAGATCGAGCCGCACCGCGCTCAGCCGCCCATGGTCATAGAGCCGCTCGGGCGTGTCGCGCAGGTATCCCGTCAGGGTTACGCGGTCGCGCGGGTGCGTCTGCAACTCCGCCGCGGCCTGCTCCAAGGCCGAAGGCGCGGCCGGACGCAGCAGCGCATTCCTCGCGCGGGAGTACCCCAGGGCGACGCACAGCGCCAAGCCCAACGCGGCCGCGGCTCTGCGTCTGTCCCACGCTGCTGCAACCGCCGTCCCCAGCAGCAGCGAGCCCCAAATCCAAGCTGAAGCCCCGATGGCGGCTGGCGCGCTTAAGGTGCCGGACACGCCGGCCGTCCCCGCGATTCCCGCGGCCAGCGCCAAGGCCGCGTAGAACAGTGGTTGCATGAGCTGAGGCCACTATAGGCCCCGCCCGCAGCGCTGAAAATCCCCCCGATGGGTGGGGTGGAGTGGCGCGGGGCAACTCGGGCCCTGCCGCCGTTCGGATTACGGCGCGGCGGAATCCGCGCGCGCGCCTTTTTCGGCCGGCTGCCGGCCCAGATAGTCCGCCACGACCCAGCACGCGCCAGCGATCGAAAGCGTCTCCGCGCTCTCGAGCCAATTGCCGAGCGTATGCGGCTGGACGATCAAGAGCGGCACCCAAATGAGCGGCACGAACGACACCATCATTGCGGTCAGGAGCCGCGAGGCCAGCAGCGCCATGCGCCCGGAGAGCATCGCCGCGGCGGCCAAGCCGAAGGCGATGGTCGTCACCACCGTCCAGAACCAGGGGCTGGGCGGAATCCACTTCGGCACCAACGTCATCGTGCGCGCAAAGAAGGCCAACTGCTCGCCGGCGAAGGTCGCCACGCAAAGCCCGAAAATCCAATACCACCCGAGGGCGTGCCGGCGCCGCACCATGGCCAGGACGATGGCAGCTCCTGCCAGTCGCGACAACTCTTCCCCGGTCCCGCCCCAGGTGGCGAAGATCAGCGGGTGGCGAACAATGGCCGGCAGCGTCAACGCCGTGATCACGCCATACGCCGCGCAGAGCGCGCCCGCCCCGGCCCGCACCACGCGGTCCATGCGCGCTGGCGCCAGCAGAGCGAGGCCGCCAGCCAACTCCACCGCCGCGACCACGACGAACAATCCGAACACGGCGCTTCCGGGCAGATAGTTGAGCGGAAACGTCTGCGGCCAGAGGCGCGGCTGATGCCAGACCAGGTTCACGCAGCCCACCCACACCGCGCCCAGCCCCAAGACCCGCATGCCCCAGCCGATGCCAGCGTTCTTCATACCGCGACTCTACTTCGACTCCGAGCCGACCGCAAGCGAGCCGGTCGCGCAAATCCAAGCGCCTTGCGTGACGACCCGGATGCTGTTGAACCCGGCAGCGGCAAGGATCTCCCGGTGCTCGTCCGCCGAGAGCAGCTTCAGGCCCGCTGCGGGCAGAAAGCGCTCCGCAAATTTCGCCCCACGGCCGTTCGCTCCGCGATGCACCTCCGCGATCAGCGCCAACCTGCCGCCGGGCTTGAGCACGCGCCGGATCTCGCGAAGGCCAGCACCGATATCTGGCCACCAGAAGTGGGTTTCAATCGCCGTGGCGACATCGAAGCTGCCATTCGGGTACGGCAGACGTTCCACCGATGCTTCGCGGACTTCGATCCGGCCGGAGGCAATTGCTTCCCGATTGAGCCGCGCGGCCATGGCCACGCTGGCGGGCGAATGATCCACGCCGCTGACTCCGCCTTCCGATGCCAACGCAGCCAATTTCGCAAGCGTGCGTCCTCCCCCGCAGCCGACATCGAGAACCGTGTCACTGATCCGAATCGCCACCTGACTCATCCCCCAATCGGTGACGCGGGAATGCCGCCGGTTCATGCCCCGCAGCACCCGCTGCCCCTTCCAACCTGAGGGAAGCCGGCATTGAGCGAGCGCGGCCTGCATCCGCCGCTCGATGGCTCCAGAGAATCGTTTGCCAAGTATGAGGATGGGCATGGCGCGCGGCCCCTGTCTCCATTAATGGTCCTGCGACATGGAGCGCGGCGGGGCGATACGGGGCGTCTGGCGTTGTCCTCGGTCGGGCGCGAATCCTCACGTGGCATCCAGCCACGCTGCGGTTCGCGCCCTCCCTGCGTCCTAGCCATCCACCCCGTCTCGCCCCTTCCGGAGAGTCGCCCCCGGGGCAACTCGGGCCCTGCCGCCGGCCGAAGGGGTATGCTGGCATTGCCGTGCAAGCCGAGCGGAGTTGGCTGGAGTGGGTGCGCAACGCGGCGGAGCGGAGCCGCGCGCGGCAGCCGCACGTCCGGCTGGGCATCGGCGACGATGCCGCGGTGCTGCGCCCACGGCGCGGCTGGGAGATCGTGGCGACGACCGATCTTTTTGTCGAGGGCGTGCATTTCTTGCGCGCGCGGGATCGGGCGGCGAGCTGCGGACGCCGGCTGGCCACGCGGGCACTCAGCGACTTAGCGGCGATGGGCGCCGAGCCGGTAGCGCTGCTGATATCGAGCCTGTATCCGAAATCCTTGGCGACGGCTTGGGCGCGGGAGTTCTGTCGCGGATTGCTGGACGCGGCAGCGGAAGCGGAAGCGGCGCTGGCGGGCGGCGACATGGCCACGGTGAGGAGAACTCGCGAGCGGACGGTATTCGATGTCGTCGGGCTCGGGCAAGTTCCTCGAGGCCAGGCACTGCAACGGAGCGGCGCCAGGGCCGGCGACCGCATCTATGTCTCCGGGCGGCTGGGCGAGGCCGCGCTGGGGCGCGAGCTGGTGCATCGCGGACGCCCTGCGAAGAATGCGGAGGAGCGGAGAGCGCGCGCCCGCCACATTCATCCGCGAGCGCGGTGGGAGCTGGGGCAGGCGCTGCGCGGAAGGGCCTCGGCGGCGATTGACCTGAGCGACGGGCTGGCCACGGATTTGCATCACCTTTGCCGCGCCAGCGGCGTGGGCGCGGAGATTGAAATGATGACGCTACCCGGGGTCGCGAGCGGCCCTCCATTGCGGCGCGCGCTCTTCGGAGGCGAAGATTACGAATTGCTGTTCACGCTGCCGCGGGGCAAATCGATTCCGACACCGCGGGTTCTGGGCCTGGGCCTGACCTGCATTGGACAAATCAAGGCAGCCCGCGGCGTATGGCTCCGCCACGCCGATGGCCGGCGAGAGCGCATTCCCGACGCCGGCTTCGAACACTGAGGTGCGCTGCATCCACGCGGGACCGCTTCGGCGAAGCGCGCATGCCGACGGCGGTCATTGCTTGATTTGCACCAGCATATCGAGCAGATGGTCGGCCTCGACAAATCGGGGGACGAAGGGAACCGGCAGCGTCTGGCTCAAGTGATCTTTGGTGACCGGAATCAAACCGCGCACCCAGGTGGTTTCGTCGCGGAACACGTAGACCGGCAGCAGGCCGCGCCAATGCTGGGGATTGTCCACGGCGAGGGTGACTTGGGGCTTGCCGTTGGCGGCCGGCGCAAGGTCGGCGGTGAAGGTGATGCTGGGGACGGTGTCGCCGCGCAGCCAAGGGCCGAAGAACCAATCGAGCTTGCGGTTTCCGTCGAGGTCCATGGCCGGGGTCATGTGGCGCTCCATGGCGGTTTGAAACTCAGCCGAGGAGGCAGCGCGGCCGCCCGCAGCGGCAGCGAAGTCGCGCAGGGCGGCGGTGAAGCTCGCGTCCGGGTCGGGGCTTTGGGGATTGAACATCATTTGGCGGAGCATATAGAGGACGTATCCGCCTTTGGCGGCTAGCAGGGCGCCGCCGTCGTCGCGAGACGAACTGAGGCGCGCGGCACCCAGCCAGAGTGCGCCGGTGCGCACCGGAACATGTCCGCTGTCGGGATCGCGCTGCAGCAGAAATTTGCGCCAAGCTTGCACGGTAGCGAGGCTGGAGTCCAGGCCGTAGCGCGACTGCTGATACAGGAGGCCGCTAATCTGGCGGAGCCCCGCCTCGAGCCATTGATCATGCACGGTGGCCGGCGGGGTCCGTGCGCCCCACCACTGCGCGGCGGCTTGCGCGGCGGGCTCGAATTCGGTGAGCGAGGGATCGAGATCGAGAAACGAACCGGGGTCCAGCGCGATCATCCCGGGCGAGGGAGGCAGGTCCACGTCGGCGCTGCCGGCGAGGGTGGCGGTGACCGAGAAGAGCGGATAAGGGCCGAAGCGGGCGGTCAAGAAATCGAGGATGTTCACCAGGCGGCCACCCGCCAGCGGCAGCAAGGACGCGGCATCATGCGAGGGCGCCGAGAGCAGCAGCGGCACCTCGCTGCCGTTGGCGAGCTGCACAGTCTTTTCAGCCAGCTGGTCGCGGCCGATGGCGAAGCCGGCGCGCAAGGCGGCGCGCGACCGCCATTCGGTTCGCAGATGGCCGTCCATTTCGGATTCCGCGCCCACGCGTACGCCGGAAGCCACCAGGTGATCTTGCTTGTCGGTGAGAAAGGTGAGATCGAAATCGGCGGGCGCGGGCGGCAGGCTGGCGAGGGGATCGGCGCCGAGCGTGGGGTACCAGCCGGGGGAAGCAAGGGCTTCGTGCCCGGCCGCGCCCAAAACGGCGGGCGCGGTGCCGCTATAGCTCACGCGTAATTGCAGCGGTGCGGCAGAGGCGACTGCAGGCGGAACGCGCACGGCGAACCAGGTGGCATGGTCGGGCTGAAGCCAGTCGAGCGCTTCCGTTGCGCCGGCAGCGCCGGGCACCTCGACTTTGCCGATCTTCAAATCGGAGCCCAGCGTAAACAGCAGCAGGCGCGACGCCGAGGCGCGATCCAGGGTCAGCGTGGCCAGGGCATCGAGTTCGGGGTGATCGCTGACGGTGGCGCTGATGGAGTAGTCGCTGATGCGAGGCGCGGGTGCGGCTGGCGCCTCGTCCAGGGAATAGGCCGACCAGATCTCGGGAACCAGCGCATCGGTGGCAGGCGCGGGCGCCCAGACGAAGATCCGTGCGGCGGAATCTTCGCGGGGGTCCGCGGAGGCATCGAATTGCGCCTCGACCCAGTCGCCGCCCCGCATGAAAAGGCTGGCGTACAACAGGCGCGACCTCGGCTGGGCCGCGGCTTGCAGCCAGCGGCCGAGCAAGGGCACACGATTGGATTCCTCGAACTTGATGCGGCGGGCGAAGAGCTTGGCGGCCGGCTCGGTGTTGCCGGGGGTGAAGTGCACGCTGGCTCCGAGAGCCGAGGCGAAGACGGCTGAATCTCCGAATCGAAAGACGGCGCCATCGAACAACACCGCAATCTCACTCCGGCCCTGGAAGCGGAGCATCTGGCCGCGCTCCAGAGCGCCCAGAGGATTGTCTGCGGGCAGGACCTGGCTGGCGCCGCGGCCGGTGAAGACGGCAACGCCGGAAGCGCCGGCGGTTGAATCCGTCATTGCGAGTTCGCCATCAGCGAAGAGGAAACGCATCCCTTCCCATTGAAAGGCCACCGCATGCACGGTCGCGGCGCGCGAGAACTGGGGATGCAGCAGGCGGGCATAGTCGGCCGCCAGCGATTGCGATTGCGCAGCGAGCGATGCGAGCAGCAGCAGCGCAAGGGTCCGCATCAGGGCTCCCGGCGGGACGACGGCAGCGGGTTCGACGAATCCAGAGCCACAAAGGTGCGCGAGATCGCGTCATGCCAACTCAGCCCATGGGGATCGCAAAAGATCCAGGCAAAGCCCAGCCCCAGCGAGCCCAGCGATACCAGGAGCGCCCATCCGCGACGCCGGCAGGCGGCGGCGTCGGCGGGGCCGTCGGCGCCGGCGATGCGCAGTCCGCGCCAGCGCAAGCCGATCGTGGCGCCGCCGCAATGGGCGCACAGCAGCAGATACAGTGCTGCGAGCAAGGCGGGTACGACCGCGCAGGCGGGCAGCCAATGGCGCAGCGCGCGCGGCGCGAGGGCGAGATCGGGGCGTCCGAGGGCCATCCAGCAAACCAGGGCAAACAGCGCGCTGGCGAAGAGCACCAACGCGGCGTCCATGGCGGCAGCCAACATCCGTTCGCCGCGCAGGGCCAGAGCCGAGGCCAGGCGCGGATCCGAAGGGAACGCCGCCGCGGCAATGGGGAGCGGCAATTGGAGGTACTTTTCCGCTTCCGGTGCGTGAAGGTCCGGCCGCAACAGGGCCGCCGGCTCGAGTTTCCGGCTGGCAGGCGCAGGCGCGGATGCGGCCATGCGCGGTTCGGGCAACGGTGCGAAGGGTTCACGCTCCGCCGCAGCTGCGGGACGGAGCTGGGGCACTGGAGTGAACTCCTGCCCGGGGGCAGGCGCGGGCGGCGACAAAGGAAATACGATCAGGCGATTCCGACTTTGCGCCGCAGGCGCCTCCGGCAGCGGTTGCGCATCTTGCAATCGGCGCGCGCGATACACTCCCACGCGATGGTGGAGTTCGCGCCGCCACTCCGGAAGCGGCGGCAGAAGTTGTGCGCAACTGCATTCCGCAGAACTGCGGCGGCATTGGGGGCAGATCGTCATCTGGAGCAAGCCTGGCTTCGCAGCGGGCATGGTACTTTGGCCCATGGGCCTCGGTTCGCGCGCGGCGAAGCTTCGAGTCTTGATTATCGCCGCAGGCGCATCGAGTTTGATGATCTCCAGCGCGCTCGCCGTTCCTCCACAGGCTTCGCAGCGTAACCAAATGGGTACCGGGGCACCGCTTCCGCGGCAATCCCGGCGGCTGACGCTTTCCGGCGGCGCGGTCGGCGGGGTGAAGCCGGGGGACACGGTCACGATTGAGGCCGATCGGATCACCGCCATCGTGGCGACCGGCAAACGCCAATACCGCGCCGAAGGGCACGTCGAGATCAATACCCCCTCCTTGCGCTTCAGCGCGGACGAAATGACCTATGACGTCGCCAGCGGCGAAGCCACCGCCAGCGGGCACGTGGCATTCGACAGCGTGGAGGAGCAAGTGCACATCGAGGGGCAAAAGGGGCGGTACAACCTCTTGAGCAGCACCGGCGAATTCGACGACTTTCAAGGGGTGAGCGGCATTCGGATGCGCGGCCGCGAGGCCACGGAAACGTCGAGCAACCCGCTGATCTTTTCCGGCCGCCGGCTGCTTCGCCTGGGGGCGAACCACTATCGGGTGGAAGCAGGGATGGTGACCTCCTGCACGCTGCCGCATCCGAAATGGACGCTGAGCGCGCGGGAAGTGGATGTCGAGCTGGGCGGGAACGCCACGCTGCGGCACGCGGTGTTCCGGCTTTTCGACGTGCCGATCTTTTTTGCCCCCTTCCTCACCCATTCGACGACGCGAACGGGGCGCCACAGCGGCGTTCTCGTGCCAGTGGCCAGTCACAGCAATATCAAAGGATACATTTTGGGGGATTCATTCTATTGGCCGGCAGCGCCGAATTTGAGCGTCACCACCGGCGCGGAGCTGTATACCACAAGGGGCTGGGCCGACCACCTGCAGATTGAAAGCCTGCCCACGCGCAACTCCTCCTTCAATGTGCAGCTGGACGGAGTGCTGGACCGCGGCGTGCTGACGCCTGCCGGGGCGCGGCTCCGCCAGGGCGGGCAGGAATTGCACGTGACCGGAGATCACGAATCGGCCTCCGGATTCCGCAGCGTGCTCGACCTGGATTACCTGTCGTCGTACCTGTACCGCCTGGTGTTCAAGAACAGCTTTGCAGAAGCCATCAATTCGGAAGCCATCTCGACCGGCTTCAGCGAACGCCAGCGCGACGGCCAGGACCTCACCATCGAGTTCCATCGGTATCAGGATTTCCTCGGACCCAGCCCGCACTCGAACCTCTCATTGGCGGCGTTGCCGAGCCTCGACTGGAATGCCTATGCCCAGTCGCTGGGGCGGTTGCCGGTGTATTTTTCCTGGGACGCCAGCGGCGCGGCGCTCGATCGCAGCGAGCCCGGGTTCTCAACCGGGGTGCTGCCACGCCTCGACTTCTCGCCGCATTTGACCGTGCCGGTGACCACCGATGTGGGCACGTTCACCGGCGATTTGTCGATGCGGACGACGTTCTACTCCGAGCACCAGCAAATTCAAGGCAACGCGGCGGCCAATCCGGCGCCAACACTGCTGGCGGGCGACACCTGGCGCGATGCCTATGACGCCGATCTGGAGTGGCGGCCGCCGGCGCTGGCGCGGATCTACCAAGATCCCGGCGGCTGGCTGGGCCCACGCGTCGAGCACGTTTTCGAGCCCGAGGTGGGCTTCCACGCCGTCGGCGGGGTGGACGACGCCAATCAGATCATCCGCTTCGACAGCACGGATATCTTGAGCAACACGCGCGAGCTGGAGTACGGGTTCACGAATCGGCTGCTGGCGGCTGGCGCGCAGCCTGGGAGCTCGCGGGAGTTGGTTTCCTGGACGCTGCTGCAAAAGCGATACTTCGAACCCTCCTTTGGCGGCGCACTGCAGCCTGGCGAGCGCAATGTGTTCCTCACGAACGTACTGTTTTCGCCATTTGCACTGGAAGCCGAGCCGCAGAAATTTTCGCCGTTGAGCTCGGTGGTGCGGGTTTCTCCATTCACGCGGTTTGACGGGGAGTGGCGGCTGGACTACGCTCCCACCGGGCATCAGGTCGCGGCCAGCGCGTTCAGCGGCAATTTTCACTTTGGCAAGGGATTCTTCTCCGGGAGCCACTATCTGCTGCGCTCGCCGGCGGGCCTGTCGCCGCTCGAAGCATCACCGCGATTTGACCAGGTGCGGCTGGCGGCAGGCATCGGAAACGCTTCAGCGCCGGGATACAGCTTCGCCAGCGCAGTGGCCTACGATGCCGTCACCGGAAAGCTGCAATACACCACGGTGCAGGCCTCCCACAACTGGGACTGCTGCGGATTTTCGGCCGAGTACCGGCGCTTTTCGCTGGCGACGGTGCGCCGCGAGAACCAATTCTTGATCAGCTTCACACTGGCGAATGTGGCGACATTCGGCAACTTGAAGCGCCAGGACCGGCTCTTCTAGCGGAGCGGAGCGGGGCGATACGGGGCGTCTGGCGTTGTCCTCGGGCCCTGCTGCCAGAAGCGGCCTCAAACTTTGTGGACGCGTGGTAGCATGGCGTGCGCATGATCGAACGGCTCGAGCCTCAAGCGGACAATCCTTGCATCGGCTGCGGCGCGGCGAACCCACGCAGCTTGCGCCTGGCCTTTGATCTTGACCGCGAGCAGCGGCGCGTCACGGGCCGCTTCACGCTCAACCGCGAATACCAGGGCAGCAACCACATTCTGCACGGCGGCATAACGGCGCTCATTCTTGACGAAGCCATGGGCAAGCTCAACCGCTTGAACGGCGGCAGGGCGGTGACGGCGGAACTTCAGGTCGAGTATCTTCGACCGATCGCGACGGGCGAAGAGATCACCGTGGAAGCGAACGAAGTCTCGCGCGAAGGGCGCAACCTGCACCAGCGAGCCGAGATCCGCAACGCGGCGGGCGCGGTGTTGGCCCGCGCCCGCGGAAGATTCGTGACGTTGCGTTCCTGAGGGGCTCAGTGCCGGTGTCCGCCGCCACCGGGATGCCCGCCGCCACCGCCGCCACCGCCGTTGCTGCGGGGCGCTGCACTGGCGCGGGGCGCGCCGCCGCCGCTCGGACGGGACATCTCAGGCCTGGAGACCTCAGGTCGCGACACTTCGGGCCGGGAATAATCGGGATGCGACATCTCCGGGCGCGAGTAGCCAGGCCGGTACGGCTCCGATCGGGGCTGGCTCACGATGGAATGTCCAACTGAGAGCGGAGGGCGCGATTCGCGCGGCTGCATGCCGCCGCGGCTGAAGGATTGATTTCCGCTCCGCGATTCCGCGCCGGTGCCGGGCTGGAAGCGCTGCCATCCCGGACGCGCGCCGGGCTGGGAATTTGGCTGGGCGGGACGCGCCTGCGGTGTGAACGGATGCATGTCGTTGCTCGGCACCCGATTGGACGATGGCGCAGCTGCACTGCCACCGAAGCGCTGGAAGCCGGCGCGGGGCTGCGCGGCCGGCGCGGCGGGGCGAGACTCGTTCCGGGGTCCGACTTCGGGCGAGTGGGCCTGAGTGCGGAGATTGCCCGACGCCTCGAAATGCCGGAAGCCGTTGGCGGGCCGCGCTGAACCTTCGGCTGCGGGGGCGGCCACGCGGGCGGCCGCGCGGGGTTGCACGCGCGCTTGCTCTGCGCCGAATGCCGGCCGGGCGACGGCATGGGCGTTGCCGAAGAAGTGGGTGGCTGCATGCTGCGGCAGTGCGGATGGGCTCACGCGACGCTCGGAACCCAAACTTGCGCGGGTGGGCGTGACCGGCAGCCTGCCGCCGATCACCGAACCTGAGCGCAGATCGCCGGCGGTGACGTGCTCGCGGGCCGAGAGGGCGCCACGGCCGAATTCATTGGAAGGCACGCGGATGATGGCCGCGCGGACGCGGGCATCGGTGCGCATCGAGTTCAGATTCGAGTAGACCACGCGGCCCTGCGAGACGCGCGCCAGCGGTGCGATCACGCGGCCGCCGCGATCATTGAAGCGGCCATTGAAGTTGTTGATGTTGACGCGCTCGAAGCCGCGCCCGCCACCCCACCACGGACGGAACGAGTCGCAGGGACCGATCGGCAGCCAGCCGATGTGGCCGAAGCCCACGCCCACGCCGAACCCGCCGCCCCAGCCGAAGAAGGAGACGTACGCTGGCGCCCATACCGGCCGGTAGTAGGGCGACACCGGCCCGGGCCACCACACCCAGCGCGGTCCGTAGACGAACCAGCGTCCGTAGTGGTATGGTGCCCAGCCCCAAGGCTCATAGCCTACCCAGGTCCAGCCCCAGTAGGGTTCCCAATCCCAACGGCCGTCGCTGTAAGGCGTCCAGCCATCTTGGTTGTTCGGCACCCAAACCTGGCCGTAGCCGGGGACAACGGTCCAGTAGCCGTAATTGTCGAGGTCCTGCGCACCGGTGTAATAAGGACTGGTGTTGCGCACGCTGGCGGAATCCAGCGCCGCGTTGTCGCGCTGCTGATTCCACTGGTCCCAAGAATCCACATTGGGCGCGTCACTGATCTTGTATTCGGGCGTGTCGGTGCCCTGGACCGTAATCAGCTGCCCTTCATGCAGGGTGGTGCTGCCCTGGGGGGTGCTGATGTCCACGTCGCCTTTGCGCACGACGACTTCGGTCTCGCTGTCGGATGGAATCTGAATGCGCACGACCGCGGCGCCCTGGGGCCGGATGGAGATGTTGGGCGTGTCAATTTCGGTGCTGGCCTGCGCGCCCTTGAGCACAACATAGTCGGCGAGGCCGGAGGCCATCTGAATCTGAATCTGGGACTTGCTGAGGTTCACCAGATTGGCTTGGGCATTGTCGCCAAGGCGGAGCAGGTCGGCGTAGTCAATCTGCACCTCGGCGCGGCCGCCGGCGCCGGCGGCAACTTTATCGCCGCTGACCAGCGGCGCATTCATGGTGGCCGCGGTCCACTCGCTGGTATCGCCGCGCTGGGTCGAGACGCTGCCGCTGATTGCGCTGATATGCGCCACCAAGGCGTCGGAGACTTGGGGAGGATTATTCTGGTCTGCGGTTTGGGGCGCATCCTGACCGCCCACCAAACGCGCACTCACCACTACTGTCGCCACTGCCAGCCACAACCGCCGCATAGGCACCTCCTGACAGTTTCTTTGCAAATACCAAACCAAATGCAAAGATCCGTCTATTCAACAAGATGCGCCAGCGCGGCCGGCGATTCATGGCCGCAATCCACCGCCGGTGGTGGTTTTCAACCAGGGGCTTCCTCGTCCTCGACGCCGATGGTGCTGAGACGGTAGCGCAAGGCGTTTCGCGAGAGGCCGAGCAGGCGCGCGGCCCGGCTCTTGTTGCCGCCAGCGCGCTTGAGGGCTTCGCGGATGACCTCTTGCTCCCACTTCTCGAGAGTCCAGCCGTCGGGAAGCAGCGCCGAAGCCGGCGCGGACTTGGGCTGAGCCAACAGGTCGAGGCGAATGTCGCGCGCGACCAATTCCCCGCCATCGCTCAAGGCAACGGCGCGCTCGATCACGTTCTCGAGTTCCCGCACGTTGCCGGGCCAATCGAAGGCGGTGAGCTTGGCCAAGGCTTCGGCGCTCAGCGTGGGGACAGGCTTTTCGGCGGCGCGGGCGAACTTCGCGGTGAAAAACTCCGCGAGCGCGGGGATGTCCTCTTTGTGCTCGCGCAGCGGCGGCAGATCAATGGGGACGACATTGAGCCGGTAATAGAGATCTTCGCGGAAGGTGCCCTCTTCGAGCGCAGCGCGCAGGTTGCGGTTGGTGGCGGCAATGAGCCGGACATCCACTTTCTGGGTTCGCGTGCCGCCGAGGCGCTCGAATTCGCGCTCCTGAAGCACGCGCAACAGCCGGACCTGGGTCGCCATGGGAACATCGCCGATCTCGTCAAGAAACAGCGTGCCCTGGTCTGCGAGCTCGAACTTGCCGGGCTTGGTGCGAGTGGCGCCGGTGAAGGCGCCTTTCTCATAGCCGAACAATTCGCTTTCGAGAAGAGTTTCGGGAATCGCAGCGCTGTTGATCTTGATGAACGGTCCTTGGGCGCGCTTGGAGTGCTGATGCAGGGCGCGGGCGATCAAGTCCTTGCCGACGCCGCTCTCGCCCAGCAGCAGCACGGTGGACTGGGTGGCGGCGACGCGTTCCACCAGGGCGAGCACCTCCTGCATTTTGGCGCTGCGGCCGACAATGTTGGGGTAATCGTAGCGGGCGCCGAGCGCCTCCCGCAGGGAAGCGTTCTCGCGCCGCAGGCCGGCGACACCGAGCTCCTTATCAATGACCAGCCGCAGTTCTTCGAGGGGAAACGGCTTGAGCACATAGTCGCTGGCGCCGGCCTTCATGGCCTCGACGGCGGTTTCGACCGAGCCGTGGGCGGTCATCACCACAATCGGGAGCGCGGGATGTTCGCGCTTGGCGGCGTGCAGGAACTCGAGTCCATCCACGCCGGGAAGCCGCAGGTCGGTGACGACCAGATCCACCGGCTGCTCGCGGAGCCGATGCAAGCCCGCTTCGGCATCGCCGGCGGTAATCACCGCAAAGCCGCATTGGCCCAGCTGCAGCTCCAGCAGGCGCTGCATCTTGGCCTCGTCATCCACGACCAGAATGGTTGGCATGGGGTCTCAATCCGGAGGCAGCACGATTTCGAAGGCGGCGCCGGCGCGGCCATCTTCGATGAGGCGCAGCGTTCCGCCGTGCTGATCCACAATCTTAGCCACGATCGCCAGACCCAAGCCGACACCGGCGGGCTTGGTGGTGAAGAAGGGATTGAAAATCTGGTCGCGCAACTCGCCGGGCACGCCAGGCCCGGTGTCGCGAAACTCGATTCTAGCTCCCCCGTTGGCAGCCGCGGCAGCCGCCACCTGCAAGCGGCCATTTTGATTGGCCATGGCCTCGAACGCGTTGGAGGCGAGGTTGGCGAAAGCCCGCTCCATCAGGGTCGCATCCAGGGGCAAGTCGGCGAGGGCGGGGTCGAAGCTGCGCTCGACGGCGACTGCGCTTTGCGGCCAGCGGGCACAGGCCTCTTCGAGGGCACGGTCCAACAGCGGGACCACCGCGGTGGGGACGCGATGGAGCTTGCCTGGGCGGGCGAAGTCGAGGAAGCGGCTGACGAGCTGGTTGGCGCGGTTCACCTCGCTGGAGATGTATCCGGCGAGCTCGCGCGAGACGGCGTCGGAATGCTGCAGATTCTGCTCGAGCATTTCGGCCGAGCCCTTGATCACGGCCAGCGGATTTCGGATTTCATGCGCGAGCCCGGCCGAGAGCTGGCCGAGGGCGGCCAGGCGTTCGGCGCGACGGGCATCGGCCTGGACACGGCGCAGTTCACGGTTGGAGGCGTCGAGGTCTTCGGCGGTGTGGCGATACAGGTCGCGCTGGCCGCGGGTCTCCATCACGAAGCGGTTGATGATCATCGCCACCAAGAACAAGAAGAGGACGCGCAGCGCCAGCTCTTCGATGCCGGCGGCGTCGATGCGAAAATCCTGCAAGGCCGGCCACAAGTAGGACAGGTAGGCCGTCGAGGTCGCGCCGGTCCAGGCCAGCGTGGCCGCGGGCCCGAAGAGCATGGCGGCGGTGACGACGGGGACGTAGAAAATCGGGTAGTAGCGGCTGTTGATCGCCAACTCGCCGGTGTGCCCAATCAGGAGCGTGGCGAGGGCGAGCTTGACGGCGACCGCCAGCGCCGGCCCTTTCCAAGAAGTCATTTTGCGGAGCAAGCGGCCTTCAAGAATCTGGAAAACCGCGAAGCCCAGCAAGATCAATTGTTTGTGGATTTCGCCGAGGGGAGGGAGCAGGGCGAGGCCGGCGAGAAATACCAGCCAGCATAAATCCATCCAGGTCCAGGCCGCGTGCCAGCGGCTGCGCTGGGCTTCGTGCGCCACGCCCTGAATTTACCACGTGGGTCCCAGGCGAAATTAATCTCCATGATGTGATGAATGTGCCATACTCCGAACCATCCTCCACCCCAGCCGATGGAGAAGCTCCCCCCGGAGAAAGAAGGTCGCGTCATGATGCGTGGTTTTCGTTTGAGCTTGGCGGTCCTGGCCGCATTCCTGGTTCCCTTGTCGTTGACTCCGGCGCATGCGCAGACGGCGTCGGCAGGCGCACTGGTGGGCACCGTGACCGATGCCAGCGGGGCGGCGATTCCGGGCGCGAAACTTGAGCTCAAGAACGGCGCCACCAACTTGGTGCAGAACCAAGGCAGCAATGCCACCGGCGCCTACACGTTCTCCGGAGTTGCGCCCGGCACGTATACGCTTACGGTGAGCGCGCCCGGGTTTCAGAGCCGCGTCATCACCGGGCTGGCGATTGAAGTCAACAAGAGCTTCACCATCAATCCGCGACTTGCGGTCGGGCAGCAGAGCCAGACCGTGGAGGTGACGGCAGATTCTCAGGTCGAACTGCAAACCGTGGACGCGACCGTGGGCAATGTGGTCGACGAAGCCAGCATTGATCATTTGCCGACGGTGCAGCACGACACGGTCGAACTGCTGGGCCTGCAGCCGGCAACGCTGGGCTCGGGCAGCGCCACGCGCGTGAACGGCGCCATTGACGATCAGAACACGATCAAGCTCGACGGCGTGGATATCAGCGGGCACGTCATGGCCGGCGCCTTCGCCTCGGTGGAGGCGCTGCCGACCCCGGTGGACAGCGTCGAGGAATTCCGGGTCGGCGTCGCCAACAACAATGCCAGCTTCAATGATTCCAGCGGCGCCAACATCACTTTGGTGGGCCGCCGCGGCAGCAATAATCTGCACGGCTCGGCGTACCTGTACAACCAGAACCAGCACTTCGACGCCAACTCCTGGACCAACAACCGGCAGGCGATCCCGATCACCCCGTTCACCGACAACCGCTTCGGCGCGAGACTCGGCGGTCCGATCCGCAAGGACAAGGATTTCTATTTCTTCAACTACGAGGGCCGGCGCTTCCCGGCGACGACCACGGTGACGCGCACGGTGCCCACCGCCAACTTGCGCGCCGGCATTCTCACGTTTCAGGATGCCTCCGGCGCCACCGACACCTGGAATCTGGCGACGGCGCAGAACTGCGGTCCGAACGGCACCACCGCTTGCGATCCGCGCGGGATCGGCATCAGTCCGGCGGTAAGCAAGCTGTTCGCGGAAGATCCGGTTGGCAACAATTCGAACGCCGGCGATGGCCTCAACACCACCGGCTACACCGCGCCGGTGAAGACGCCGGAGAACACCGACTACGAAGTGCTGCGCGCCGACCACAACTTCAACGCGAGCTGGCAGCTTCACATGAGCGAGACCTACTATCGCGACCTGGTCACGACCAACGGGCAGGTGAACACGCTGGGCGGCACCGTGGTCGGAACCCTGGTGCAGCCCAAGCGGGCGACGCAATTCGCCGGCACGCTGGTGGGGCAGATATCGCCCAACCTGCTCAACACCTTCACGTTCGGCTATATGCGCGATGTGAGCGTGTCGCAGCCGCTGACGCCAACTGGCGCCGCCGCGCTGGAGAATCTGCCCGGCACGAACACGGCCGACGGATTCATCGCCCTGCAAACGAACGCGCTGAATCTGCCGATTGACAACAGCGCGGGCAGCGCGCGGTATCAATGGACCAAGGACGTGGACATGCAATGGGTGGATGACGCCACCTGGATCTACGGCAACCACACGTATCAATTCGGCGCCGACGTTCGCACCTTCCCCACCACGCACGCCCGCAACGACAAGGTCGTGGCGGGGAACAGCTCGCTGGCCGCCGTGCTCAACGCCTCAACATTTCTCAGCATTCCGAACGCGGATGCGCCTCCGACCTGCACCGCGGCCTTGACCACGAACTGCCTGCCGAAGAGCAGCACGTCCACTTGGAACTCCCTCTACTCGACCATGCTGGGCATGGTGGACAACGTCAATATCGAAGCGGCGCGTGATTCGAGCTTGAACCCGCTGCCGTTCGGCACCACCTTGCAAGCCAACGCGAACTGGCAGGAGTACAACTTTTACGGATCGGACTCCTGGCGCGCGACGCCCGCGCTGACGCTGACGTACGGCCTCAGCTATGGCTGGCAAACGCCGCCGATTGAACGGAATCAACAACAGGTGCTGCTGGAAAGCGCCGGCACCGGCCAAGTGCTCACCGCTTCGGGGTACCTCAACGCCAAAGCCGCTGCGGCCAACCAGGGGCAGTTCTACAATCCGACGCTCGCGTACGTGCCGGTGCAGTACACCGGCCAGAACGTGTTTCGCACGGACTGGAGCAATATCGCGCCGCGGTTCGCGGGCGCATGGAATCCGTCGTTCACCGGCGGCCTGCTGGGCGAAGTCTTCGGCGACCGCAAGTCGGTGCTGCGCGGCGGGCTGGGCATGGTCTATGACCGCAGCAACATGGTGCAGAACGTCGAGATTCCCATGCTGGGCGTCGGCTTCGCACAGACCCTGACCGTGGCGAAGCCGCTATGCACCGCTAGCGGAACGCCGGGCACGGGCTGCAACGCGGGGATCGGCACCACCGCCGATCCGGCAGCTGCCAGCTTCCGGGTGGGCGTGGATGGGACGATCCCGCTGCCGGCCTTCGCGCCGATTACGAACCCGCAGCAGGGCGTGATCCCGGGGATCAACGGCGAACAGGTCTCGTTCCAACTGGACCCGAACAACAAGGTCGGACGCAGCCTGACCGCGGACCTGACGTTGCAGCGCCAGCTCAACCGCGCCATGCTGCTCGAAGTGGGCTGGAGCGGCAACTTCGGCCGCGACTTGCCGGAAGCCATCAACTTCAACAACGCGCCCTACATGTTCAAGGATCCGGCGTCGGGACAAACCTTCGCCCAAGCCTACGACGCCATCAATGCGCAACTGGCGCAAGGCGTGGCGGCGAGCAAAGTAGCGGCGCAGCCCTGGTTCGAGAATTTGGTGCCGGGCGGCACCGACGCCTTCGTCGGCAAGAACAGCAGCTCGTTCAACTCGGCCAGCGTCAGCACGTTGTTCCAGTCGATAGACAATCTGCGGCTGGCGCAGAGCTTGCCCACCTTCGACAACCAGGACGTGGGCACGCTGTTCATGCGCACGCACCTCGGGCTCTCGAACTATCAGGCCTTCATCGCCACGCTGCGCATGAATCCGACCCACGGGTTGAATTTCGATTTCAACTACACACGCTCGAAGCTGCTCAGCAATGGGCTGGGCGACCAGGACAGCGCCGGATTCTTCGCCGACAGCTTCGATCCGTTCCGCACCTACGGCATCGACTCGAGTGACCGCACCAACACCTGGAACGCGACCTACAACTACAACCTGCCGCACACCAGCGGCGCGGGGTGGCTGGATCGCTTGACCTCGGGCTGGTACCACTCCGGCATTCTCACCTACGCCAGCGGCGCGCCGCTGCTGGTGAGCGAAGGCGGACAGGTCTACGGCGGCGGCAACCTCGGCCTCACCAATGCTGCCGACGCCATTCCGACGGTGAATGCGGATGCTCTCGCCGGCAGCATCGGCATCTTCCCCAACGTGAGTGGCGCCACCATCGCCACCAGAGGCAACACCAGCGCTGGAGGGTTGGGCTTGAATGTGTTTTCGAATCCGACAAGCGCGTTCAACTCGTTCCGCACCGTTCAAATCTCGACCGACGGCCGCAGCGGCAACGCCAACCCGCTGCGCGGATTTGGCAGCTGGAACTGGAACGCCGCACTGGGCAAGTCCACGGCGCTGACCGAAAGGCTCAATCTGGCCTACAGCTTGCAGGTGTTCAATGTGCTCAACCATCCGTTCTGGAACGACCCGCGGCTGGGCCTCTTCGGCACCTCGCCGGCGAGCTTTGGCGTGCTGACCGGCAAGAGCGGCAGCCGGACGATGGAGATGGGATTGCGGTTGGAGTTCTAGGAGCGGTTTCATTTCGCGGGGCCCGCGCCAACTTTGGCGGGCCCCGCCCCGTCTTTATACTGAGTGCTTGGGCATTTACCCCTTTCCTGCTGCGCCTGAGCCTTCCGCCGAGATCCCTGCCCGGGAACCGGCGTGGACGGGGCTTGAGATCACCGTTCTCATCCTGTTTACCGCGATCGCCATTGGCATCCTTACTCTGGCTGCGGCGGTAGCGGTCGGGATCGTCGCCATCGCGCGCAGGCCAGGAGCGATTCAGAATTCGGAACTGGTTCTGGTTGCGGCCTCCGTCATCGGGCAGACTGCCGGGTTTGGGCTGGGGTTTGGGGTTACTTGGGGGTGGCTCAGCGCGCAACACGGAGTTCGGTTTTGGCAGGCGATCCATTGGCGCAAGCTCCGCCTCGAGACCATAGGCGCGGTGCTGCTGGGCGGGGTCGTGACCATGATCGGGGTGCAGCTTCTCGGACATTTGCTGCCGATACCCAGCGAAGTGCCGATGGATCGGCTTTTCACCCCGCGCACGGCGTGGCTGCTGATGATCTACGGGGTCGGGATCGCGCCCTTTTTCGAGGAGTTCATATTTCGCGGGCTCATTTATCCGAGTCTGCGGGCAACGTTTGCATTGGGCATGAATCGGAAAGAACTGCAGAGTTGGCATCCGTTGGTGCGGGTGCTGGCCGCCGTGGGTGCGTTGGCATGCGCCTGGCTCCAGGTGCGTCAGCGCGTGCTTTCCCCCGGCGCGCGTCCGTCCGCGATCGCGATCGGCGTGTTCTTCAGCTTGCTCTTGGTGCTGGCGTTGCCGGACGCAGTGATCGCGCCGTGGGGTTGGGTTGTGAACCAGCTAGCGCGCCTGGGGCGACCGGAGACCTTCGCCGTCGCCATCACGGGGATTCTGTTCGGCATGATGCATGCGGCTCAGCTGGGCTGGGCCTGGGCGGCGGTGTTGATCCTCATATTGGTTGGGGTTGTGCTCACGGCAGTGCGAGTCGTGACCGGATCGCTCATGGCCAGCTGGCTGTTTCACTGCGCGTACAATGGAATTCTATTCGCCGCGCAGTACTTCGCTACCCAGGAATTCCGGCATTTCCCTCCGGGGCTGCACTGAGCCGCCATGGATGACCGTCTGCAATTGCTCGACCTGCTCGCCCGCGATTCCTTTCGGTTGGGCGAGTTCCAGCTTTCCAGTGGCGGCACCAGCGACTATTACGTGGATTGCCGCACTACGACGCTTTCCGTGCCAGGCGCGCTGCTTACGGCCCGCGTATTTCTCGAGGAGCTTCGGCAGCTCGATCCGGTTCCCGACGCTGTGGGCGGGTTGACTCTTGGCGCCGACCCGATCGTAGTCGGAGTAGCCATTGAAAGCACGCGCTCGGGCAAACCCATATCCGGGTTTCTGGTGCGCAAGGCGGAGAAGGCGCATGGCATGGGCCGGCGCATCGAGGGGCAAGTCCATGCCGGAATGCGGGTGGCCATCGTGGATGACGTTTGCACCACGGCGGCTTCGACCGTGCAGGCAATCGAGGCGGCATGGAGCGAGGGCCTCGAGGTTGTGGCAGTGCGCTGCCTGATCGAGCGCGAGGAAGCCGGCGGACGGAACAATCTCAACCAGCTTTGGCGGGCGCACCGCGGACGGCCGTGCCCGTTTCAAGCGATCTTCGGGGCGCAGGAAGTGCGGGCGGCGCACAAGGAGCTGCTGCGCGGCGGAAACAGCATCGCCGAGGCGGCGCTGTGATTCCCACGCTGGAATGGACGCCCGAGGGCGTTCGACTGCTGGACCAGCTCGCGCTGCCCGGAACCGTGCAATACGTACTTTGCCGCGATCACAATGAAGTTGCGCGCGGCATTCGCGACATGGTGGTCCGCGGCGCCCCAGCGATCGGAGTGGCGGCGGCAATGGGCGCGGCGCTGGGCGTCAAGGGCTCGGCCGCAGCCTCGGTCGGCGCACTTGAGGCCGAGTTCGAGTTGATTTGCGAGACCCTGCGCCGCACCCGGCCCACGGCGGTGAATCTGGCTTGGGCGCTGGATCGCATGCGGGTCCGTTTCGAGAATGAGGTTGCGGCCGGCGCCAAGGTCGGCGACCTGAAGCGAGCCCTAGAAGAGGAAGCGATGCGCATCTACAGCGACGACATCGCCATCAACCGCGCGCTGGGAAAGCACGGGGCGGAGCTGCTGCCGCAGCAGGGCCGGGTGCTGACGCACTGCAATGCCGGCGCACTGGCAACCGCAGGCTACGGCACGGCGCTGGGGGTGATCCGGGCGGCGGTGGAGGCGGGAAAGCAGATCGAGGTCTTCGCGGACGAGACGCGGCCCTATTTGCAAGGAGCGCGGCTCACGGCATGGGAATTGCATCAAGACGGCATTCCCACCACGGTGATCACCGACAGCATGGCGGGTCATTTTCTGCACAGCGGCCAGATCGCCGCGGTGATTGTGGGCGCCGATCGCGTAGCGGCCAATGGTGACGTGGCCAACAAGATCGGGACCTATTCGGTGGCCGTGCTCGCCAAGGAAAACAACGTGCCGTTTTACGTGGCTGCGCCGCGCTCGACGCTCGATTTGGCGCTGGCCTCGGGCGAGGCGATCCCGATCGAGCAACGCAGCGCGGCCGAAGTCACGCATTTGGCCGGCGTGGCGCTGACACCGGTCGGGGTGGCGGCCGCGCATCCGGCCTTTGACGTCACACCGCATCGCTACGTGTCCGCCATCATCACCGAGGCTGGCGTTGCACGCCCCCCGTACACCCAAAGCCTCTCCCGAATCATGGAGGCCTATGCCGACGCTGCAACAGGAAATCGCGCGAGCCGCAGCCGCGCTTGAGCAAGCAGGAAAAGATTCGCCGCATCTGCAAGCCGAGGTGCTGCTGGCGTGGGTGCTGGGCCAGCCGCGGTCGTATTTGTTTGCCCATCCGGAGGAGACGTTGGCGGCGCAGCTCGAGGCCCGCTACCGCAGCCTGATTGCGCGGCGGGCGGCGGGCGAACCGCTGCAGCATCTTACCGGCGAGCAAGAGTTTTTCGGGCGTCGCTTCAAGGTCTCGCCCGCAGCCTTAATTCCGCGGGCGGAGACCGAATTGGTGGTGCAGGCCGCGCTGGAGCGCGTCGCGGCCGAGGCGCCGGCGCAAGTGTTGGATATTGGAACGGGCTCGGGATGCATCGCGATCACGCTTGCGCTCGAGCGCCCCAAGGCGCACGTGCGGGCCAGCGAGGTTTCCGCCGCCGCGCTCGAGGTGGCGCGGGTGAACGCCGAGAATTGGGCAACGCAGGTGGAGTTTGCCGAAGGGGACTTGCTTGCCGGATTCGAGGGGCCGTTCGATTTGATCGTTTCCAATCCGCCGTATCTAAGCGAACGCGACTTTGAGGAAGCGGCCGCCGAAGTGCGCGCGCACGATCCGCGCCCAGCGCTGGTCGCCGGGCGGGTCGGCACCGAGGTTTATGCCCGGCTGATACCGGAAGCACGCAAGGCGCTGCAGCCGCAGGGATGGCTGGTCCTGGAGCTGGGCTATGCCTCGGCCGAGCCGGTGCGAGCCATGCTGAAGCATGGCTGGGAGGTGGTGGAGACCCGGCGCGATTTGCAGCTCTGGGAGCGGGTGCTGGTGGCACGCCGGACCGAGATTGCGAGCTCTTCCCACACGGCCCTGAAGTGGCTGTAATCGGGGAATGGCGGTGAGCGCCGGCAAGCCGCGAAGCCCTTCGTCCCTACCCGAGGGCAGCGAGCAGCTTCTGGGCCTGGGCGGCGGTGGGCTGATCGGGCTCGCTGGGCACGGCAAGATAGGCGGCGAGCAACTGCCTGGCCCAGGCGAAGTCCTGGTTGGTTTGGCGCAAGGCCTCGGCGCAGAGGTAGTCGCCCACGCGGCTGTCGGGATGCAGGGCTTGGGCGGCGTCGAGCACGGCGCGGGCCTGCGGCAGCTTCTTGTCGTGAACCAAACTGGCGGAGTAGTAGGCGGAATAGAGCGCCGACGCCGGATTCAAATGGAAGGCCTTGGCAAGGAACGGCGCGGCGGCGGCGAAGTCGCCGCGCTTGTAGAGCGCCTGCCCAAGGGCGAAGTCGCCGCGCGGGTCCTCGGGGTGGTCCTCGGCGGCTGCGCGGTACTGGGCCAAGGCCTGATCGGTTTGCTTCAGCGATTCGTAAATTGAAGCCCGGGCGAGGCGGCCGTCCACCGGGTCGATTTCGCTGAGGCGGTCGGCGTGCTTCATGGCTTCGCTGGTGCTGCCTCCGGCGGCCGCAGGCAGGCCCAGGTCGAGATCAATCCATGCCCACTGCACATCGCCGGAGTTGGGATCGAGGGCGGTGGCCTTCTCCAGCTGCTTTTTCATCCGCGGCAAGACCAGCAAGGCGTGGAATTGGTTCATGCCCTCGGCGCGCTCGGCCATGGCTTCAAACATATAGAGGTGGCAGGAGGCGCAGGCGTCATCGAGCGCGACGGCGCGTTTGGCCTGGTTGGTTCCTGAGCGCAAGTCGCCAAATTTCAGAAGCACGTGGGCGTAATAGGCGATGAGCGCGGCATTGCGGGCATTGTCAGGCTCGGCCACGGCGTCGGCGAGCAGCTTGCGGGCCTCCTGCCAGCGCCCCCATTCGACCAGATCGGCGGCTCGGCGCACGGTGGGGTCGGCAGGAGGCGTGGACGCCGGCGCGGCGACCGCTGCCATCGCGGCCAAAACCAGTACTGCCGCAATCCGTCCCGCAAAGCGCATATTCGTGAGATTTTATAATGAGCGGGGCGGCATGCGCATATTACTGGTTGAAGACGAGCACAAAGTCGCCCAGTTCATCAAAAAGGGGCTGCAGCAGGACCATTTCGCCGTGGACCTGGCCGCCGACGGCGAAGAGGCGCTCTATTTGGCCGAAGCCAGCGCCTATGATCTCATCATCTTGGATTTGATGCTGCCCAAGGTTTCAGGGTTCTCAGTGCTGTCCACGGTTCGCAAGCGCAATCCCAACGTGCCCATTCTGATCCTTACTGCCAAGACCTCCGTCGAGGACCGCGTGCGCGGCCTCGAAATCGGCAGCGACGACTACTTGATCAAGCCGTTTGCCTTCGCCGAGCTGCGGGCGCGGGTGCGGGCGCTGCTGCGGCGCGAGTGGCGCGAGTTGAAGCTGCAACTGCAGGTGGCGGACCTGGTGCTTGATCCGGTGAAGCGCAAGGCGTGGCGGGGGGAGAGCGACCTCGAGCTTTCGAACAAGGAGTTCATGCTGCTCGAATACTTGATGCGCAACGCCAACCAGGTGGTCACGCGCACCATGATCGCCGAGCACGTCTGGGACGCGAGCTTCGACAGCTTCACCAACGTGATTGACGTCTACATCAGCTTCTTGCGCACCAAGATCGACAAGGACCGGGCGCAAAAACTGCTGCACAGCGTGCGCGGGGTGGGATACATGCTCAAGGACGAGCCGGCGGGGACCCCGGCATGATCCGCGCGCGCCACCTGCGCCAATTCGTGCGGCGGCTGCTGCGCCGGCTGGTCTGGCGCCCGGCGTCCACCCGGGGCCAACTGACCCTGCAATACACGGTCGTCTTCAGCCTGATGCTGGTGCTGGCGGCAGGCCTGCTCTATTTCACGCTGAACTGGATTCTGTTCTGGAATATTGACAACGACCTGCAAAACGAAGCCGCGCTGGTGAAGCAGTACATCCGCTTCGATCAAGGCAAGCCGGTGCTGCTCAGCCACGCGCCCGACTTGGACGAAAGCTACGACCTGAACACGATTTTCGCCACCTCGCAAATCCTGAACGTCGAGGGCGTGCCGGTGAAGTCCTCGCCCGAACTGGCCGCCTTCGGGTTCTCGTTCGAGCCCAAGCAGCTCAAGGGCCTGGTGGCGATGCAGCCGCCCCCGACCTTCACCACCATGGGGGGGCGCCGCGACGAGCAAGTTCGATTCGTGAACACCATTTTGAACAGCGCCGATGGACACCGCTATCTTATGCAAATCGGGACGCGGTTAAAGCCGATCAACGATGCGCAAGACACGTTCCTATGGGTGATGCTGATGCTGCTGCCGGTTACCGTGGTGCTCAGCGCGGGGGGCGGTTCGGTGCTGGCCAAGCGGACGCTGAAGCCGGTGACGGATATGACCCACGCGGCGCAGACGATTTCGGCCTCAAATCTGAGCCAGCGGCTGCCGATGCGGGGAAGACGTGACGAGTTGGATGAGTTGGCGGAAACGTTCAACGCAATGATTGCGCGGCTGCAGCAAAGCTTCGATAAAATGAATGAGTTCGCGGCCAACGTCAGCCACGAGCTTCGGACGCCGCTGCAGGCGATGCAGGGGGAGACCGAGCTGGCGCTGCTGGCGCGGGCGCCGCTGGGCGAGTGCCGGCGGGTGCTGGAGAGCAATCTTGAGGAGATCGATCGGCTGAACCGGATGATCCGCAACCTGCTGGTGCTGGCGCAGGCCGATGCCGGGGAGATGCGGCCCAAGCTGGAGGCCATGGACCTGAACGAACTGGTGCGCGATTTGGTGGAACAGATGCGGGTGGTGGCGCAAGCGCGCGGGGTCGAGCTGCGCGCGGCCACCAGCGCGCCGGTGCCGTTGCGCGCCGACAGCCTGCGCCTGCGGCAAATGGTGCTCAATTTGATCGACAACGCGGTCAAGTACACGCCCGCGGGCGGGCGCATCGAAGTGCGGGTGGAGCGCGCCCCGGGCACCTCGGGTCCAGAGGCGCGGCTGCTGGTGCGCGACAGCGGCATGGGCATCGCGGCAGAGGATTTGCCGCGCATCTTCGATCGCTTCTACCGCGCCGACAAGAGCCGCACCCGCAGCGAAGCCGGCGTCGAGGGGTGCGGACTGGGCTTGCCGATCGTCAAGTGGGTGGCCGAGACCCATGGCGGCTCGGTCGAGGTTTCAAGCTCGCCCGGCCAGGGCAGCAGCTTCACGGTGCATCTGCCCTTGGCGGGGGCGGCATGAGTTGGAACGGGAACGGCGCACGGCCGCCGCGTTGGAACGTGCAAGTGCTGGTGCCGGGTCTGCCGCTGCAGTCCTGTTCGGTGCTGCTCACCGATCCGCACGGCCTGCATATCGTCGTGGACACCGGATTTCCCCAGCATGATTCGATTCTGCTCGATGGCCTCCGGCGGGCCGGGGTTGCGCCCGAAGCGGTCGCAGGCGTGATCAACACGCATTTTCATCTGGACCACTGCGGCGGCAACTTTTTGTTTCCGCAGGCGTGGGTGTACGGATCGAAGGTGGATTTCGATTGGGCCCTGAGCATCTACGACTCGGTGTGCGGAGGCGAGACGCGGCGCGAGGTGTTCCGCACGTTTTATCCGGAGGCGACCGACGAGGAGTTCGACCGCATGGACGAGGCGCGCGTGCTGCAGCTGCTGCAATGGATGTGGGATCCGGCGTCGCTGGGAGCGGTGGAGCGGTACCGCTGGTGCGAGCAGCACGAGCTAGGGCTGCGCGGGGTGCGCGTGGTTCCCACGCCGGGGCACACGCCGGGGCACCTCTCGCTCGAAGTGGACGGGGTCGAGGGGCCCTACTTGGTCCTCGGCGACGCCCGCCCGTTCGGCGACGACGAGGCCGTGGGGTACGACATGCCGCCGCACAACCACACGCAATTCCAGCGTTCGCGGCAGATGCTCGACCGTTTTGAAGGTATTCTGATTCCAGGGCACGGCGCGCCCTTTTCGCAGTCGGGTCCGGGCGCAGGGCGCCTGGACGAAGCCTCGCCGGTTAGCCAACGCCAATGAGCACCGCCTCGGTTTCCACCCCATCCGCCCCTGCCGCGTCCGCGCGCGGCGTCTCGGGCCGGGTCGCGCAGTTCACCGAGAGTGTGATCCGCGAGATGACGCGGCTGGCGATGGAACACGACGCGATCAATTTGGCGCAGGGCTTTCCCGATTTTCCGGCGCCCGACTTCATCAAGGACGCCGCCATCCAGGCGATCCGCGACGACATCAACCAGTACGCGGTTACCTGGGGCGATCCGCTGCTGCGCACCGCCATCGCCGACAAGTACCGGCGCTGGTACGGCATGGAGATCAGCGACCCGAACTTGACGGTCTGCTGCGGCTCGACCGAAGCCATGATCTCGACGCTGATCGCCGTGCTCAACCCGGGCGACGAGACGGTGGTTTTCGAGCCCTTCTACGAGAACTACGGCCCGGACACGATTCTCAGCGGAGCGACGCCGCGGTTTGTGACGCTGCGCGAGAGCGCGGATGGATGGAACTTCGACCGCGCCGAGCTGGCGGCGGCATTCAACCCGCGCACGCGCGCGATCATCGTCAATACGCCGAACAACCCGACCGGCAAGGTCTTCACCCGGGCCGAACTCGAGTTCATCCGCGACTTGTGCGTGCAGTGGGATTGCCTGGCGATCACCGACGAGATTTACGAGCACATCGTCTATGACCAGCGGCCGCACATCCCGATGGCCACCCTCGAGGGCATGGCGGAACGGACCATCACCATCAGCGGCATTTCGAAGACGTTCAGCGTGACCGGCTGGCGGGTAGGATGGGCGATCTCGCCAGCGCGGCTGGCCGGGGGCATCCGAAAGGTGCATGACTTCTTGACGGTGGGCGCTCCCGCGCCGCTGCAGATTGCGGCCGCGCATGCGCTCAACGTCGGCGACGAGTATTGCCGGCAGCTTGCAGGCGACTACACGGCCCGCCGCCAGCGCGTGATTCCCGCGCTGCAGAACGCGGGCTTCCCCTGCACCGCGCCCGAGGGCGCGTACTACGTACTGACCGACGTGACCCCGTTCTTGGGCCGCTGCGGGAAGGAAGAATTCGCGCGCTGGCTGGTGCGCGAGATTGGCGTGGCCACGGTGCCCGGATCGAGCTTCTACCACGACCGCGCGCTGGGCGCGGCGCAGACCCGCTTCTGCTTCTCCAAGGTGGACCCCACGCTCGACGCCGCCGTCGCGCGCCTGCGCCGCTTGGCGCCGTAGACCGCCTGCCCGATGGCCTCGCCCGGCTACTGACCGATGCTGGAGAAGATATCCACCTCGCTGGCTTCGGCCAGCAGGTAGGTCACGGGCATGTAGTAGTAGCCGGCGTCGCCGGTGCAGGCACCCCAACTGTTCTTGATGATGAAGTAGCCGCCGCCGGCGCCCGGCGGCGCCGAAGGCAGCGCCGCGGCCAGGTCCTGGTTCGAGACAAAGCCGACCACGTGCACCATGTGGCCTCCGACTGAAGTGCTTAGATCGTTGAGATCGAAGCCGACGTAGCCGTCCGGCGAGCCCTGAAACGAATCGGTGACGTTGAAGCCGAGCATCACGGCATTGTTGAACGCCAAACCCAGGATCATGTAGTCGAAGGTCAGGTCCTTTTCAGAGCCGTTCCAGACATCCACGATGCCGCCGGCGGTGTAGGGGGAGCGGGCGCCGGTGAGGGTCGCCAGCATGAAGCCGCAGCGCAGCGGGCTGACCAGGCGGATGTCGAGGGTGCAGACCTCGACCGCCTGCGGCGCGGTATCCGAGCAGCCGGGCTCGGAAGCGGGATAGCCCACGCAGGAGTTGACATCGTTGGTTCCGCGATCGATCGAAGGGTTGTAGTCCCACTGGTTCTCGTAGGCGAAGCGGTAGCCGTTCTGGCCGGCGCTGAACAAGTCGAAGCCGCCGCCGCCATTGTCGTTGCTGAGGTCGGGGACGTTCTTCTCCCACAGCATCTTCAAGTGCTCTTGGAAGTCCTGCTCGTTGAGGTTGACGTAGGTGCCGGTGTCGCGCGCGATCAGCTCCTCCATCGCCGAGGTGGCTGCGAAGATGTGGCAGGTGCCGCGCCGGCCCTGGTTCTTGATGCAGGAGAGCAAGCCCTTGTTCGGAAAGTTGAAGTTGGCGTAGATGCCGTCGGCTGCCGGCGGCGCGCAGCCCTGGGTCGAAGTCTGGTCGCCCCAGGTGGCGTTGGCGTCGGCGCTGTTGTTGTTGCCAATCTCGCCTTGGCAGCCGATGGGCTCGAGCGCGATCGGGTTTTGAACCTGGGCGATGATTTCGCTGGTGTGCGAAGCCAATTGCTGAATCGCCTGGTGGATGGTCTGGAGCGACGCTCCCTCGAGCGCTGCGGGCGTGGGCAAGCCCGCGCAGGCGGGGGTTTGGGAGCCCACGGTTCCCGGCGGCCGGCAGAAAGATGGCGGCAGTTGGTTGTAGAAGGTGGCATAGAGCTGGCGCTGCACCGCGGGCAGGCTGAGCTGCTGGATGGAGTTGGCCAGTTGCGCGAGCTTGTTCTCCTGGCCCATCATGCCGATGCTTTGGCGAATGCCGTTCTTGTTGATGAAGCTGAAGCGGTAGCCGTCGCCGGTTTCGGGCCGGACCACGCCGTCGTTGGGCAGGCGGCGGCCGATGTCGGGCGTCGCACGCAGCAGGCGCCGCAGGTCGGCCAAGTCGGGGTATCGGTCGAGGTAGGCGTCCACGATGGCGCGGCTGCGTTGGCGGGCGCGGTTCAGGGCCTGGCGCTGGTCTTCGAACGTTTCGCGCGAGACCGGCGCCAGGGCGGCGGCGCGCACCATCGCCTCGAACTGTTCGAGCGGCACGAATTGGACTTGTCCGGCGCCGCCGCCGGGCGCGGTTTGGGCGGGCGCGGCGCCGGAAAGACAGCCGCAAAGCGCGAGCAAGGCCAGGGCAGGCAGCGGATGAAAAGACGGTGCATGCATAGAGAAACCTCCGAGCCGACGCCGTCAGCCTAGCGCAACTGCGATGCCCTGGCGGTCGGCGCGCGCGCGGCAGTGCTGCTGGTACACTGAAGTTTTCCCCAAGGAGCTTGCCACCCGCATGAAAGCTGCTGTCATCAGCGCCGAATGGGCGCCCCGCGCCGACTATCAACTCACGCCGGAAGAAGCCCGCACCCGCATGGCCCGCATCGGAAGCTCGGTGTGGCGCAATCCTTCGGCCGCGGTCACGACGCTGGCCGACCCGACGCCCGGACCCGACGACGTAATCCTGAAGGTGGCGGCGGCGGGGCTGTGCGGCAGCGATCTGCATTTTTTCGAGACCGACGCGGAAGGCTACATGAAGTATCCCGGCATGGCGCGCTTTCCCAGCGTGCCCGGCCATGAGGTGGCGGGCGAGGTGGTGGCCGTCGGCGCCAAGGTGCGTTATCTCAAGGCGGGCGATCTGGTCTGCCTTGACGACATGGTTTGCTGCCACAAGTGCGAGGCCTGCCGCCGCGGCTTCCCCAACCAATGCGAAAACCTTGATGACGTCGGGTTCACCATGAACGGCGGCTGCGCGGAACTGCTGCAGGTGCCCGAAAGCAACTGTTGGAACATCAATGCGCTGGCGAGCCGCTTCGGCTCGAAGGAGAGGACGCTCGAGGCCGGGGCGGTGATTGAGCCATTCACGGTGGGCTACAACGCGCTGTTCGAGTGCGCGGCGCGGATCAAGCCCGGAGCATTCGCGACTGTGTACGGCGCAGGCTCGATCGGGCTGGCGGTGATCCAACTGCTGCGCGCGACCGGCGCGGTCAAGGTGCTGTGCTTCGAGAAGAACCCCGGAAGGCGCGAGCTGGCCACCAAGGTGGGTGCGCATATCGTGGCCGACGGCGGCGACGCGGCGCGGCAGGTGCTCGAAGCCACCGAAGGCCAAGGCGCCGACGTGCAAGTCGAGTGCGCGGGCGCGTTCAACTCCAGCCTGCCGCAGATGGAGGCGTGCGCCGCCAATGGCAGCCAGATCATCATCATCGGCCGCGACCCCAAACGCGTGCCCGTCTACCTCGAACCCTATCAATGCAAGAAGGCCTCGATCGTGGGCGCCATGGGCAACACCGGCCATGGAACCTATCCCAATGTGCTGCGCATGATGGCGGCCGGTTTGCTGGACCCGACGCTGTTCATCACGGATCGTTTCCCGCTCGACGACTTCAACGCCGCCGTCGCCAAGGCGCGCACCCGGCAGGGCGGGAAGGTGCTGATTAAAGTTTGACGGCCGCCGTCGCGCGGGCGGTATGCTGACAGTGTGACCTACTCCATCCGTGCCACCCTGCTTGCACTGCTGATCTGCGGCGCGACCCTTTGGGGCCAACAAAAAACGCCGGCGCCTGCGAATGCGCAGGTCCAGGCCGCCGCCGAGTCCGTGGGGAAATACATCCGTGCCGATCCCAAAGGGGTCGAAGAGCTGTTCACGCCGCAGTTCCTGGCGCAGATTTCGCCGTCGCAGCTGCAGGCGCTGCTAGCGAAGCTGTATGCGCAATTGGGGACGGTTACGGCAGTCCATTTTGTGGGGCAGCAGGCGTCGGGCACCGCGGCTTTCGATTTCGAGTTTTCCAAGGGATATCAAGCGCCCGTGCTGCTTACCCTCAACGGCGAAGCCGCGCACAACATCGCGGGCTTCCGCATCGGCGGACCGATTCCGATTCACGACAGTGTTGCCGCCCTGCTTTCGGACATGCGCGCGCTGCCCGGCAGCGTGAGTTTTCTGGCGGAGAAGCTGAACGGGAACCAGCCCACGACGGTGGCGCAATGGCAGGCGGACAAGCCGTTGGCCATCGGTTCCACCTTCAAGCTCTATATCCTGGGCGCGCTGACCCAGCAGGTGGCCGAGGGCAAGATGCATTGGGACCAGGTGGCGAGGCTCGAGACCCATTCGCTGGCCAGCGGACAGCTCCAGGGCTGGCCCCTGGGCACGCCGCTGACGCTGCAGTCCTTGGCGTCACTGATGATTTCGATCAGCGACAATACCGCCGCCGACCAGCTTCTGCATACCGTCGGCCGGGAGCGGGTCGAAGCGCAGCAGTCGGCGATGGGGAGCGGCCACGCGGCGCTGAACCAGCCGTTCCTCACCACCTGGGAAATGTTCCAGCTCAAATACGGCGACGCCGGACGCCGGCAGACGTTTCTCTCCGACGGCGCCGCCGCACGGCGGAGCCTGCTGGCATCGCTGGCGCCGAGCGCCACGCCGGAGCTGAGCGCAAAGCTGGAAGCGGCCTCGAGCGGCACGGGGCCGCGCGAGATCGAGAATCTGGAATGGCTGGAGTCGGCGAGCGATATCTGCCACGCGCTGGCGTGGTTTCATGCTCCCGAGAGTGATCGAAACCGCGCCACCGCGCGCTCCATTCTCGCCATCAACCGCGGCCTGCCCTTGTCCGCGTCGAAATGGACCTACATCGGCTTCAAGGGCGGGAGCGAGCCGGGGGTAATCAGCCTGGATTTCCTGCTGCGGTCGAAGACCGGGGCTTGGTATGCGGTTTCCGCTATTTGGAACAATCCTCGCGCAGCGGTCAACGAGCAGCAGTGGGCCTTGTTGACGAGCCGGGCGATTGATCTGCTGGAATAGCGGGAACCGTTCCGCTCGGGCGCGCGTATTCAGCCTGGGCTAAGCTTCAGAAGCGGAGCCTTCGAGCGTACGCCATGCCGACTGCAGCAGCACCCGAGAAGGTCGCCGCGCCCCCGCGCTCTGCCACCCCCGCCGTGGCGCTGGCCGATTTGCGGGTGGGTTACGGCAGGCGCGAGATCCTGCATGGCCTGACCGCCACGCTGAGCGGGCAGGTGATTGGCCTGCTAGGGCCAAACGGCGCGGGGAAATCCACCCTCATCAGCACCTTGCTGGGCTTCCTGCGGCCGGCCGCGGGCACGGCTTCCGTGCTCGGCCTTGATGTCGCTCAGGTGAGCCGGCAGGCGCGACGCCAAATCGGCTACATGCCCGAGAACGACGCCTTCATCGCCAGCATGTCGGCAGTGAGCTTTGTGCGCCTGATGGGCGAGCTTGCCGGACTGCCGGCGGAGGCGGCGCTGGAGCGGGCGCATGAGGCGCTGTTCTACGTCGGCCTGGGGGAGGCGCGCTACCGTCCGGTGGGCGGCTATTCGCTCGGCATGAAGCAGTTAGCGAAGCTGGCGCAGGCGATTGTGCACGGGCCGCGGCTGCTGATCCTGGACGAGCCCACCAACAGCCTCGATCCGCCGGCGCGGCTGCGCATGCTGCGCCTCATCCGCGAGATTCGCGACACCGGCGCGTGCCAGATCGTGCTCTGCTCGCACTTGCTCCGCGATGTGGAAGAGACCTGCGATGAAGTTGTGATTCTGAAGCACGGGAGGATCGTGCATCACGCCGACTTGGCGGCGGACCGGGCGGCAGCGGGCCGCTCCGCCCCGATGCTCGACGTCGAACTTTCCGGCGGCGAAGCCGCCACGCTGGCGGCGGCAGCGCGCGCCCGCGGCTGCGAGGTGGCAAGCGCCAGCGGCAGCCGGCTGCGGCTCACTTTAGCGCAGGGCATGGAAGCCGGCGCGTTGTTCCGCATGGCGGCGGAATGCCATCTGCAGGTGCGGCGCCTCTCCCAGGGGCACGACACGCTGGAAGACGTCTTCCTGCGCGCGATGCGCGAGGATGCCGTGCCGGAGGTCCGAGCGTAATGGCGGTCTACAAGCAGACCTACCGCGGCTACGAGGGCGCGATCACCCCCGAATGGTCGCGCGCGCTGATCCTTTACCGCTACGCGCTGCGCGCGGTGTTCCGCTCGAAACTCCTGCTTGCGTTTTATCTTCTCTGTTTCATTTTTCCGCTGCTGGACCTGATCGCGATCTACGTCGCCAACCACGCCACCTTCCTTGCCGACTTGGGCATCCACAATTTCTTCAGCATCGGCCGCGGCTTTTTCTTCTCCTTCGTCCACTACCAGTGCGTCTTCGCCTTCCTGTTCACCGCATTCGCGGCGCCGGGGCTGGTGGCCCCCGACCTCGCCCACGGCGGCTTGGCGCTGTACCTGGCGCGGCCGTTGCGGCGATTCGAGTACTTGCTGGGCAAGATTCTGGTGCTGGTGGCGCTGCTCTCGGGCTTGACCTGGGTGCCGGGGTTGTTTCTGTTCGCGGTGCAATGCGTGATGGGCGGGGCGGCGTGGCGGAGCGCGAATTTGTGGCTGGGATGGAGCATTTTGGCGGCCTGCTGGATTTGGATCATCGTGCTTTCCCTGTTGGCGCTGGCGGTTTCGGCCTGGATCAAGTGGCGCGTGGTGGCGGGGGCAGCATTGCTCGGAATCTACTTTTTCGGGGCAGGCTTCGGCAGCGCGATGAATTTGGTGCTGAGCACGCAGAATGGCGGATTGCTCGATTTCATGCAGCTTCACCTCATCGTATGGAGCGACATGTTCCGGCTGGGGCCGCCACCGCTCGCGCTCGAGCGCGAGGCGTGGGCAGTGCTGATTGCGCTGGGGCTGGCTTCGCTGGCGCTGGTGCTGAAACGGGTGCGCCCGCTGGAGGTGGTGCGATGACGCCACGGTCCGACGCTGGAATCGCGTTTCGAAACGTCTCGAAGTTCTACGGCGATGTGCTGGGCGTGAACCGGGTGAATCTCACCATTCCGCCGGGCATCACGAGCCTGGTGGGGCCGAACGGCTCGGGCAAAACCACGCTCATGAACTTGCTGGCGGGCTTGGTCCGGCCCAGCCGCGGGGACGTGAGCGTGCTCGGAATCTCGCCGGAGGCGCCGGAGCGACTGTTCCACCTCGTCGGCTACTGCACCCAGTTCGATTCCTATCCGCCGGGGGCGACCGGGCGCGAATTCCTGCTGGCCACACTGGCGCTGCACGGACTCGATTCGGCGGCGGCGGCGGGCAAGGCGCAAGCGGCGCTGGAGCGGGTGAAGCTCACCGACGCCGGCGACCGCAAGATCGCGGCCTACAGCAAGGGCATGCGGCAGCGCATCCGGCTGGCGCAGGCGCTGTGCCACGACCCGCAGGTGATGATTCTCGACGAGCCGCTGAACGGCCTCGATCCGCTGGCGCGGGCCGAGACGGTGGCGTTGTTCAAGCAATTGGGCTCGGAAGGGCGGTTCCTGGTGATCTCGAGCCACGTGCTGCACGAGGTGGATGCGATCTCCGACCAGGTCGTGATGCTGAGCAACGGCTACGTGGTGGCGGAAGGGCAGATCCACGACGTGCGCGCCGAGATGCGCGACCATCCGCTGCAAGTGCGGGTGCGGTGCAATCAGCCGCACGCGCTGGCCGCGGCGGTGATCGGCTGGCCGCACATGCTGGACGCGCGCGTGCTCGCGCCCGACGCCTGGGGCAGCCCCGGACTGCAAGTGACCACCCGCGACGCCGATGCGCTCTACACCGAAGTCAACCGCTTGATGGCCGCGGGCGCGGTTCCCGGGCTTGAGATCGTCTCGCTGGCGCCGGCCGATGACGATGCCGGCTCGGTGTACCAGTATCTGGTTGGCGCGCCGGAGGGAGGCGAATGACGCCGGGGGCTCGGCAATGGTCGGCGGTGTTCCGGCGCGAGGTGCGCAAGGCGTTTCTCGCCCGCAGAGGGTGGTGGATCTATCTGCTCGCGCTGGCGCCATTCTTGCTCTTCTTCGCCTATAGCGTTCAGGTGCACATCGAGGCCGGGCAGCGTCAAGCCTGGGCCGCGCAGCAAAGCAAACGCCTGACGCCGCAGGATTTTGACGCAGTCCAACGCGGCATGCCGGAGGCGAACTTGGTGGCCGCCCTGGGCGAGCCGGCGCGCAAGGAGCACTTCGTGCGCCGCCGCCGCGGCAGCCATGACGAAATCATCTTCAACGATATCTACTGGTACCGCTACTCCGACGGTTCGACCCTCTACGACATCAGCGTGGCCGGAGGGGTGGTTTCCCGCATCCAGCGCCGCCCCGGGCCCAGCCTGGGTGATGTCGGAGAGCTGTTTGCCAACGTCTTCGAGTTTTTCTACCTGCGCCTCGCCGTGTTTTTTGGATGCTTGGGCATCTTCATGAACCTGTTCCGCGGCGAGCTGCTGAACAAGAGCCTGCACTTCTATTTCCTGGCGCCGGTGCCGCGCTCGCGCGTGCTGAGCGCGAAGTTTGCGGCCGGGCTGGTGGCATCGGTGGTGGTTTTCGCCGGCAGCGCGTGGCTGCAAATGTTCCTGCTCGGGCGCGTCGTGGGCGCCGGGGGGCTCGAACACACCGCCGCCTATTTGGGCGTCACCGCACTCGCCTGCGTGGGCTACGGGGCGGTGTTTCTTGCCGCCGGGCTGATGTTCCGCAACCCGATCGTGCCCGCGGTGGCGCTGCTGCTGTGGGAGAGCGCAGTGCCGTTCCTGCCGGCGCTGCTGAAGAAAGTCAGCGTCATTTACTACCTGATGCAGCTGTGCCCGGTGAACCTTGCGGCCGCCCCGGGCACACCAGCCTTGTATGCACTCCTGGTCTCATCGCCGGATGCCATCCGCCCGATCACGGCGATCGCAGGATTGCTGCTGCTGGCGGCGGTAGTGTTGTGGGCCGCGACCCGACTGGTGCGCCGGATGGAAATCGACTACACCGCGGAATAGCTCAATGCCCGCGGCGCGGCGCCCGCGGCGGGGCGTGCACCACCACCCGCACCCGCTCGCGGGTCATGCGGATGCGGCAATCCAGGAGGTTCGGCGCGGCCAAGCAAGAATGGTCACGGTCCTGGATCCAGGCCTGCATGGCGGCGCCCGGCACCATGCGCGCGGTGGCGTTGGTGGCGTGGCGGGTCTGGTCGAGGTAGTCGGCGGTCTCGAGGTCCATGTCGGCGGCGGCGGCGTCCAGCTGAGCGCATCCCACGGGAGTTCCGGCGTCGGGATCGGTGCAGAACTCCTCGCTGTGCAGCAAGAGGATCTTGCGGCTTGCCGAGGTGATGAAGTAGCGTGCCAGCACGGGCGGAACCCGCGCGGCGCGTTCCCATTGCTCCAAGTCGGACCGGAATGCCGCGGGAAGCTGCGCGGGATCGAGGTTCTGCGCCTCGGCTGCCTGGCGCGAGAACAGCGTGAGCGTGGGTGTGGGTTCGCCATTCGAAGGATGGAAGTAAATGCCGCCAATGCCGATGCCCTCCTGAACGTCCACCCACAGGAAGCCGCGGCGGACGCCGGCGTCGGTTGAGACCATCAGGTAGCGGCCATCGCGCAGCCGAACCGGGGCTGTTGCGCCCTCGAGCACCAGCTCGAGGGCATTCTCGATCGGCATATCCACGCCCAGATGGAACAGGCCATTGGGGGAAACAGCTCCGACCAGCTTGCGGAATTTCTTGTCGTGCTCGAGCGGTTTGGGCGCGGCCCCATCGTAGGCAGACAGGAACGCAAGCTGGGCAGCGGGCATGGGCTTGGCGAACACCGCGGGGTCATATTCCTGCCGCGGAGCGGACGCCGCGCTCAATAGCGGCATCGCGGCCAGCGCGAGCGCCAGCGAGGATTGAAGAATTCGCAAGGGCAAATGCATGAGCTTCCTTCCGCGGCCGTCTGGACTAAATTCGCAACGTCTGCCGAACGACCCGAAACCGCACCTGCGCCTGCTAGGAAGGGATTCTACTACGGTTGGCGCGGGCCCCAGCGCGCCTACCCGGCCACGGCTGTGACTGCGCCGGGCCGGTCCGCAGCGCGTCCCGCTTATGCGGCCGCACCGCTGGAGAAGCGCGGGCGGCCTGCTCGCGCCGGTTTGGGGGCCCCTGGCCCCGAACCGGCGCTGCGCTTCGCCGGGGCAAGCGCCTGGGTTGTTTCCCGGGGGCGTGAAAGCGCCATTGGCACGTCCGCGCCTTCCGAATTTCGCAGCCCTTCGCGCCGATTTTGCCCAGGGGGCAAAGCGGCGCGACCCCGGCGAAGGGCCCCCCGCGTGCCGTCAAATGCAGCGGCACCGGGTGGGTTACAGCCGCCACGCCGCGTCCGCGTCCACGCGGGCGTTGTCAATCAGTCGGACTGCGCCGGCGAAGGCGGCAAGGGCGAAGAGCGTGCCGGGAGCGGCGAACTCGACCGGCAGGAGGGTTTCCGCATCCACCGCCTGAAGGAAGTCGAGGCGCAAGCCGGGCTCGGCTGCGATGGCCGCGGTGCCGAGCGCGACGAGAGCCGCCGTGGAGCGCTCGCCAGCCTCATATTCCTCGCCCATGCGGCGCAGGGCCAGCGGCAGCGCGCGGGCGGCGGCGCGCCCGGCAGGCGAGAGCATGGCGTTGCGCGAGCTCATAGCGACACCGTCGGGCTCGCGGACGGTGGGGCAAACCACGATCTCGACCGGCAGGAACAAATCGCGGACCAAGCGCTGGATGACGGCGACCTGGGCGGCGTCCTTCTGCCCGAAGTAGGCGCGGGTGGGCGCGGCCAGTTGGAGAAGCTTCAAGACGACGGTCGCGACGCCGCGGAAATGTCCGGGGCGGCTGCCGCCGTCGAGGCGGGATTCCAGGCCCGAGACCTCGACCCGGGTGGCGTCGCCGGGGCCGTACATGGTTTCGGCCGCCGGCGCGAAGACCAAGGCCACGCCGGCGTCCTCGAGTAGGGCGCAATCCTGCGCGAGCATGCGCGGATAGCGGTCGAAGTCTTCACTCGGACCGAACTGGGTGGGGTTGACGAAAATGCTGACCGCAGTCACGGCATCGCGGCGCAGCGAGGCCTGCACCAACGAGAGATGACCTTCATGCAGCGCGCCCATGGTGGGCACGAAGCCGAGCGCGCGCTCGCCGTCCACGGAAGCGCACCACGCCTGAAATTGCAGTGGATCCTGGAATATCTCCACTACTGCATCGTAAGCGAAGTTTCTTTGGGCAGGTGGTAGCTTTCCCCGTCGGCGGGGAAGCTGCCGGCCTCGACATCCTGGCGGTAGGCCTCAGCGGCCATGCGGACGGCGGCGGCCAAGTCGGCATAGGGGCGGACGAATTTCGGGCGCGGGCGGAAACTCAGGCCCAGGAGGTCGTGCAGCACCAGCACCTGCCCGTCGCAATCAGGACCTGCGCCAATGCCAATCGTAGGAATGGAAATCCGCGCCGTGATCGCCGCCGCCAGTTCCCGGGGAATGCCTTCGAGCACCAACGCGAAGCAGCCGGCGCGCTCGAGGGCCTCGGCATCGCGCAAAATCTGCGCGGCGGCGTCGGAGGTGGTGCCCTGGACGCGGTAGCCACTCTGCGGATGCACCGATTGCGGGGTCAGGCCGATGTGGCCCATCACGGGGATTTCGGCCTCGACAATGGCGTGGACAATGGCGGCGCGGCGGGCTCCGCCCTCGACCTTCACGGCCTCGGCGCCGCCCTCCTTCACCAGGCGGATGGCGTTGCCGACGGCTTGCTTCTTGCCCAAGTGGAAGGTGCCGTAGGGCATGTCGGCGATCACGAGCGCGCGGCGGGTCGCCCGGCGCACGGCGCGGGTCGCGATCAGCATTTCGTCCAGCGTGACCGCGAGCGTGCTCTCTTGGCCGGCGACGGCCATGCCGAGCGAGTCGCCGACGAGAAGAATATCCATCCCCGCCTCATCCAGAAGGCGGGCGAAGGGGTAGTCGTAGGCGGTGAGGCAGGTGATCTTCTCGCCGCGCTGTTTTTTGGCGCGGCAGGCGGCGACCGTGACTTTCAGCTGGGCCGAGGCGGACTCGGAGGGGTAGAGGCTCATGGCGGCGGTGCCTGTCCCGCGGGGCGGGATCAAGCCCTCCTATCAATTCCAACGGGATGCGGGCGGAGCTTCAGGGGCGAAACCGCCATGCCCAGAGATATCCGTCCCGCAGGGCGGGATCGGATTCCGGGCGCCTGCCCAGCCACACCGCCATTGTATCGCGGATCGCAACTCCAGGAGGGTTTGACCGGCGGAGCGGGGTGTGATTAAATATTCAGCATGCGAATAAATATTCGTCGGGCAAGGGCGCGGCGGTGAGCAAGGCGTTCCGGCAGGCGCAGATCCGGAAGCTGGTGCGGGCGCGGGCGCTGCACTCGCAGATCGAGCTGGCCGAGGCGCTGCACCGGGCGGGGGTCGAGACCACCCAAGTCACGCTCTCGCGCGATCTCAAGGAATTGGGGCTGGTGAAGACGCCTTCGGGATACGCCGATCTCGCCGGGAGCGAGCACGGCGAGGTGGCGGCGGAGCCGGAGGCGCCCGAGGTCGGGCACATCGTGCGGGAGTTTGTGCGCGACCTGCGGCCGGCGCAGAACCTGCTGGTGGTCAAGACCGCGCCTGGCGCCGCCCCCACGGTGGGGGCGGCGTTCGACGCCGCGGGCTGGAGCGAGGTGGCGGGGTCGCTGGCGGGGGACGACACGTTGCTGCTGGTATGCGCGGGGACGCGGCAGCGGCTCGAGATCGAGCGGCGGCTGCGCGAGTTGCTGGGGAGTTAGACACGAGGGACAGGGGACAGGGCACGACTGTGAAGATGAATCTCTTGAATCCGACCTTGCAGGCGGCGCGGCCGGCGAACGGCGTCACGCGGGTCGCGCCCCGGCTGCCGCGTCTTTCGAGCGGCGACTTGATCAACCTGAGCGACCTCAGCCGGAAGGAGTTCCTGGCGCTGCTCGACTTGGCGGCGGACATCAAGGTTCACCCCGGGCGATACCGCGACCTGCTGAGCGGCTGCGGGCTGGCCATGATCTTCGAGAAGCCGTCGCTGCGCACGCGGGTGACGTTCGACGTAGCGATGCAGGAGATGGGCGGACACGCGGTGTTCCTCGATTTCACCGAGTCGCCGCTGGGCGAGCGCGAGGACATCGTGGATGTGGCGCGGAACCTCGAGCTGTGGATGGACGCGATCGTGGCGCGAACGTTCGGACATGAATCCATCGAGCTGCTGGCCAGCTCGAGCGCGGTGCCGGTCATCAACGGGCTGAGCGACCACAGCCATCCTTGCCAGGCGATGGCGGATTTCCTCACGCTGCGCGAAGCCTTCGAGGATTTTCCCGCGATCAAGCTGGCCTATGTCGGTGACGGCAACAACACTTTGCATTCGCTGCTGGAGGCGGCGGCGCTGGCGGGGATCACCATGGCTGCGGCCACCCCGGCGGGATACGAGCCCGATGCGACGGTGGTGGCGCGCGTGCACGCGCTGGCGCGGAGGTCGGGGGCGAAGATCGAAATCGGGACCGCGCTCGGCCCGGCGCTGCGCGGAGCGCATGCGGTGTACACCGACACCTGGGCCAGCATGGGGCAAGAGGCCGAGCAGACGCAGCGGGCGCGCGACTTCGCCAATTACCAGGTGAACGAGGCGCTGATGAAGCGGGCGCGCCCCGGGGTGCGGTTCCTGCACTGCCTGCCGGCGCACCGCGGTCAAGAAGTCACCGCCGGCGTGATCGATTCGCCGGTGTCGCTGGTCTATCAACAGGCGGAGAACCGCCTGCACGCCCAAAAGGCCATCCTGGCCGCCCTCATCCTGGGCGGCTCGAAAGAGCGCGCGAACCATTCCGCATGAATACGCCCACCCTCCCCGCACCGAAGAAGATCGCCCTGGCCTACTCCGGGGGCCTCGACACCTCGATCATCATTCCCTGGCTGAAGCAGAACTACGGCGGCGCGGCGATCGTGGCGGTGGTGGCCGACGTGGGGCAAGGCGACGACTACACCAAGCTGCGGGAAAAGGCGCTGCGGACCGGCGCGGACGAGGTGGTGGTGGCCGACCTGGTCGAGGAGTTCCTCACCGGATATGTCTGGCCGACGCTGAAGGCCGGATGCGTGTACGACTACAAGTATCTGCTCGGCACATCCATGGCGCGGCCGATCATCGCCAAAAAGCAGGTCGAGGTGGCGCTCGAGACCGGCTGCGACGCGCTGGCGCACGGTTGCACCGGCAAGGGAAACGACCAAGTTCGCTTCGAGCTGACCTACAAGGCACTGGCGCCGCACTTGCGCGTGATCGCGCCTTGGCGGGAGTGGGACATCGTTTCGCGCGAGGACGCGATTGCGTACGCGAAAAAGCACAATGTTCCGATCGAACAGACGATCGCCAAAATCTACAGCCGCGACCAGAACATCTGGCACATCAGCCATGAGGGCGGGGCGCTGGAGGATCCGGCGGCGGAGCCGCCTGAGGACATGTGGCTGCTGACGGCTTCGCTGGACGCGGCGCCGCAGCAGGCCGAATACGTGGAGATCGGCTTCGAGCGCGGCGTTCCGGTGAGCGTGAACGGCGCGCGCAAGAGCGCGGCGGCGCTGCTGGCTGACCTGAACCAGCGCGCCGGCAAGCACGGCATCGGCCGGATTGACCTGGTCGAGAACCGCTTCGTCGGAATGAAGTCCCGCGGGGCGTATGAGACCCCGGGAGGAACGCTGCTGGTCACGGCGCTGCGCGAGCTCGAGGCGCTGACCGTGGACCGCTCGACGGCGGAGCTGAAACAACAACTGGGGTTGATGTACGCGCGCCTGGTGTACAACGGGCTGTGGTTCACGCCCTTGCGCGAAGCGCTCGACGCCTTCATGGATCGCGCGCTTGCGACCGCGACCGGCACGGTGAAGTTGAAGCTGCACAAAGGCCACGCTCTGGTGGCAGGGCGGACCTCGCCGCACTCGCTGTATTCCTCAAAACTGGCCTCGTTCACCATGGGAGAACTCTACGATCAGCGCGACGCGGAGGGGTTCATCAACCTGATCGGGCTTCCGATGAAGATGCAGGCGCTGCTGGCGGAGCGAAAGGCGTGAAGCTCTGGGGCGGGCGGTTCGAGGGCGCGACCGACGCCGGGTTCGAGGCGTTTTCCGGTTCGTTCGCGGTGGACCGGCGGCTGGCGGCGGCCGAAATCACGGGCACGCGGGCGCATGTGCAGGGCTTGGCCCGGGCGGGGGTGCTG